>DAOSEM010000003.1:0-300000 GCA_035363115.1 Syntrophales bacterium | reverse complement strand
GATTACGACGACGAGAACAAAGAAAAGCGCAAGCAGGATCCCCGGCAGGACGCCCGCCAGAAAGAGCTTCCCGATGGATTGCTCCGTCATGATCCCATAGACGATGAAGATCGTGCTGGGCGGGATCAGGATGCCGAGGCTCCCTCCCGCCGCAACCACACCCGTTGCCAGGGCCGGGTCGTAGCCCCGCTTTTTCATCTCCGGCAAGGCTACGGACGACATGGTGGCCGCCGTGGCGCTCGTGGAACCGCAAATGGCCGAAAAGGCGGCGCAGGCGCCGATGGTGGCGATCGCCAGGCCGCCCCGCAGATGTCCGAAGAACTTGTGGGCGGAATTGAACAGGCGCCCGCTGATCCCAGAGTGGAAGGCCACCTGGCCCATGAGCACGAACAGAGGAATGACCGTGAGGTTGTAGGAACTGAAGACGGAAAAGACATCCCGGGCCATGAGATGCAGGGCCGCATCCCAGGAGACGAGGACCCCGAAGCCGAGGAATCCCACGATGGCCATCGTGAACCCGACGGGGATCCGCAGGAACATCAGCAGGATGAGCAAAATAAAGCCGGCAAAACCGGTAGTGATGGGCGTCACGAAAACCAGACCCTCCTGGCAAAACGAACCAGGTCAACAATGAGGACACAGCAGAGGAGAGCACAGCCGACGGCGATTCCCCAGGCAAACGGCGAAATCGGCATGGCCAGGGTCAGGGACACCTCGCCGCTGGCCTGCAGGTCCCGTGCGTAGACAGCGCTCTGCCAGGCCAGGATACCGAACAGCAATGCGCCGGCCACGGCCTCCAGGCCGTCGATGTAGAGCTGCCATCGGACCGGCAGCCTGGAGGTCAGAAACTCCACGGCAATATGTCCCCGCTCGATGGATGTCTGCCCCAGGGCAAACGCCGTGACGACCGTTCCCAGAAAACCCACGATTTCATACGTCCCGGGAATGGGATACCGGGCCAGGCGCAGGATGACATCCGCGCAGGTCAGGAACATCATGGCCACAATGCCCGCGCAGGCAATGCCGTTCGCAAACCCGATTGTCTTCAGGTATCTCCGTTTCCAGGGCATGGTGCTCCCCTCTGCTGCACGTCTCCGGGCGGTCCGCTACTACTTCTTCTTGGCTGGACGACCCGACTTCCCAATCAGGAGTTCGGCTTCCTGGACCACTGATTTCCCGGACACCCCGCTCGCCTTCACGGTATTTACGTATTCGTCGATCACGGGATCAACGGCCTTCCTCCAGCGAAGACTCTCGGCCTTCGAAAGCGGGAGGATTTTATTGCCAAGCTTGAGGCTGTATGCCCTCCCCTCGGCATCGAGGTCGTCCCAGGCCTTGCCGTGTACGTCAATCCATTCGGTGCTCACATCCTCCATGGCCTTACGGACATTCGGAGGCAGGGAGTTCCATTTTTTTAGGTTCATGACAACGAACATCGCCGTGGTGTAGCCGATATCACGGCATTCCGTCGTATTCTTGATCACCTCCGCCTGCTTCCATCCCTTGAGAACCTCAATGGGACCGATCGTCCCTTCCACAACCCCCTTCTGCAGGGATTCATAGGTCGACCCCTGGGGCATGGCAACCGGAACGGCTCCCAGGGCTTTGATGACCTTCGCGCTGAGACCCGTCGAACGGATCTTCATACCCCTCAGGTCTTCCAGTTTCCGTACCGGCTTTACGGTATGCAGGAGCCCCGGTCCGTGAGCATGCAGATAGAGAACCTTGACCTGATTCAGTTCCCGGGGCTTCAGTTTCTGATAGAACTCGTTGGCCACCCTGGTCGCGGTCCGGCCGTTCGGGTACCCGAGAGGAAGATCCAGCGCCTCCATGACGGGAAAACGGCCGCGGGTGTATGCGAACGCGGACATGCACATGTCGGAGATTCCCTTTACGACGCCATCGTAGCACTGATCCGCCTGGGTAAGGGATCCTCCGGCGAAGACCTGGATTTTCACCTGCCCCTGGGTCCGCTTTTCCACTTCCTTGGCCCATGCGTCGGCAGCCACTTTCTGGCCGTGATTCGGCGGGAAAAAGATGCTGTAGGTCAACTGGGTCGGCCCCGCCCAGGCGGTGGTCAGGCCGGAGAACACCCCCAGCAAGAGGACTGCCAATGCGATCCGGATGATTCTTTTCATGATTTCTCTCCCTCCTGGTAATGAAGAATGGTCGTCATGTCAGCCGGCCGGCATGGTTTCCGGATTCCGGGGATCCGTGCCGCAGCCGCCGTTTCCACTCATGGAAGGCCTGCCTGTTCGCTCGACGGTCGGACAGGCAGGCCGCCGGTAGGCGTAACACGTGGAACAGAAATAATATCGGGCCTGGATGCTGTAAAACATCATGAAACCGCAATTTCCCGCTTCGGGTTATGAATTTGTAGGGTGAAAGGGACGGACGATAAAGCTGGGAGAAGCCTGCTTTCCCACCGGGCAGCGGCAGGAAGCAGGCATCAATACATATAAGGCTGGGCGAGAAGGGTTTTCATGGATGCTCGGAATGTGGTGTCCGAAATCACGTCTGGTTCCTCAAAACAAAAAATAGGTTTTCACTCCTATGGGATCGACCGTTACCTGTCAAGCATTATTATCCGTCCGGGATTGATTCTGCTGGCTGACCTCGCGGCGCAGCCGCTCCACTTCTTCCCTGTACTGCTCGGCCCTGGCCTTGGCGAGCTCGATCTCTTCCCGGGCCTTGTCCAGCTTTTCTTCGTTCTTGTGGCGATCCTCCCGGATCTTGTCCTGAATATCGTCGAATCCGACATACATGGCAAGAATGCCGCCCATGATCAGAACAACGGGCAGCCCGCCCTGGACAATGACGAGAAACTGGTGCCCCCAGAACATGATCCCGATGAGACCGCAGACCGTGGCAACGGCGCCGCCAATGAGAAGAGTCATTCCCGTTCACCTCCCGCAACGGACCCTGTTTGCACCAGGTTTTTTCTTTTTTGCCGCGCATTGACTCGAAACCGTCAATATCATAGAGAAGTGTTGCAGGCAAGACGAAACGAGCCGCCGGGAGGCTTCCCGACGTGCCATTTTCGATACCTATCGACCCGAAATAACAGTATAATTTCTCGACCTTATTTTCGTTGACATTCGCCGGTGGCCATGATAGGGGGCGCGATGAAATGGGACAAATCAGACAGGCAGTCCCTGATCCAGTTGGCATACGCAAGCACCATCGGAATCGCGATGGTATTGACCATTTTCGGTGGGCTCTATTTCGGAGCCTGGCTGGACCGGAAACTGGGAACGGATAATCATTACTTCATGTTCCTGTTTCTGGCGGTCGGCGTGATCGTCGGATTCCGGAACATCTACCTGATGATCCAGAGAAGCGCGACGGATGAGGAACCCGTCATCCGATACATTAAAAGTGAACCGCATCGAAAAAGACCCCCTCCAGGCAAGACTTGAAATCACAAACTGGCTCGTGCTGGCGGTTTGTCTGATCATCAGTGTTTTGCTGATGTCCGCACCGTTCACCTATGGAATCCTTCTGGGCGGTTTCATCAGCATCGTCAATTTCCACTGGCTCGACCGGGACCTGCGGAAGATATTCTCCAACCTCTCCGGGAAAGCCAAGTCCGCCCTGCTCTTGAAATACTACCTGCGCCTCGCCGTTACGGCCGTGGTGCTTTACATCCTGATCAGCCAGTCCCTTGTGGATATCATCGGCCTGCTTGTCGGTCTTTCCGTGGTGGTGATGAACATCGTGCTGACGGCGGTTCTGGTATTCTCAAAAAAAAATTGCGTTGAGGAGGTTTTATAGAACATGCACGGCGAATTTCTGTTTGTTCACATTCCCGGCGTTGCCGACCATGTCACGCATACGTGGCTGATTATGGCGCTTCTGGCTCTCTGCGGTTTTCTGGCCACCCGTAGAATGTCGGTTTATCCGGGGCGTTTCCAGAACGTCATGGAGGTCGTCGTGGGAGCCCTCAACTCGCTGCTCGTCGATACCATGGGGGAACAGGGCAAAAAATTCTTCCCGCTGATCGCGACGCTGGGACTCTTCATTCTGGTTTCCAACCTCCTCGGTCTTGTCCCCGGATTCGTCTCTCCGACATCAAGCTTGAACATGACCATCGCCATGGCGCTCATCGTATTCGTGTTGACTCACGTGGTGGGCGTCCAGATCCAGGGCCTCAAGTACTTCAAACAGTTCCTCGGACCGGTCTGGTGGCTCATCCCCCTGATGCTGCCCATCGAGATCATCAGCCACCTGTCCCGTCCCCTGTCCCTGTCGGTGCGGCTCTTCGGGAACATCGAAGGCGGGCACATCGTGATCATCGTTCTGTTGATCCTCGTTCCACTCCTGATCCCGCTGCCCATCTACATCCTGAAGGTTCTGATCTCCTTCATCCAGACCCTCGTATTCATGCTTCTTTCCATGATGTACATTGCAGGGGCCATGGAAGAGCATCACTGATCCGGCAGAAATCAACGCAACAAAAAAGCGCCTCGATGTGAGGCGCTTTTTTTATTTCTTTCCGCTGTCCCGGGGTTCCGTCTTTTCGCGGGATGGCTTCCCGTTCCATCGGCTCCGGGAATCGCCTTCCCGAACCGGGACGAATTCTCCCCTCGGAACTTCTATTTCCCAGAGAGATAGGCGTCGATGGCCTGGGCCGCTTTCCGACCCGCCCCCATGGCCAGGATGACCGTGGCCGAGCCGGTAACGATGTCTCCGCCGGCATAGACGCCCTTTCGCGTCGTCTCCCCGGACTCCCCCCTCGTGATAATATAGCCCCAGCGGTTCGTCTCGAGACCCGGGGTTGTGGAGGGAACGATGGGATTGGCCATGGTCCCCACGGCCACGACCACCGTATCGACGTCGATGACGAATTCAGAACCCGGGACAGGAACTGGACTTCTCCTCCCCGAGGCATCCGGTTCACCCAGTTCCATGCGCAGGCAACGGATCCCCGTCACCCATCCGTCCTTGTCGCCGATATATTCGACCGGATTCGTCAGCAGTTTGAACTGTACGCCCTCTTCCTTGGCGTGGTGAACTTCTTCGATCCGGGCGGGCATCTCCGCCTCGCTCCGCCGGTAGATAATGTAGGCATTCTCCGCCCCCAGGCGCAGGGCCGTTCTCACGGAATCCATGGCCACGTTGCCCCCGCCGATGACAGCCACGTTCTTCCCTCGGACGATGGGGGTGTCGTACTCGGGAAACCGGTAAGCCTTCATGAGGTTCGACCGGGTCAGGTACTCGTTGGCCGAGTAGATGCCGCTCAGGTTCTCCCCGGGAATGTTCATGAAGACAGGGGCGCCGGCACCCACTGCAAGATAGACGGCGTCATAGCCCTCTTCGAAAAGTTCGTCCACCGTCTTGATCCGTCCGACCAGAGCATTCAGGACGATCTTGACTCCCAGGCTGCGAAGGTAGTCCACCTCCGCCTCCACGATGGCCTTGGGCAGCCGGAACTCGGGAATCCCATACACCAGGACGCCGCCCGCCTTGTGGAGGGCCTCATAAATGGTGACCTCGTAGCCCAGTTTCACCAGGTCTCCGGCGATGGTCAGTCCGGACGGACCCGCTCCCACAACGGCGATCTTCCTGCCGTTCGAAGCCGGCTTTTCCGGGGCAGCCACCTGGCCCGTGTTCCGTTCGTAGTCCGCCGCGAACCGCTCGAGGCGGCCGATGGCCACCGGCTCGCCCTTCTTCCCGAGGATGCAGAACTTCTCGCACTGGTCTTCCTGCGGGCAGACCCGCCCGCAGACGGCGGGCAGGCTGTTCGTTTCCTTCAGCGTGCGGGCGGCGCCCAGGAAATCCCCATCGGCGATCCGCTTGATGAACTCGGGAATCCGGACGTCGACGGGACATCCCTCGATGCACCCGGGCTTCTTGCACTGGATGCAGCGCTTCGCCTCGAGAATCGCCGTCTCGGTATCATATCCGAGAGGAACCTCGTCGAAGTTCCTGATCCGGTCCGCCGGGGCCTGCTCCGGCATCGCCTGCCGGGGGATCTTCTCCTTCTTTTCCTTTTTCGGTTCAGTTTCCATGCGACCCGCACCTGTGCTTTTCGTAGGACTGCTTTTCCTCTTCGCAGTACATCCTGAGCCGGCTGGCAAGAAGGTCGAAGTTCACCTGGTGCCCGTCAAACTCCGGTCCATCAACGCAGGTGAATTTCGTCTTCCCGCCGACTTCCACCCGGCAGGCACCACACATCCCGGTGGCGTCCACCATGATCGGGTTCAGGCTGACGGTCGTCGGAATGGCGTAAGGCCGTGTCAGATTTGCCACCACCCTCATCATGGGCACCGGTCCGATGGCGAAGACATGGTCGACCTTTTCGCCGCGGTCGATGATCTGCTGCAGGACGGTGCTGACGAATCCATGGAATCCATAGCTCCCGTCATCCGTGCAGACCACGAGTTCGTCGCTGGCGGCGCGCATTTCCTCTTCGAGAATGATCAGGTCCTTCGTCCGGGCACCGATGATGGAGGTCACCCGGTTCCCCTTTTCCTTGAGGGCCTTCGTGATGGGGTAGATAACCCCGACGCCGACGCCTCCGCCGACGCAGACGACATGGCCGAAGATCTCAATGTCCGTTGGATTTCCCAGGGGACCCTGAACATCCTGGAAGGCATCCCCCGCCTTCAGGGCGGACATGGCCGCCGTCGTCTTCCCCACGACCTGGTAAATGATCGTAATCGTACCCCGGCCTGCGTCCGACTCGACAATGGTCAGCGGGATGCGCTCTCCCCTCTCGTCGATCTTGAGGATCACGAACTGACCGGCTTTTCTTTTCCGGGCAATCTCCGGTGCCAGAATCTCCATCCGGAAGACCGCCTCGGACAATTGCCGCGCTTCCACCACCGTGTACAAAGTCATATCCCCCCTGACATAAAAAGGGGAGCCCTGAAGCTCCCCGGAGTCGACTCCCTTTGCGGCTTTGGAATACAGCCGACGTTTTTCGAAAGGCCCGCCGCTTCAGTATTCTTTCGTCAGCTTGTCCAGCTCCGCCAGGGTGAACACGGGGCCGTCCTTGCAGACGTACTTGCTGCCGACGTTGCAGCGACCGCACTTCCCGATGCCGCACTTCATCCTCATTTCGAGGGACGTGATGATGTTCTCCTTGGAGAACCCAAGATCGAAGAAGACCGGCAGGGTGAAGCGGATCATGACCGGCGGACCGCAGATGACCGTCACGGCGTTCTCCGAACTGGGCGCCACCTCCTTGCAGACCGTGGGAACGAATCCCTCCCGCCCCTTCCAGCCAGCGTCTCCCTTGTCGACGGTCACGTTCAGGTCGATATCGTCCCTCTTGGACCAGGCTTCCAACTCATCCTTGTAGATGAGAAGTCCCGGGTTGCGGGCGCCATAGACGACGGTGATCTTGCCGAAGCGCTTCCGGTTGTCCCCGTGGATCATGTAATTGATCAGGGAGCGCAACGTCGTGAAGGCGAATCCGCCGCCCACGATGACGATGTTCTTGCCCTCCAGGAATTCGATGGGCCAGGAGTTGCCCAGGGGCCCGCGGAGCCCCATCCGGGTTCCTTCCTCCATTTCGTGGAGGGCCGACGTGACGACGCCGGCCTTCTGAACCGTGAATTCGACGTATCCCTGCTGGGTGGGAGATGACGCGATTCCGATGGGGGACTCGCCCTTGCCGAAGATGGACAGCTCCCCGAACTGGCCGGGGGTGTACCGGAACTTTTCCTCGTCCTCCTTATTGAGGAAGGCGAAGCGGAAGGTCTTGATGTCCTTGGTGTCCACCTCGGTGACGATCTTGATCACTTCCACGGGGTAGGGTACATATGGATTCTGCATTGCGCTCTCCCGAAATTATAGTTTCGAAATATCCTCGACGATTTTCCGGATGTCGATGTTGACGGGGCAGTACATCACGCAACGCCCGCAGCCCACGCAGGCGATGGCATCGAAATTGTCCACATAATACTTGAACTTGTGCATCGTCCGCTGGCGCCAGCGCTCCTTCTGGGTCATCCTCGGGTTGTGCCCTGACGTCTCCTTCGTAAACAGCCAGTACATGCAGGAGTCCCAGTTCCGCAGGCGCCGGCCGTCGCCGTACTTCATTTCGTCGCTGATGTCGAAGCAATGGCATGTGGGGCACAGGTACGTACAGGTCCCGCAGGCAAGGCATTTCTGGTGGATCGTGTTCCAGAAGGGATGCTCGAAGTTCACATCCAGGATCGGCTTGATCTCCTTCGCGGGGATCTTCGACGAAATGGCCTGCTCGGCCTGCGCGGCGATCTCTTCCTTCTTCTTCGCCGCCCCTTCGTCGGCCTGGACATCACCGAAATACTTCAGGAGTTTCGACCCCTTTTCGGTCACGAATTCCGCCAGGAACTGATCTCCCAGGTCCGTCAGGAGGACGTCGGCCCCCTCGGATGAAACCGGGTGTCCCCCCACGGACGTGCAGAAGCAGGTCGTGTAGGGAGGACGGCTGCAGGCCATGGCCACGATGGTCGTCTTGTTCCGCTTGTCGATCCAGAAGGGATCCCTGTATTTTTCCTGATCGAAGAGCATGTCCAGGAGGGCAAAGCTCCGGGCGTCGCAGGGGCGCACACCGAAGAGTACCGCCTGTCCGCTTTCCGCTTCCAGGCTCGCAAACTCCGTTCCCTTCGGCGTCCTCGTGTAGCGCATCATCACTTCCGTCCGCGGGAAAAAGAAGTTTTTCGGTGCGTTTTTGCTGTTGGAGAAGGATGTGAGGGGCTCGTCCCCTTTTTCCAGCAGCTTGAAGAGGACGTTGTCCTCCACTTTCACCGGCGCGAACACGGGTCCGTCCTCACCGATCTTCCTGATGATGCCCCCGAGGGCGTCCTTCTTGATCAACCGTTTTTCCATAACGTCCCTTTTTCTTCTGTCTGAAAGATGTTTGTCACCGCCGGTTCGCGGCGGCCGTCCGAAAGGGTCTTATCGCTACAGGAGGCCCAGACCGCTCACCAGGGGGGTCGGGTCCACGTTGTGGAGCTTGAACCAGGACGCAGGCCCCTGGAGCCCCATGGCCAGGGCCACCAGTTCCGTGAAATAGAAGACGGGCAGGCGGACATTCTCGCTGGCCCTCATGTCCACGTTGGCCATGCAGACCGGACAGGCGGTCACGATGCAGTTGGCCCCCGCCTCCCGGGCCATGGAGACCAGTTTGTCCACCATCTTGATCACGATGTCCGTCCTGCTGATGGTCAGGCTGCCGCCGCAGCAGTCGGTCTTGTAGGACCAGGGACGCACGTCGGCTCCCATCGCCCCGAGCAGTTTGTCCAGAAGCACCGGGTTTTCGTAATCATCAAACTGGCAGACCTCCGGCGGTCGCAGCAGGAGGCAGCCGTAATAGGAAACGGGCTTCAGGCCGGTGAGTTTCCGGGTAACCTTGCCTTCCAGGGTGTCCAGCCCGATGTCCTTGCAGAAGATATCGATGGGGTTGCGAACGGAGACCGTCCCCTCGACTTTCCGCCCCAGGATCTTCTCGATGTCCGTCTTCAGAGCGGCATCGTGCCCCAGGTGGTGCTGTGCCGATTTGAAGCGGTTGAAGCAGGCGGCGCAGGGGACCATGACGTCCTTCAGGTCCGACTTTTCGGCAGCCGCCAGGTTCCGGGCGGGAAGAGCCACGGACAGCCTGAAATTCGTGGCGTGGGCCGATGTCGCCCCGCAGCAGGACCAGTCCTCCACTTCCTTTAGCTCGATCCCGAGAGCCCGACTGACCGCCTTGACGGACTGGTCATATTCCTTCGCCGTCCCATGGAGGGAACATCCCGGATAATATTGAACTTTCAACGCGTGCCTCCTTCAGGTGGACTGTTGCATCAGGCATTCTTCGTCTTGTCGAAGATGCCCCGCACGGACTGGATATCCTTTGTCTTGGGAGAAATGAGGGCGAGCTTCCCTTTCATGAACATGCTCAACCCCATCGCGGCATCCGAGAAGAGATCTCCCGACTTGAGCTTGTAGTTGACTGTCATCATCGTCTCGTTGATGCGGCCATTGGAACGGATGTTCGCCAGGAAGGCCTCGTGGAAATGGAGAACGTTCTTCTCCCGGGCTCCGACGCCGGAGACGATGGCCATCTCGCGGAGGGCGTCCATCATGCGGGCAATGTCCACCTCGTTCGGGCAGCGGGTGATGCAGGTCTCGCAGGAGGCGCACAGCCAGATGGTGGAGCTGCCCAGCACCTTGTCCCTCATCCCCAGCTGGATCATCTTGATGATCTTGTTGGGATTGTATTCCATGACGGAGGCCAGGGGGCAGCCGGCGGTGCATTTCCGGCAGTGGTAGCATCGCTGGATCGGAACGCCGTTTATTCTTTCGTTCACTTCATCGAGAAATGTCTTCATGTCCTCTCCGTTCGTCTCGCTATCTTCGGTCAGCGGCCAGCACCCGAAGGATTTGACCAGTACCTTGCTCATTTCTCTACGGGTTGAAGATAAAATCGTCCTTGTCGTTTTCGCTGTAGGCCGACAGCGGCGGGACATCCTCCATCGAGGAGCCGGCCCGGTTGTTGAACATCTCCAGGCAGTCCTTGTCGAGCTTCTTGAGGAACTTTCTCAGGTCCACCCCCATGGGGCAGACGGACACACAGGAGCCGCAGTCCACACAGCGCCCCACCATGTGAAAGAGGCGCATGAACTGGAAGACCTGGGTGTCGGTGGCGTCCTCGCCGATGCCGACCCACTGCGGCTGGCTCTGGTCCTGGAAACAGATGGCGCAGTAGCAGGAAGGACAGGCCTGGCGGCATGCATAGCAGCGGATGCACTTGGCCATTTCCTTCGTGAAATAGGCCCAGCGCTCCTCGATCGGCAGGTTTTCGAAGGCCGTCACCTCGTCGTATTCCCGGTCTGCATCCATAGGCGGGGCCTTCTCTCCCAGCATCACGTCCGAGATCACCGGATTGTTGAAGCGGCAGGTGAGGCAGCAGTCCGCCAGGGCGTCCTTCAGGGCCAGTTTCTTATCGCCGGCGGCGGTTTTCACGGTGATGGAGTCACCCGACACCGCCGCATCGAGGACCTCTTCCCCTCCCAGGGCGGCGGAAAATTTCTTGCGCTCGATATAACCTGTGCAGGGCACGCCAAGGATCACGACCTCGTCCCGTTCATACTGCCTTTCCTGAAGACACAGAACGATCGACCGGGTCGTACACCCCCGGGCCACGACACCGACGACCTTTTTCTTGCGGTCCTCCGGCTTGACCCGCTTCTGTGCGTTGCGGTGCTGGGAGATCAGGTCGTGGACGAACTTGGCGAGGTTCTGGGTGCAGAAGGAGTTCCACACCAGCTTCTGGGCTTCTTCCGGGAGGGTGATGAAGCAGGGGGTCGCCGTTGCGGGCAGTGTTCCCGCTTCGTAGCCGACGATGACATCCACCTTCTTCTCCTCCAGGAGCCTGCCTGCCTCTTCCCGCAGCTTTTTCTGAATGTTTTCCACTTTGTTCGAGTCCTCGTCTTCGAGTTATATACGAAATGATGTCTGGCACCCTGAGCCCCGCACAACCGTTCCGGATATGGATCTCCAGATCATCCGGGACGGCCCGCGCGGCTTAGAGTTTCTTCACCAGCTTGTTCGCCGGACCGAGGGAGGTCACCCGCTCCGTCACTCCCTTGATGACCTTGGCGAACCGCTCCCCTTCGGAGGCGGACACCCAGGTGAAGATCGTCCGGTCTCCCTCCACGCCGATGTAGGAAAGGAAACGTTTCAGCGCGGCGAATTTCCGCCGGGCCGAGAGGTTGCCCGTCAGGTAGTGGCATTCCCCGGGGTGGCAGCCGGAAATCAGAACGCCGTCGGCCCCTTCCTGGAGGGCCTTCACGACGTAAAAGGGATTGATCCGTCCCGTGCAGGGGACGCGGATGATGCGAACGTTCGGGGGATACTGGATCCGGCTGATCCCGGCCAGGTCCGCCCCGGCGTAGGTGCACCAGTTGCAGACGATGGCCACGATTTTCGGCTCCCAGTTTCCCTTGGCTTCTTGTCCAGACATATCGGCTCCGTTTCTATTGGGATTCAATCCTTGCTATCGCGCTACATGGCAGCGATCTGCGCCAGCACTTCCTCGTTGTTGAAGCCGTTCAGGTCCACGGCGTTCATGCGGCAGGAGGCTGTGCAGACCCCGCAGCCCTTGCAGAGGACGGTGTTGACCACCGCGCACCCCTCGGCGAGGTCCACGGCAATGGCCCTGAAGGGGCAGTTGACCTCGCAGAGCCCACAGGCGGCGCACCGCTCCTTGTTGACATAGGCCGTCTTGCCCTCGGCCTCGATGAAGTCCTTCGTGAGGATCGTGCAGGCCCGGGAGACCGCCGCGTTGGCCTGGACGATGGAGTCCTCGCTCAGTTTCGGCGCGTGGGACATGCCGCACATGAAGACGCCGTCGGTGGCGAAATCGACCGGACGGAGCTTCACGTGGGCCTCCAGGAAGAACCCGTCCTGGTTGGTCGGCACCTTCAGCATCTTTCCGATTTCCTCGTTCTCCGGGTTCGGAACGGTACCGACGCTGAGGGCCAGGAGATCCGTCTTGAACTCCACCGTCTCGTTGAGGATGGGGTCGAGCAGGCGGATCACCACCTTGTCACCCTCGGTCCTGACCTCGGGCTTCCGGTCCTCATCGTAGCGGACGAACTTGACGTTCAGCTCGCGGGCCTTCTTGTAGTAGTCCTCCTTGAGGCCGAAGGTCCGGATGTCGCGATAGAGAATCGTGACGTCCTTCTCCGGGTCCGCTTCCTTGAGCTTCAGGGCGTTCTTGATCGCCTCGGAGCAGCAGTAGCGGCTGCAGTAAGGCCGCTCGGGGATGCGGGAACCAACGCACTGGATCATGGTGACGCTCTTGGCCGCCGCCGCCTTGGCATCCTTCTCGGCGATCAGCTTCTCGAGCTCCCGCTGGGTCAGGACGCGGTCCGACTGGCCGTAGAGGTACTCTTTCGTCTCCAGCTCGTACCCGCCGGTGGCCACGATGACCACTCCGTGCTCGAACTGCTCTTCCCCGTCCTTCGTCTTGACGGTGGTCTTGTAGTTGCCGATGAAGCCCTCGATCTTCGCGATTTCCGTTCCCGTGAAGACCGTGATCAGGTCGTTCTTCTTCACGCGATCGATCAGGCCCGTCAGGTGCTTCTTCGTATCCAGGCCTTCGAGGGTGAAGTAAAGGTTTGCATAGTTGCCGCCGAGGGACGGTTTCTTCTCTACGATGTAGGACTTGAATCCCTGGTCCGCGAAAGAGAGGGCCGCCGTGATGCCCGCCAGCCCGCCGCCGATGATGAGGACGTTCTTGTTGACGTTCAGCTGACCCGGCTTCAGGGGCTTAAGGAACTGGGCCTTGGCGATGGACATCCTCACCAGGTCCTTGGCCTTCTCGGTGGCCGCCTCGGGCTCGTGCATGTGAACCCAAGAATCCTGGTCCCGGATGTTCGCCATCTCGAAGAGGTAGCGGTTGAGTCCCGCCTTCTCGCAGTTCTCCTGGAAGAGCCCCTCGTGGGTCCGGGGGGAGCAGGAGGCGACGACGACGCGGGTCAGGTTCTGCTCCTTGATGACCTCGCCCATTTTCACGGCTGTATCCTGGGAGCAGGTGAAGAGGTTGTCCGTGGCAAAGACCACGTTGGGCAGGCTCTTGGCGTACTCGACGACCTCCGGAACGTTGACCACGCCGCCGATGTTGATGCCGCAGTGGCAGACAAAAACGCCCGTCCGGGGGCCGACCCCGCGGATATCCGACTCCAGGGGAAGTTCCTCCTCGGTGATCATCGTACCCCGGCGCTCCGACAGGAGGCCGGCGGCGCAGGCCGCGGCGCTCGACGCCTCCATGACCGTCTCGGGAATGTCCTTGGGCCCGCCGAAGGCGCCGCAGACGAAGACGCCACTCCGGCTGGTCTGAACGGGGTTATCGAGGGCGGTCTGGCAGAAGCCGTGCTCTTCGAGATTGATTCCCAGAGCCTTGGCAAGTTTCGCCGCCTCCGGGGGAGGCGTCAGACCGACCGAGAGGACCACCATTTCAAACTCTTCCTCGACAAGCTTGCCGTCCTCGGTCACGTATTTCATCAGCAGGTTCTTGGACTGCTGGAGTTCCTTCACGCTGGAGGGCATGGAGCGGACGTAACGGATCCCGTACTCGTTCTTCGCCCGGTTGACGAACCGGTCGAAGTCCTTGCCGTGGGCCCGGATGTCCATGAAGAAGATGGTCGGCTCCAGGTCCTTGGCGTGCTCCTTGCCGATGATGGCCTCCTTCGTGGCATACATGCAGCAAACGGAGGAGCACCAGCTGTTGCCGCAGGAGGTGTCCCGGGAGCCCACGCACTGGATGAAGGCGATCTTCCGGGGCTCCTTGCCGTCGGAGATGCGCTGGACGTGTCCGAAGTAGGGACCCGACGCGGAGAGGATGCGCTCGAACTGGATCGCCGTCACAACGTTGGCGTAGGTGCCGAATCCATACTCGCCGCGGATGGATGCATCAAAGGTCTCGAAGCCCGGGGCAGCGATGACGGCCCCGACCTCGATGGTCTCTTCCTCGAAGGTATCGTCATGGTTGATCGCCTTCGCGATACAGGCGTCGACGCACTGATAGCACTCGGAGCAGATGCCGCAGGCCAGGCAGCGCTGGGCCTCGCGGACGGCCTCTTCCTCGCCGAAGCCGATGCCGACTTCCTGGAAATTGGTCCTCCGCTCGTCCGGCTTCATGTGCGGATATTTCGCCCGGGGAGCCTTCGGAACGGCGCTCACGTCGGCCTTGTCGGCCAGATCTTTCGTCCAGTCCTTCGCCCGTCCGGCTGCCATGTCCTCGCCCTGGAGATACCGGTCGATGGACACGGCCGCTTCCTTCCCGGCGAAGACGGCCTTGACGACCGTCTGGGGTCCCGTGACCACGTCGCCGCCGGCGAAGACACCGGGGACGTTCGTCGCGAAGGTGACCGCGTCGACGTCGAAGTTTTTCCACTTGTTGATGGAGATGCCGCTCTCGGCGGGAACGAAATCAAGGTCCGCCTCCTGGCCGATGGCCGGGATCAGGGCATCGCAGGGAACGACGAACTCGGAGCCCTTGATCTCGATGGGGCGCCGACGGCCGCTGGCGTCGGGCTCGCCCAGTTCCATCCGGGTGCACTCGATGCCCGTCACCTTTCCGTTCTCCCCGACGACCCGCTTGGGGGCCACGAGGAATTCCATCTTGATGCCCTCTTCCAAGGCCTCCTCGATCTCCTCCGGAGAAGCGGGCATTTCAGCCCGGGACCGGCGGTAGAGGATGAAGACGTCTTTCGAGCCCGTACGGATGGCCGTCCGGACGGCGTCCATGGCCACGTTCCCGCCGCCGACGACGGCGACCTTGTCGCCCAGGAAGACCTTCTCGCCCAGGTTCACCCGCTTCAGGTAATCCACGCCGTGGATGACGCCCTGCATGTCCTCCCCGGGGATGTTCAGCTTGCTGCTGTTGACGGTGCCGCAGCCGATGAAGACGGCATCGAAGTCCTTCTGGAGCTGGGCGAAGGGGAGATCCTTGCCCACAGGCCTGTTCAGATGGATCTTGACCCCCAGGTCCTCGATGACCTTGATCTCGGCCTTCAGGACGTCCTTGGGGAGACGGTACTCGGGAATGCCGACCGCCAGCCAGCCGCCCGCCACGGGCAGGGACTCGAAGACCTCGCAGTCGTAGCCTTCGGCAGCCAGGTAGTAGGCGCAGGTGAGGCCCGCGGGCCCGGCGCCGACGATGGCCACCTTCTTCCCCTTGCTCTCCTTCTTCTCGGGGATGTAGCGGGTCTCGTCCTTCAGGTCCAGGTCGGCGACGAAGCGCTTCAGGTGCATGATGTCGATGGGCTCATCAACCTTGCCGCGCATGCAGGCCGTCTCGCAGGGGTGGTTGCAGACCCGGCCGCATACGATGGGGAACGGGTTGTCCTTCTTGATGAGCTTCAGGGCTTCCTTGAATTTCCCCGTAGCGATGAGGGCGACATACCCCTGGACGCTGATGTGGGTCGGGCAACTCGCCTTGCAGGGGGAGGTGCCGAGCTTGTCGATGGCGAAGCCGCTGGGAATGGCCTGGGGGAAATGCCGGTAGGTGGCTTTCCGCTCGCTCAGGTTCTCGTTGAAGTCGGAGGGTACCGAGATGGGGCAGACGTTGGCGCAGTCGCCGCAGCCGGTGCACTTGGAGAGGTCGATGAAGCGCGGCGCCTTCGTCATTCGGACCTTGAAGTGGCCCGGTTCGCCCTCGACGGATTCCACGGTCCGCCGGGTGAGGATCTCCACGTTGGGATGGCGGCCTACTTCCACCAGTTTCGGGGAGAGGATGCAGGCGGAACAGTCGTTGGTGGGAAAGGTCTTGTCCAGCTGTGCCATGACGCCGCCGATACTGATCCCTTTTTCCACCAGGTAGACCTTCAGGCCTGAGTTCGCCAGATCCAGGGACGCCTGAATGCCGGCGATACCGGATCCCACCACCATGACCGCACCGATTTTTTCATTTGATTGAGCCACTGGACACCACCTCGGGATATCTCAGAATGTTTGCGTCCGTCCCGTCATCGCGCCCGGGGAAGATCCTGAATCTGAAATGGGCGGGAATGCGGACCTTATTGAGAGAACATGCTTGACACCCAGCCACCTGTTGATGGGGGCTGAACCGTCGGTGCCGCTACCATGATTAGGGCGTTCTGTCAAGTCGATTTCACCCCTCCGGGGAACCCGGATACACACCCCCCGAAGAAGAACAACCACTTGCAACATAAAGGTTTTTTTGTTACATCCCCGAGGCGCGGCGGCCGCCCGCGGAAGCCCCCGGAGAGACGCGAAACGCCCATTGCCGCCACGGCGGAAATCATGACAAAATCATCTATACAAAAGGAACCTGCAGGGAGCCGCCTGGTCCGGGCCATTTCCGAAGACGGCGCAATTCTGGCCCTGGCCTGCGACACCACGGAACCGGCCGCCCGCTCCGCCGGCCGTCACGGGGCCTCTCCCGTCGCCGCCGCCGCCCTTGGACGGGCCCTCACCGGCGGGGCGCTCCTGGCCTCCCTTCTCAAGGAAGGACAGAGCGTGGCCCTGAAGTTCGAGGCCGAAGGCCCGCTGGGCAGGATCGTGGCGGAGGCCGAACGGAACGGTCATGTCCGGGGATACGTCCAGAATCCGGGCGCCGATGTGCCGGACCGGGAAGGCAAGCTGGACGTCTCCGGGGCCCTGGGAACAAACGGTTTCCTGACGGTCCTGAAAGACCTCGGCCTGAAGGAACCCTACCAGGGGATCGTCCGCCTCTGCTCCGGCGAGATCGCCCAGGACATCGCCCACTACCTCCTCGATTCGGAGCAGATCCCCTCCGCCGTTGCCCTGGGCACGTACGTGGAGGCCGACGGCCGCGTGTCGGCCGCCGGGGGATTCCTGGTCCAGTCGCTCCCCCCGCCGGATCCGGACGCGGTGGAGCGCATCGCCTCCCGCCTGGAGGCGATGCCCCCCGTAACCACCCTGCTCAGGCAGGGAAAGACACCGGAAGACCTGCTCCGGGACATCTTCTCCGACATCCCGTTCCGCATCCTGGAGACGCAGCCCCTGACGCTCCGGTGCTCCTGCAGCCGCAGCCGGATCGAACGGGTGCTGGTCAGCCTGGGAGTTCAGGAGCTGAAAGAAATGCTGGAGGAGCGGGGAGAGGCCGAGGTGAGTTGCCAGTTCTGCCGGACCGTCTACCGGTTCAGCCGGGAGGAGTTGGCGGAACTGATCGGGCGCATCGCCTGACCGGCCCGTCCCCGGTTTTCGACCCTTTGCGCAACGGCCGTTCAGGCCGGAGCATGATTACAATCTCTCCGCAGAAAAAGGAGGCTGCCATGAAAATCGACCGCATTGAGCTCTTTCACGTCGCCGTTCCCCTTCCCAAGCCCTTCTGGCCGTCCTGGATCCCCGGCTATCCACAGACGGTGAACCGCTTCACCCTGATCCGCCTCACCACCGACGGGGGGCTCCAGGGCCTGGCGGCGGGCATGGCCTTCGAGCGGGAGCGGGAAGGCCTGGGCGGCCTCATCGGGCCGTACCTGATCGGCCTGGACCCGACGGACATCGACCTCGTCCGGCGGCGGCTCCGGGAGGTCGGCTACCTGGGCTGGCGGAACTACTGGATCGAGGCGGCCTGCTGGGACATCCGGGGCAAGGCGGAGGGAAAGCCCGTGTGGGCGCTCCTGGGCGGCACAGATGACCGGCCCGTCCCCGTTTACGCCTCCACCGGCGAGGTCCATCCACCGGCACAGCGGGCCGGGGAGGTGCTCCGTCTCCGGGAGATGGGTTTCCGGACGGTGAAGCTCCGGGTCCACAGCGCCACGATCCAGGAGGACATCGCCCAGGTGGAGGCGGTTCGCCGGGCGGTCGGCGACACAATGGAAATCGGAGTCGACGCCAACCAGGGCTGGCCTGTCACGATCATCGAAAAGCCGCCGATCTGGGATCTCGAGCGGGCGACCGGGTTCGCCCGGGCCTGCAAGGACCTGAACGTCTCCTGGCTTGAGGAGCCCCTGGACATGTACGCCTGGGACGAGCTGGCGGAGCTCCGCCGGTTGGCGCTCGTCCCCATTGCCGGGGCGGAGCTCAACGCCGGCTGGCAGGAGTACAGGATCATGCTGGAAAAGGGGAGTTTCGACATCTACCAGCCCGACGCCACCATGGGCGGCGGCATCGGCGACTCGAAGAAGGTCCTGGACGCCTGCATGGCTCAGGGACTGGACTTCAGCCCCCACACCTGGACGAACGGCCTCGGCTTCCTCATCAATCTGCATCTTTATGCCGCGAGCCCCCGGAAGCACCCCCTCGAGTACCCTTACGAACCGCCCGCCTGGATCCCCGAGTACCGGGACGGGATCCTGGCGGAGCCGATCCGGGTCTCGCCCGAAGGCACCGTGGAACTCCCGAAGGGACCCGGCCTCGGCATCGTTCTGGACGAGGACAGGCTCGCCCACTACGGGGAGAAGTTCTTCGAGATCACCCCCGGGGGGATCGCCGCGAAGGCCATCCGGGAAAAGGGGCTGTTCACAGCCATCAAGCTGGCCATGAAGAAAGGAAAGTAGAGAAACTCCCATGAAGGCGATGATCCTGAAGGGCATATCCAGTCTTCGGGAGAACCCCGCGCCCCTGGAGCCCGCAGATGTACCCCATCCGGAGCCGGGCGACGGGGAGGTCCTTCTCAGGGTCTCCGCCTGCGGCGTCTGCCACACGGAACTGGACGAGATCGAAGGCCGGACGACGCCGCCCCGCTTCCCCGTCATCCCGGGCCACCAGGTGGTCGGCCGGGTCGTCGGGCACGGACGCGGGGCGGAGCGGTTTCCAGCCGGAGAACGGGTCGGTGTCGGCTGGATCTACCGGGCCTGCGGCCGCTGCTCGTTCTGCCTGGAGGGAAACGAAAATCTATGCCCGGGCTTCGAGGCGACGGGACGGGACACGGATGGAGGGTACGCGGAATACATGACCGTTCCGGAGGCCTTCGTCCATCCCCTGCCGCCGGCCTTTACCGACGTCGAGGCGGCTCCGCTCCTGTGCGCCGGGGCCATCGGCTGGCGGTCCCTCCGGCTGACGGGCCTGCGGAACGGACAACGCCTCGGCCTGACGGGATTCGGCGCCTCGGCCCACCTGGTGCTGCGGCTGGTGCGGCACCGCTTCCCCGACACGCCCGTCTTCGTCTTCGCCCGGAGCGATCGGGAGCGGGCCTTCGCCCGGGAACTGGGCGCCGTCTGGGCGGGGGATACCGCCGATACAGCCCCGGAGAGGCTCGACGCCGTCATCGACACGACGCCGGCCTGGAGGCCCGTCGTGGAGGCCATGAGAAACCTGGCCCCGGGAGGCCGCCTGGTGATCAACGCGATCCGCAAGGAGGAGGGTGACAAAACGGCTCTCCTCGCTCTCCATTATCCCGAGCATCTCTGGATGGAGAAGGAGATCAAAAGCGTGGCCAACGTGGCCCGGCGGGACATCTCGGAATTCCTGGCCATGGCGGCGGAGATTCCCATCCGGCCGGAGGTGCAGGCGTATCCCCTGGCGGAGGCGAACCGCGCTCTGGTGGAATTGAAGGAAGGAAAGATCCGGGGGGCGAAGGTGCTCGTGATGGGGGATTGATGCGGCGGGTCCGCGACACCGGCTGTGGATGGACCCGCATACGGAGCGTCCGGTCAATGGCCGGGGAGCTTCTCCCGTCAAAGAATAAGGAGGCCCGCCGGGTCGTTCCGGATCCGCTTGCGTCTGCTATTGGTCTCCGCTTTCCTTCTTCTTGCGGTGTTCCCGGACGGCGATGAAGACATAAACGCCCACGGCCGCCCCCAGCGAGATGATCAGGTTCACCAGCCCGCTCTCGATCCCGATGACCCGCTCACAGAGGAGCCAGACCACCAGGTAGGTGACGGCCGTCAAGATTTCCTGCATTTCGGAACCTTCCCTCCCAGCGTGGATTCCTGCGGCCCCCGCCGATGATCCCTCTACGCGAAGGCCGGGTGTTTCCGGACGATCAGTATGGCCGTATACCTATCCGTCTTCCAAAACACAACGAAAAACTCCCCCCGCCTGGATCACGATCAGGCATCGTCCCGTAAATTCGAGCCGTTCCACCGCCCAGGAAGGCAAGGCATTCTTCCATTTCCATCCCCTAAATGCATTTGACCTATGCCGGGGGGCGGGCGGTCCAGGCCAGCCGCGCCCGGCCCAAGGCCCTGCCGAAACAGGCGGCCGCGTTCGGCAGCGGCGCCGCCGGATCGCGTTGAAAGAGATAGATCCGTTCCACCCCCAGACGGACCGCGTTTTCGGCCATCACCCGGTGCAGCTCCGCCGGGGCGTCGGCGGGCATGTACAGATGGACGGGGATGCCCAGCCCCTGAACGGACCGGATCCGTCCCAGGGCGCCCCCAAGGCCACCCGGCGTCCCCGCATCGTCCAGAGGCATCATCACCCGGATGGCGCGGACGGGAAAGGAGCGCAGCCGTTCCCGGAACCCCGGATCCTCCGGCAGCCAGCTTCCCGTCGTCCAGAGGCGGATGTCCGCACCGGAGGGAACCCTGCCGAGGATGCCGATCAGATCGGCCCGGAGTAGCGCGTCCCCGCCGTAGAACTCGATGCTCCGGTAGTTCGGGTCCACGGCCTGAAGGTCGCGGATCACCGCCTCGGCGGGCCTGCGCGACGGCCTTCCGGCGGCATCGCAGCCGCGGCAGTCCGGCGGGCAGGGGGCGCCAAGGTTCACCTGGTTTTCCGAGGCGATGGGATAGAAGGGGCGCCCCGGGCCCATGGGCCGGATGTGCTCCTCGATGTAGTCGGGGTTCCGCATCGGGCAGGTGTCCCCGCCCAGCCGGACCAGCGGATGGGACTGCATCCGCTCGAACACCTCCACCACGGACTCGCGCGTCGCGTCGCCGAATACGAGGGGAAGGTACGGGCAGGGGGCGATCCAGCCGTTGCTCATGATGTGGCAGAAGATGTTCTTGGCCGTGCACTTGTTCGTCTCCCCCACCGGCGTCCCCGGCGTGTGAACATAAATGTGGGGGGCGTACTCCGGGGCGATGCAGGCGAAGAGATCCCGCTCCCGGCGCGCGGCAAAGGGGGATCCGTCGGGACGGGCCGACCGGCCGGAAAAGCGGGGCAGGAGGAGCCGCACCTTCCCGGCTCCCTTCTCAAGGACGAAGGCCATGAACCGGTTCATGTCGCCGCCGGTGAAGAATTCGGCCGTCTGCGGCACGATGGAGACATGCACGGCCATGGAGGTCGCCGCACCCAGCTCCAGCGCCCGGACGGCCCGCTCGAAGCTCCCCGCCCTCCCTCTCCGCCGGTCGTGCTCTTCCGGGCGATAATCGTCCAGGCTGAGGTAGATCTGGTCCAGGCCCGCCGCTTCCAGTCCCCGGACAAAGGCCCCGTCCAGGAGCCAGCCGTTCGTCTCCAGGGACATCATGAATCCGGAGGACTTCCCGCGCCGGATGATCTCGAACAGGTCCTTCCGGAGCGTCGGCTCGCCGCCGAAGAGGTCCACCACCAGGCAGCCCGCCAGCCGGAGGTCCCGGAAGACGTCGTCGATCTGCTCCAGGGTCAGCTCGCCGGGCATGACGCTCCGGAGCTCCGCCACCCCGCAGTGCCCGCAGTTCAGTTGGCAGCGGTTGGTGAGGGTGAGCTGGACGACTTTGATGAGCGGCAGGGCCATGTCAGGCACCCCGATCCCGGCTGAGGTTGTAGGGCAGGTCGCAGTCGAAATCCCGGATCACCACCCCCCTCCCCCGGGCGTTTACGTAGTCCGCGGCGGCGTCCAGCCGCCACAGCGCCTCCTCCGTCTGGACCTTCGGCTCCAGCAGGGCCGCCGGGGTCCCCCGGTTGTCCGAATAGTGGAGAAAGTACGTGTCGTTGAAGGCGTCCGCCAGGGCGAGGGACGCCCGGAAGTCCTCCCGGGTCTCCGTGGGAAAGTTGACGAGGACGTGCGTGCAGAGGAGGGACCCGGGGGCGATCTCCCGGAGCCGCTGCACGCGCTCCACGACCCGGCCGATCGGATAGCGCCGGTTCATCAGGCCCAGGATGCGCTGCGAGCCCGACTGGAGCGGGATGTTGGCGTAGCGGATACGACCGGTGGCGAAGAGGGGAGCCAGATCGTCGAAGCGCTCCTCCACGAAAGCCGGAAACACGTAGCTAAGCTTGAGCGTCAGGCCGCCGTCCAGCCCGAGGAGACGTCCGGCAAGATCGACCAGATCGCTCCCGACGTCCCGGCCGTAACTGCCGCAGTCGTCCGCCAGCAGGGCGAAATCGCGCACGCCCTGTTCGAGCCCGCGCCGGGCCCGGGAGAGGATCGAATCGACGGGCACGCTGGCCAGGCCGCCCTTCGCGCGGCGGATGTTGCAGTAGGAGCAGCCGTTGACGCATCCCTGGCCGATGAAGAGGAAGGAGTCCTGCGGTCCGAGGTGCTGGCCCGACAGGAAAAACTCCGGCGGCAGGCGGCTCGCCGCGGCCGCCCGGACGGAAATCCGGTGGGGGAAGCGCGCATCGAGAAGGTCCAGTTCCTTCGGACCAATGCACAGCACCCCCTCCGGATCGAACGGGGCATCCGGCAGGCCGGCCAGGCAGCCGAGGAAAACCACGGTCTTCCCCTTCCCGTGAGCCCTCGCCACCTCCAGCGCCGCCAGGGACGTGGCGATCTTCCCCTCCGTGACACAGCAGGAGTTCACAAGGATAATCCCGGCCTCCCGGACGTCCCTCACGGGGGGGTGACCGTTCAGGAGGAAGAAGCGGACCGCCTGGGTGAAGAGGTATGCACCGGGGGCGCAGCGCCGGCTCGGGTTGAAGACGAAGATGCCGGGCTTCTGAGATGCGCCGGGATCAGGCATAGGGCACCACGAACGAAGCAAGCTTCCCTTCCGCCGCCAGCCGCCCCAGGTAATCCGCCTTCGCCTGCCGGTCCCGGTCGTCGTACCGGGAGGCCAGGGCCGCCGCCCGGGTCGCCCGGTTTCCGCCGTAACCGATGAAGACGGAGTGGTCGAACAGGCCGGCAAAGGAGACGCTCTCCGCCAGTTCCTCCCAGGTCTCCGTGGGAAACGCGAAGATGAAGTGGGAATAGACGAAGACGCCGGGATCGAGGGAGCGGATCCGGAGAACCGCATCCGACAGACAACTCGGGTCGTAGCGGCGGTTCATCAGGGCCAGGATGCGCGGCGAGGCGGACTGGGTCGGCAGGCAGACATAGGGGATGCGGCCGGCGGCGAAAAACGGCTCCAGCCGATCGGCGTAGTTCAGGAACAGGGCCGGAAACACCGTGTAGAGCTTGATCCGGAGGTCCGGGGCGATTCCGCAGATCCGCCCGAGCAGCCCCGGCAGGTCGTCGGCCCGGTCGAGACCGTAGGAGCCGCAGTCGTCCGCGAGTAAGGTCACGGTCCGGACGCCCTCTTCATACAGCTCGCGGGCATCCGCTTCGATCTCCTCCGCCGGCCGGCTCCGGACCCGTCCCTTGGCAAGGCGGATGCTGCAGTAGCTGCAGTCGTTGACGCACCCCTGGGCGATCAGGAGATAGCGGTCGTCCGGTCCCATGCAGGGCTGGTAGGGCCGGTGCCCGTCCAGGCGCGAGACGTGGACGGCCTCGAACGGGACGCACGCCCCGATGAAAGCATCCAACTCAGCACTCGCCTGGTACGGGATGAATCGAACCCTGTCTGCATCCCTGCCGAGGGCCGCCTGCAGATCCGCGGGAAAGGCCGCCAGGCAGCCGAAGACAACGATGCGCGCCTGTGGATGGCTTTGCATAGCCCCGGCGATGGCCTCCTCGCAACGCCGGCGCATCCGGTCGGTCACGACGCAGGCCCCCACGAAAACCAGGTCCGCCTCCCTCTCTCCGTCAACCTGGTGGCCGTTCCGCTCGAAGTACCGCCGTGCCCGGGAAAGAAACAGGGCGTTGTTCTCGCACCCCGGGTGAAGATTGATGATCCGGACGTTCATGGCTGGCCATCCCATCCGACTTGTTTCATGGGTGCCACTTTCATCAGATCATCAATCCGTTATCAACCATGAATTTCAATCAATACCTGCATTTCAACAAATGCTGAAATCGCTTGGAAGACTGAACCGGGATTTTTCTTTCAGGAAACCTGGAGAATCATTTCCATTCAAGACGATGCACCGGGAGATAGTTCATGAAGTGCATCCCTGAAAATTTGAAAGCTTTTCGAAGTGTTTCGGAGGGGTTGCATGTTCTTTGAAATATTTCTTGCCACTTCCACCTTTGGCATTCCACCGGGATAATAGCCGGCTTTCATCAAAACGCGTTCCAATGCCTCCCATGTGCCACCGGCAATCGCGTCAGGTTCGCGATACGGGGCTCTATTGCCAATATTGCCGGATACCCTCGGATATGCCTCTTTCAGCGCTATTGGATCACCAAAGAACCACGCCTCCAACTCTTCAATCGCGATTCGGTTCAAAACCTCAAACTGTCCGCTCACCGCCGCGGCCGTTTTTGATGTGAAGCCGGCTTGGCGAACCATCCTTTCCAGTTCAGCCTTCAATTTATAGCAATCGTCCGTGTCCCGATCGACCAGAACAACAATCCGGGAATCTTCCGGTAACCATGCCCGGTAGCCTTTCAGCCGATTCGGCAGACAGGCCAACAAATCATGTTTCCCATTGAAAGCATGTATATCAAAGGTCATCTTCCCTTGAAGAATCAGAGGAAGAATGTTCCTTAGTGCTTCTTCCGCCGAGTATTCCTCCACCAGGAATTCAACATGCATGGATGCTTTACTCCTTCACCGATCGGTGCAGGAGCTTCGGCCTGCTCTTTGGACCGCCGGCACCGTTCAACGGATCACCGACGTCAAAATGCCCTTCCATCCACAATTGTCCCAGTTGTGCGCCGTTCTCCATGAAAGCGTTGACACCCGGCATATCGAACGCCCGCCTGGCCTGAGTGAAACCCCGTTCGTCGCGGTAGAGAACCCATAGTTCCCGGGGTCGCAGGCTGTTCACAAAGTAGGGCGAATGCGTCGTAATGAATAGCTGGGATCTTGCTGCAGCATTTCTGCATTCTTCGGCCAATTCAGGCAACAGCCTTGGGTGCAACTGATTCTCCGGTTCCTCTATCCCGATCAGTTGCGGCGGTTCCGGGTCATACAGCAAAGTAAGATAAGCCAGCATCTTCAAGGTACCGTCCGAGGCAAAACGGGCCAATACCGGCCGCTCAAACGGCGCATCCTTGATCTGCAGGAGGAGCCTCCCATCCTGCATCGGCTCCGCCTCAACCTTCTCCAGCCGCGGGACCCTGGCGGAAAGCGTTTTCAGAATCTGGTCCAGTCGATCCGGTCGCTGTTCTTTCAGGTACTGGATTACATTCGGGAGATTATCGCCGATGGAACTCAGGCGCTCCTGCGGCCCGGCTTCCGGAAGCCCCCTCGTGGTATCGGCGCTCAGATAGGAAAGATACCAGCCCGTGACGAACCTGCGCAGTGCGCTGACACGAGGATGCTTGGCAAACTGTCCCAGGGTGTTGACGGCCAGCATTTCCGGGGAATCCAGCTGCTCGTCGATTCGCTCGTCCCGATCATCCGGCAATTCCCCCGAAATGACCCGCCCCCGGCCTTTTCCAAAGTCAAGAAACCGAAAAGGCTTGCCGTGGCCGCCTCTGCGCCACTGCAGCCATTCTTCCGCAACATAAGGACCTTTCGAATTCTCATCGATTGCAAGGTGGTAGGTGACAACAGGCAGCCTTGGTTTTTCACGGTATTTCAATTGAATAACGACAGGTCCCTCTTCCCCCCGTGTCCGCAATTCCCGGAAACGCCCTCGTTTGTCCCATGCCCGGCGCAAACCGGTGACGAAGCACTCCGACAGAAAAGCAAACACGTCAAAGATGGTTGACTTGCCGCTGCCGTTCGGCCCGAGAAATACAGTGAACGGTGTAATATCCTTCAATTCGAGATCACATAGCGCACGATAATTCTTGACCTTCAGATATTCAATGCGTGGCACGCTCTGGCCGATCGGCGCTTTGATTGTCATGATAAACTCCTGTCGGTTGACGGTTGGATGCTGCCTTGTATCATATGGAAACAATTATTGAAAGAAGATCAACCGGGCAAATCGTCAATCGATGCCGGACGATTGTTGATCGGGCATTTGCTCCTTTTATTCTTGTTCATACCCCCGACATCCGGGCGATGATGCCCTTCATGATCTCGTTGGTGCCGGCGAGGATGCGGGTGACGCGGAGGTCCCGCCAGGCCCGGGCGAGGGGGCCGCTCTCGTCGAGGCCCAGGCGGCCGTGGAGCTGGAGGCACCGGTCGGCGATCCGCCAGGCCGTCTCGGTGGTCCACCACTTGGCCATGGAGACCTCCCGGACGACATTCATCCCCTCGATGTGGTCGGCGATGAGCTTGTCCACGAACGTCCGGCCGATTCGGACCTCCGTCGCCATCTCGGCGATCTCGAAGCGGACGTGCTGGAACGACGACAGGGCCCTCCCCGAGATATCCGTTCCCTTCACGTGGGAAATCGTGTGCTCCAGGACCCACTCCGCCGCGGAGACGGCGCCGATGGCCACAACGAGGCGCTCCGGCTGGAGGTGCCGCATCAGGTTCTTGAACCCCGAGCCCTTCCCTCCGAGGCGGTGGGTCAGGGGCACCCGGCAGTCGTGGAAGAAGATCTCCGTCGTGTCCTGGCTGTGCCAGCCCGCCTTCTTCAGGCGCCGTCCCCGCTCGAAGCCCGGGGTCTTCCCCTCCACCAGGTAGATGTCCACGGCCCGGTGGGGGTCCTCCGTGGCCGGGTCCTTCGCGGCCACCACGAAGAGGTCGCCGTTGGTTCCATTGGAGATGAAGGTCTTCTGGCCGTTCAGGACCATGAAGTCGCCGTCCTCCACGGCGCTTGTCCGGATGGCCGCCACGTCGCTCCCGGCGTGGGGCTCCGTCATGGCGATGCCGGTGACGATCTCGCCGGCGATGCACCCGGGAAGATAGCGGTGCTTGAGCTCCTCCGAGGCGAAGGACGTGATGTAGGGGACGACCACGTTGCTGTGGAGCCGCGGGGAGAGGCCGTAGCAGTTGGTCTTCGCCATCTCGTCCACGACGATGACGGAATGGAGGAAGTCGAGGCCCCGGCCGCCGTACTCCCGGGGAATGTCGGTGCAGAGAAAGCCCGCCGCGCCCATGGCCCGCCAGGCCGACCGCGGGACGATGCCGTCGGCCTCCCACCGGTCCACGAAGGGGATGACCTCTCTAGCGAGGAACCCGCGGAAGTCCTCGCGGAAGGTCCGGTGCTCGCCGGTCCAGGGCAGGATCTCCATCATCCCTCCCGCAGGCGCTTCTGGAGGATGCGCTTGAGGACCTTGCCGCCGGGATTCCGGGGGAAGGAATCGACGAAGAAGACACGCTTCGGCATTTTGAAGGGGGCGATCTTCCCCTGAAGCCCCGCCAGGATCTCGTCCTCCGTCACGACCTCGCCCTCCCTGAGCAGCACGAAGGCCGCCACCACCTCGCCCCGCCTGGGGTCCGGCATGCCCACGGCCGCCGCCTCCTTCACCGCCGGGAGGGACTGGATCGCCCGCTCGACCTCGGCGGGGTAGATGTTCTCCCCGGAGGAAATGATCATCTCCACCTTGCGGCCGATGATGTAGAGAAACCCGTCCTCGTCCCGCCGCCCCATGTCACCTGTCCGAAACCAGCCGCCCTTCCTGGCCTCCGCGGTCTCCTTCGGCTTCCGCCAGTAGCCGGAGAAGACGTTGGGACCTTTCACGACGATCTCCCCGGGATCCCCCGGGGCGACGTCCCGGTCCTCCTCGTCGACGATGCGGAGCCGCACGTGGAAGACCTCCTTGCCCACGGACCCGGCCTTCCGGACGGCGTCCTCCAGGTCCAGCGACGTGAGCCGCCCCGTCTCCGTGAGGGCGTAGCCCTGGACGAAGCCGATCCCCTTCTCGTCCTGGTACTTCCGGATGACCGGGAGCGGGATCGGCGCGCCACCGGAGATGAAGAAGTGGACGTGCGAAAGGTCAGCCCCGGCCCATTCAGGTGTGTCCGCCATGAGCTGGAACATGACCGGAACGGCGAACATGTAGTTGATCCGCTCCCGGACAATGGCCTGGAGGACCTCCGAGGCGTTGAAGAATCCCGACAGGACGACGGACCCGCCGGCGTAGATGACCGGCGTGACCGACGCCGCCAGGGCACCGATGTGGAAGAGGGGCGCCACGACGAGGGACCGGTAGGTCCGGTTGACGCCGTAGCCGATGAGGGAATGGACCGCCCCGAAGAGGATGTTCCCGTGGGTCAGCACGGCCCCCTTGGGATCGCCCGTCGTCCCGGAGGTGTACATGATGAAGAGCGGATCTTCGTCTGTGACCTCCTCCACCGGGGACGGCTCGCCCTCCGATTCCGCCGCCGTCAGGTCCGACAGGAGCGATTCGCCGGGGAGGGGCTCCCCTTCGTGGCGGATCCAGTGGCGAATCCCCAGGTTCGCGTCTTTCAGGGGCAGGGCCTTCCCGGCAAACTCGGCGGCGTAGACGAGCCCCCGGGGGGCCGCGTCGCGGAGGATGTATTCGATCTCCGGTCCCGCCAGGCGATGGTTGACGGGCACCAGAATGGCCCCTGTCTTGGCGCAGGCGAAGAAGATCTCCAGGAACTCGCTCGTATTGCCCATGATGAGCGCCAGGCGCTCGCCCTTCACGATATCCAGGTGCTGAAGCGCCCGGGCCGTCCGGTTGACGCGCTCGTTGAAGGCCCGGTTGCTGAAGACCCGCTTCCCGTCCTTCAGGAATTCCCGGTCCGGGTGGGTGAAGGCCCTCTTTTCAATCCATTCTCCGATGTTCATGATTCTTCCCCGATATTGGAAAACAGGAGGGAGACGTACGTCCCCCCGTGGGAGATCCCGTTCAGGAGTCCTCTTTGCACCTTCGCCCGGGCAGCCTGTCCTGTCACGAAATGCAGCGGCCGGACCGGCTCCTCCAGGCTCAGGGTGGGAGGGACGGCACCGTCCCGGAGCGCCAGGGCCAAAGCCGCCGCCCGCATCCCCCCGGAGGTGAAGCTCTCCCCGAGGGCACCCTTCAGGGCCGTCACGAGCGGCCTCTTTCCAGCCGGTCCGAACACCTGCGCCAGCCCTTCCGCCTCCAGGAGATCCGGCTTGAGGCCGCCGCTGGCCGCGGCGAAGACCGCATCCACATCCTCCGGCCCGCACCCGGCGGACCGGAGCGCCCGGCGGACCGCCAGAACAAGGCCCCGCGGGTCCTCCGGCCAGCCGGTCATGGGCGCCGGCGAAGAGGCCATGCCCTCCCCGGCAATCTCCGCATAGACAGTCGCGCCCCGCTCCCGGGCCGCCTCCAGCGGCTCCAGGCAGAGGATGCCGCAGCCCTCCCCGGCCACCGGCCCGTTCCGCCGGAGGTCGAAGGGGCGCGCCCCCTCGGGGCCGCCTCCCTGGAGCGGTGACAGGGCCTTGAAGCGCGTCAGGGATTCGAAATAGAAAGGGGCCAGGACGTCGGCCCCGCCGGCAAGAAGGACGTCCGCGGCTCCCCGCCGGATCTCCTGGGCCCCGTAGGCCAGGGCCGACTCCGCCGAGACGGCGTAGTGGTTGACCGTCGTGTTGATCCCCCGGAATCCCAGCTCGATGGAGGCATGCCCCGCCGGGGCGTTCATGACCACGTTGGGCACGAGGATGGGGTTGGCCGATCCGGGTCCCTCTGTCACCAGGACCCGGGCAAAGGAGACCGTCACATCGGTGCCGCCCCAGGCCGTCCCCAGGATCAAGCCCGTGCGGTCCCGGTTGGCCGGCGTCACGGCAAGCCCCGCGTCGTCCAGGGCCATCCGGGCCGCCGCCGTCGCCACGGCGGAGAGGCGGTCCATCCGCCGGAGGTTTTTGACGGAGACGAAGTCCCTCGCCTGGAAATCGCGGATCTCCGCGGCCAGCCGGCAGGGAAGCGACTCCACGGGGAATGCAGCCACGGATGCGATTCCGGATGCCCCGGCGAGGAGAGCCTTCCCGAAAGCCTCGCGGCCGGAGCCCAAGGGGGAGACGATGCCGATGCCGGTGATCGCGACGCGCCGGTCCATGCTACCCGTTCCCTCCTTCGAATCGCCCGATGACGAGGGAGGTGTTGTTCCCGCCGAAGGCGAAGGAATTGGACAGGACCACCGAGAGGTCCGCCTCCCGGGCCCCTTCCGTAACGTAGTCGAGGTCGCACTGGGGATCCGGCACGGTGCAGTGGATCGTCGGCGGGATGAAACGGTGGCAAATCGCCAGGACGGACGCCACCGCCTCGAGGGCCCCCGAGGCGCCCAGGGTGTGGCCTGTCATGGACTTCGTGGAGCTGACGGGAATCCGCTCGGCCCGGTCTCCGAAGACGTGCCGGATGGCCCGGCTTTCCATGGCGTCGTTGGCCGGCGTGGCGGTGCCGTGGGCGTTGACGTAGTCGACTCGCTCCAGGGAGACGCCGGCATCGCGCAGAGACTCCCGCATCGACCGGACCGCCCCGGAGGCCTCCGGGTCGGGGGCCGTCATGTGGTGCGAGTCGCAGGTGACGCCGTATCCCAGCACCTCGGCATAGATCCGGGCCCCCCGTCCCCGGGCATGGGAGAGGGATTCCAGGATCAGGATCCCCGCCGCCTCCCCCAGGGAGAGGCCGGCCCGGTTGCCGGCGAAGGGCTTGCAGGGCTCCGGGTCCACTGCCTGGAGGGCGTTGAAGGCCGCGTAGGTTATGCGGCAGAGGGGCTCGGTCCCGCCGGCGATGACAACGGGCGCCTTTCCACCCCGGATCAGGTCCCGGGCGTAGCCGATCGCCGTGGCCCCGGACGAGCAGGCCGTCATGAAGGATGTTTTGGGCCCCCAGAGCCTAAGGAGAGTGGCAATCCGGTCGGCCGAGGAGGCGCAGTAGACCGCCGACAGGGCGGAGAAACGGGCCAGCCGGCCCCCGGTCCGCAGGTAGTCCCCGTAGAACCGCTCCCCCTCCAGGAGCCCGCCGCCCCCTCCGCCGATGACGACGCCCGTCTCCTCCGCCAGCTCCGGTGGAAGCGGGTCCAGCCCGGCATCTTTCATGGCCTCCAGGGTGGCGGCGAATCCGAGAAGATCCGCACGGGACATGCGCTTGATCGGGTATTGCCGGGGGATGTGGTCGCGGGGGTTGAAGTCCTTCACTTCGGCGGCGATCTGCGTCCGGAAGGCCGAGGGGTCGAAGACCGAAAACGGTCCGATGCCGCAGCGGCCCCCCCGCAGGGCCCCGGCGAATTCCGGGGCGCTCCTGGCGATGGCATTGAGGGTTCCCAGTCCGGTGACGACGACCCGTTCCATCGCTTAGAGTTTCACCAGCTCGACGTGGGCGATCGTCCTGCCGAGAAACCGCTCGGCCATGGTCTGGAACCGGAAAGGAACGTCGCTGACGTAGCAGGAATAGGACGGCTTCTCCCGGAGCGGGTTTCCCAGGTGCAGTTCCGCCAGGAGGTCCGCCGTGGCCTCCGCCATTGCCTCCCCCGAATCCACCAGGTGAACCTCGGGACCGGCGATCTCTCCGAGCAGGGGCTTCAGCAGCGGATAGTGGGTGCACCCCAGGACGAGGGTGTCCAGGTGCTCCGCCAGAACCGGCTTCAGGTATTCGTTGGCCGTGATCCGCGTCACCGGGTGATCAAGCCATCCCTCCTCCACCAGCGGTACGAACAGCGGACATGCCTGGGAATAGATGCGGGTCGCCGGATCGAGGGCATGGATGGCCCGGGCATAGGCGTTGCTGTTGATCGTGGCGGGAGTCCCGATGACACCGATATGGCGGGAGCGAGTCTCCCGGACGGCGGAACGGGCTCCGGCATCGATAACGTCCAGGACCGGCACGGGCGAGCGGCTCCGCACGGCATCGCCGGCCACGGCGGCGACGGTGTTGCAGGCGATGACGAGGAGCTTGACCCCCTTCTTCAGGAGGAAGTCGGAGATCTCGATGGCGTATTGAGACACCGTCTCGACGGACTTGACGCCGTAGGGAACGCGGGCCGTGTCCCCGAAATAGATGATATTCTCGAAGGGCAGCCGCTCCATGAGGGCCCGCACCACCGTCAGCCCCCCCACGCCGGAGTCGAACACGCCGATCGGCTGCCTTGTCATGTCTCCCATAAATCGCTCCTCGCCGAAACCGTCCTTTTCTTCTTACCCTACGAACGGCGAAAATTCAAACGCCGCGGTCCGGCTTCCGGCTGCCTTCATACAGATCGTACAGGAGGAGCCGGCACTCGATGTCCCCGTTGTAGAAGGGGATTCTCCGGCTGGTTCGGAGTCCGACCCGCTTGGCCAGGGCCAGGTTCCCCGTGAAGACGGCCCCGGTGTAGCCCCGGCAGGATTTTTTGAGAAAGTCGCCGACGCGACGGTACAATTCCCCCAGGCCGGCCTGGTCGCCCAGGCGCTCCCCGTAGGGCGGGTTGAAAACAGCGAGGCCGCCTCCCGGAGGCACCTCCGTCCGCATGAAATCGCCGGCGGAGAAGGAGATGTGCTCCTCCACCCCGGCCCGCCGGGCGTTCTGCCGGGCCGCTGCCACGGCCTCGCGGTCGATGTCGGTGGCGACGATCCGACCCCGGAAACTGCGCCTCGCTTCTTTCCGGGCCTGGCGGAGGAGGGCGTCCCATTCCTTGTCCGGGAAACCCCGGACGGACATGAACCCGAAATGCTCACGATGCAGTCCCGGAGCCCGGTTCAGGGCCATCAGGGCTCCCTCGACGGCCAGGGTTCCGCTTCCGCACATGGGGTTGACGAGGTTCCCCTCCCCCTTCCAGCCCGCCGCCATCAGGACTCCCGCCGCCAGGGTCTCCTGCATGGGCGCGGCCATGGGGATCCGCCGGTATCCGCGGCGGGACAGGGGCTCCCCGGACGTGTGGAGAAAAATGTCGGCCCGGTCGCCCTGCCAGTGGACGTGAACCACCGCCCCGGTCCGCTCCGGTCCGGAATCCGGCCGGCGGCCTTTCCGGGCGGTCATGCGGTCCACGATGGCGTCCTTCGCCTTCATGTTCACAAAGCGGGAATCCTTGATGGTGGGGTGGTTCACCGTGCAGGTCACCGTCAGGTAGCCGTCCTCCCGGATGTATTCTTCCCACGGGAGGTCGGTGATCCCCCCGTAGAGTGCGCCCGGGCCGTCGGCCGCGACGGTATCGAGATGATACAGGACCCGGTGGGCCGTCCGGAGCCGGAGGTTCAGCCGCAGGCAGTCCAGAAGGGTGCCTTCCGCTTCCACGGCCGTGTCCGTCTCCATGCGGACGGGAACACCCAGCCCGGCGACTTCCTCAAGGAGGTAAGGAACCATGCCCCGGGCACAGGTGAGGACGATGCGGCGCGACGTCTTCCAGGGATTCATGGGTCCCCTCCTATCACACCTCCCGGAAAAGGCAAAGCAACCCGGGGTTTGCCCGGACCGGCGGTCCCGTTTTTTCCCTTTCCATCGAGTCCCTCATCATGTATAAGCATCCCTTGTTTCAACACCTTGGCCGCTTCGGCGGCGGAACTGGAGGAAAAAAACGATGATCCGACCGTTTACCTATACGGGGGCAAAAAAAATCGTTTTCGGCACGGGCTCCTTCCGCGGCCTGACTGACCACATCCGGGAACTGGGGGGGGTACGTCCCCTGGTCGTTCTCGATCACGCCCTTGCCGAGGCGGGCTTCCGGAAAACCGTGAAGGACCTGCTCGACAAGAGCGGCCTGCGCTATACGCTCTTCGACGGAGTGGAGCCGGAGCCGGCCCTGGAGCGGGCCGACGAAGGCGCCAAGGCCGCGCTGAAGGGCAAATGCGATCTCGTCGTGGGGATCGGAGGCGGCAGCTCCATGGACGTGGCCAAGGCCGTGGCCGCGCTGGCCGGCAACAAGGGCAAAGCCGTCGATTACCTGGGCCTGAACAAGGTCCCCGGCCCGGGACTCCCGACCATCATGGTCCCCACCACCGCCGGCACCGGCAGCGAAGTCACGTTCACGGCCGTCTTCGTCCGAAAGAACCTGAAGAAGAAAGAGGGCATGAACAGCCCCTACCTGTACCCCGAAGTCGCCCTCCTGGACCCGGAACTGACACTCAGCCTGCCCGCGCAGGCCACCGCCTCCACGGGGATCGACGCCCTCTGCCACGCCATCGAGTCGTACACCTCCATCAACGCGTCACCCATGAGCGAGATGATCTCCCTGGAAGCCGTCGTCCTCATCGCCGAAAACCTCAGGACCTGCGTCCACAACGGAAGCGACCTGGAAGCCCGGGAGCGCATGCTCCTGGGGAGCCTTTACGCGGGCCTCGGCCTGGCGAACGCCGGCGTCACGGCGGTCCACTCCCTCTCCTATCCCCTCGGCGGCGCCTGGGGCATCCCCCACGGGATGGCCAACACCCTGATGCTTCCCGCCGTGATGGCCTACAACCTCCCCGGCGCCATCGAGAAGTTCGCCGTCCTGGCCGATGCCATGGGACAGGAAGTGGAGGATCTCTCGATGCGGGACGCCGCAACGCTCGCCCTGGACGCGGTGGAGCTCCTCATCGAGGACTGCGGCCTCGCGATGACCCTGGAGGAATTCGGCATCGCCGAGAAGGACCTGCCGGCCCTGGCGGACGTGGCCCTCACCGTGGCGCGCCCCCTGGCCAACAACCCCCGGAACGTCACCCGGGAGGACGCCATCGACATTTACCGGGATGCCCTCTGAGCGTCCCTTCCCACGATCAAAAACGACAAGGATGGAGAAAAAGCCATGTCCGGAATGGAACTGATCGGCAACGAGGAGAAAAAGGAAGTTCTGGACGTCCTGGAGACGGGCGTCTTCACGCGTTACGGATTCGATAAGGAGCGGAAGGGCATCTTCAAGGTCCGCCAGTTCGAGGAGGAGTTCAAGCGTTATCACGGAGCCGCCCATGCCCTGGGCGTCACGTCCGGGTCGACGGCGCTGTCGGTGGCTCTCTCCGCCATGGGCGTGGGCCCCGGCGATGAAGTCATCGTCCCGGCCTTCACCTTTATCGCAACGTACGAGGCCGTCCTGGAGGTGGGGGCCATCCCCGTCGCCGCGGACATCGACGCATCCCTGAACATGGACCCCGATGACATCATCCGGAAGATGACTCCCTATACGAAGGCCGTCATCCCCGTCCACATGTGCGGCGCCCCGGCGGACATCGGCCGGATCCTGGAGACCTGCCGCAGCTCCCAGCTGATGGTCCTGGAGGACAACGCCCAGTCCGTCGGCGGCAGCTACAAGGGGAAAAAGCTCGGCACCTTCGGGGAGATGGGCACGTTCAGCTTTGATTATTACAAGACCCTGACCACCGGCGAGGGCGGGATGATCCTGACGGACCGGAAGGACCTCTACGACCGGGCCGACTGGTACCACGACCACGGACACGACCACAACCCGAACGTCAGCCGGGCCATGGAAGGCCGCACCATCCTCGGCTTCAACTTCCGGATGAACGAATTGCAGGGAGCCCTGGGCCTCGCCCAGCTCCGGAAGCTCGACTTCATCATCGCGGAGCAGAAGAAGAACAAGGCCGCCGTGAAGGAAATGCTGGCGGGCATCCCCGGGATCGGCTTCCGGGCGATCCCGGACCCGGACGGCGACACGGCGACGCACCTGTCCTTCCATTTCCCCACGGAGGCGCAGGCGGAGGCCTTCCAGGCGGCCCTCGGCGCGGGGGGCGTCGACACGGTCTGCTTCAAGAAGAACAAGTGGCACTACCTGGCCAACTGGGAGCACCTGATCGCCTGGTCTACGGCCAACCCGAAGAGCTTCCCCTTCACGAACCCCATCTACCGGGGGAAGGTGGACTACAGCATCCGCCAGTACCCGCAGGCCCACGACCTCCTGGGGCGGACCCTCTTCCTGGGCCTCCCGATCCGGATGCCCGAGGGGCGCCTGGAGCAGATCCGGGCGGCGGTGAAGAAGGCGGCCGAGGCCCTGTAGCGGGGCCGGGAAGCGCGAGAGGCGTTACAACCATGCGGAAGGAAGATGCGGGCATGATCGTCGTCACCGGCGGCGCCGGCTTTATCGGCAGCGCCTTCGTGTGGAAGCTCAACAGCGAGGGAATCGAGGACATCGTCGTCGTCGACCGCCTGGGGACCTCCGACAAGTGGAAGAACCTCGTGAACCGGCGGTTCGTCGAGTACATCCACAAGGACGACTTCCTCAAGATGATCTACGCCGACCAGGTGCCCTTCACCGTCCGGGCCATAGTCCACATGGGCGCCTGCTCGTCCACGACAGAGAAGGACGCCGACTACCTCTGGACGAACAACTACCTCTACTCCTGCCGCCTCGCCGACTGGGCGATCCGGAACGGCATCCGCTTCCTCTACGCCAGCTCCGCGGCCACCTACGGCGACGGCTCCCTGGGCTTCTCCGACGACGACGAGACCACAGCGCTCCTCCGGCCCATCAACATGTACGGCTACTCGAAACAGGTCTTCGACCTCTGGGCACTCAAGCGCGGGGCCGACCAGCATATGGCGGGCCTGAAGTTCTTCAACGTCTTCGGCCCCAACGAATACCACAAGGGCGACATGACGAGCGTCGTCTTCAAGGCCTTCCACCAGATCCGCGCCACCGGGAAGGTCCGGCTGTTCAAGTCGTACCGGCCGGAGTATCCCGACGGCGGGCAGATGCGGGACTTCGTCTACGTGAAGGACTGTGCGGAGGCGATGTGGTGGCTCCTGAACCACCGGGAGGCCAACGGGATCTTCAACCTGGGGAGCGGAAAGGCCCGGACCTGGAACGACCTGATGGCGGCGGTCTTCCGGTCCATGGACCGTCACCCGGCCATCGACTACATCGACATGCCCCCGGGGCTGGACGAGCAGTACCAGTACTTCACGGAAGCGAAGACGGAGCGCCTCGCCGGAACGGGTTGTCCTGTCCCGTCCACCTCCCTGGAGGATGCCGTGCAGGATTATGTCGCAAACCACCTTGCGCAGCGCGACCCGCACCTGGGCATGTGCTGCGCCATCCAGTGACCATGACCATCGCCGTCATCATCCCCTCGCGATACGAATCGACGCGCTTCCCGGGCAAGCCCCTGGCGGATCTGGCGGGGAAGCCCATGATCCGGCACGTCTATGAGCGCGTCCTTCAGTCCGGCACGGCAAGCCTCGCCGCCGTCGCCACAGACGATCCCCGCATCTTTGCGGCCGTCACGGCCTTCGGAGGGCGGGCCGTCATGACGGCGGAAACGCACCGCTCCGGCTCGGACCGGATCGCCGAGGCGGCGGGGATCCTGGGCCTCGCGGACGACGACATCGTCGTGAACGTCCAGGGCGACCAGCCCGTCTTCGAGCCGGTCCAGATCGACGAGGTCGTCGCGCCGCTCGTGAGCGACCCCTCCCTGCCCATGTCCACCCTCATCTACCGGATCCGGCGGAACGAGGAGATTACCCACCCGAACGCCGTGAAGACGGTCTTCGACCGGAACGGGAACGCCCTCTACTTCTCCCGCTCCACCATCCCCTTCGTCCGGGACCGGGGAAAGACGGCGGATTACTTCAAGCATCACGGCATCTACGCCTACCGGAAGCACTTTCTGGACACGTTCACCAGACTCCCCGAGGGGACCCTGGAGCGCCTCGAATCCCTGGAGCAGCTCCGGGCACTGGAGCACGGCTACCGCATCCGGGTTGTCATCACGGAGCACGACTCCATTGAAGTGGACACGCCCCAGGAGCTGGACCGGATCCGGCGGCTTCTGGAAGAAGGCGGATCATCCTGAAGGAGGCAGGAACCGGGAAGGAGGGAACGGAATCCATGGTGGACCTGGAGTATCTGAAGAACATCCGGCTGGTGTCCAATCCGCGGTCGCAGAAACTCGTGGCCAGGCTTTTCCTGACGCCGAACTACGAGATCTTCCGCAAGCTGGACATCCGGTTCGAGAACATCGAGCGCATCCCCCGCAACGAGAACGTCATCTTCGCCATGAACCACACGGACCGCTTCAACTACTGGCCCTTCCAGTACAAGCTGTGGCGGATGGAATACCCGTTCACGACGGTCTGGGTGAAGGGCAAGTACTACCGGAACGCATATCTGGCCAAGGGTCTGGACCTCTGCAACCTGATCCCGGTGCCCTCCATGGGCTACCTCATCGAGGAGTTCTACAAGAAGCGCTTCGGGAAGAAGATCGACCGGGAGGAATACCGGAAGATCCGGGACGTCATCGACGGGAAGTTTGAGGACCTGGAGGCGCACCGGAAGGCCCTGGCGGAAACGGCCCACCTGATGGGGGATTCCTTTGTCGAGTTTATCCGCGATCTTTACGAAAAAATCATGGCCAGGGTGGCGGACCTGAGCATCTACGCCCTCTTCGAGAAGGGGCTGAGTGTCATCATCTTCCCCGAGGGAACCCGGGGATCCCAGCTCGGGGAAGGGCGGACGGGGATCGCCCAGGTGGCGCTGCACACGGGGAAGACGATCGTGCCGGTGGGGTGCAACAACTCCGACGCCGTGTATCCCGGCAGCAGCCCGATCGCCCGGAGCGGATGGATCAACTACCGGATCGGCGAGCCCATCACGCTGGACAATCAGTTGAAGGAGTTCCGCATTTCAGAGAAATTCCAGCTCCTGTCCAGGGAGTCGCAGCAGAAGTACCGGGAACAGTTCGAAGGGGCCACTACCGTCATCATGAAGTCGATCAATGCACAACTGGACGAGAAATACCGGCGATGAGTACGGATCGATCGAGAAGGAGGAGAACCATGAGAAGCGGCATCCTTCAGTGGAGAATCCTGTCCGGAGCGGCGGCGGTTCTTCTGATCCTGCTGGCCGCCGTGACGGCCGCCTCCGCGGCCCCCGCCCGGAAGGGCGACAACGCCGACCGGCACTGGTGGGAGCGGCCGAAAGTCGTCAAGATGCTGCAGATCTCGGAGGAACAGGTCGGCCGCATCCGGCAGGCGACCCGGAGCGACCTCCGGAAAAGCGCCGAGCTGAAAAAGGCCTTCCGGCAGGAGCAGGACACCCTGGATCAACTGGTTGCCGCGGAGAAGCTGGACGAGAAGGCCGTCCTTCGTCAGACGGAAAAGCTGCTGTCGGTCCTGGCCGGGTTCACGAAAATCGAGGCGGAGATCCAGTTCAAGGCCCTGAAGGAACTCACGGCGAAGCAGCGCCGCGAGCTGATGGAGCTGGTTCGGACCAGGAAGGACTGGGCGATGGAAAAGATCCGAAAGACGATCCCGGAAGGCGAGAACGGGCGATCGACAGAGGATTGAGGCGGACCCGGTTTTGCGCGAAGCGATTCAAATGCAGCGGATGTGTCCCAAAGCCTGCTCCGGTGAGCAGGCTTCACCGGCCCCTCCCGTTTTGACACCCCGGATTTACAGCTCGAAGGTGGCGTCGATCTTGTAGGTTTTGACCGCTCGAAGGCTCAGGATCTCGATCCCCGTCTTCTCCCGGATTTCCGCAAGGGCCGTCTCCAGGGCCTCCTCGGACGGGGCGATGAAGGTGAACCAGCAGTTGTAGTCGTGGTCCCGGCGGTAGTGGTGGGTGACGCCGGGATAGGCGTTGACGGTATTCACGAAGGCGCCGGCCTTTCCTTCGGGGACCCGGGCGGCGCAGAGGGTGCTGACGAATCCCAGCTTCCGGGGATTGAAGGAGGCCCCGATGCGCCGGATCACCCCTTTCTCCCGGAGCACACGGACCCGGCGCAGGACCTCGCCCTCCGGGAGGCCCACGTTCTCCCCGACCGCCCGGAAAGGCGATGCCTCCAGGGGGAATTCCTTCTGGAGGATGTTCAGAATTTCCCGGTCTTTCCCGTCCATTGTTCCCCGGTGGTGTTGAGCGGCCCGGCCGCCCGTCAAGGCAATCGTCAGAAATAAACGCGGAACAGGGGACTGATCTCGGGCGCCCGGCGGACTTTGCTTTCCGGCACGTCAATGGAGCCGTCCCGGTTCCGGTCCAGGTACTGGAATCGTTTGTCTGCCGATTTCCTGAGCTCGTCCATGGAAAGCTTGCCGTCCTTGTTCCTGTCCAGGTCCTTGAACTTCGATCGCGCTCCCTGGATGGCCTTGAACTCCTGCTCGCTCAGGTATCCGTCCCGGTCCCTGTCGGCATCCTGAAACACCTTTTCCGCCGCCGCGTCGATCTCCTGGCGGGACAGCTTTCCGTCCTTGTCCGCGTCCATGTCCTGAAAGGAAGGCCCCGCGGCCAGGGCCGTCCCGGCCAGAAAGGTAAGGATCAACACCACCGTCAGCCACACGTTTTTCATCGTCTCGCTCCGTTCTCCCCATCGGCGCATCCCCTGCGCCCCGTTGTTCCGCTTCCTCCGGTCCGGGCATGCTCCCGGCCCGCCTTCTATCAAACGCCTCCCGGCTCGTAAATGCAGAGAGGCTCCTCCGCCAGGTAATCCCCCGTCGCCTCGTAGGCCCGGGCGCGGCAACCGCCGCAGACCCGGATGAACTCGCAGCGCCCGCACTTGCCGCCGTAGCGGTTCAGGTCCCGCAAGTCCCGGAAGACCGCCGAGTCCTTCCACACCGCCTCGAACCCCCGCTCCCGAATCTGCCCGCAGTCCACCTCCAGGTAGCCGCAGGGCTGGACCTGGCCGGTGTGCGAGATGAAGCAGAAGGCGCTTCCCCCCAGGCAGCCCCGGGTCACGGCGTGGAGGGGGTGGCCCTGGGGAGCCGATCCCGCTGCACCGCCGCGTGCCGTCCCGGCCGGACCGGCGCCCTCATCTCCCGACGTCTTCTTCCGCTGGCGCACGACCCGGAAATAGTGGGGGGCGCAGGTGGCCTTGAGCTGGATGGGCGCCCGATGCTCCTGCTCGGCGAACCACTTCAGGGTCTCTTCATACTCCTCCGCCGAGATGGCCTGGTCGGCCATCTCCCGTCCCCGGCCCGTCGGGACGAGGAGGAAGATATGGTGGGCCGCCGCCCCAATCCGGACGGCCAGATCGAGAATTTGCGCAATCGAAGCCCGGTTCGCCCGGGTGATCGTCGTGTTGATCTGGAATTCAAGGCCCGCCCGCTTCATGGCCTCGATGCCCGCCATGGCACCCGCGAAGGCCCCGGGGACGCAGCGGAAGGAGTCGTGGCTCGCCGCGTCGGCCCCGTCGAGGCTGATGCTGACCCGCTGGATGCCAGCCCCGATCATCCGCCGGGCCACGTCCTCTGTCACGAGGGTACCGTTGGTGGCGAGGACCATGCGCAGGCCCTTTTTCGTCCCGTACGCGGCCAGGTCGTAGACGTCATCCCGGAGCAGGGGCTCACCCCCCGTGAGGATGATGACGGGCCGGCTGAAGGCGGCGATGTCGTCCAGGAGCCGAAGCCCCTCTTCCGTGGTCAGCTCGCCCGGGTAGGGTCCCCGCTCGGAGGAGGCCCGGCAGTGGACACAGGCCAGGTTGCAGCGCCGGGTGATCTCCCAGGCCACCATGCGGAGCGTATCCTCCAGGATGGGCAGGCGCCTGTCTTTTCCGGTGTCAGCCATTCACAATCCGTTTCTTCGCCGCTCCCGGACGCCGGGAGCGGATGACGGAATCCCTTCGGAAAAACTCAGCGGGCGAGGACCTTCGCCGCCTCGGGGGCGAAATAGGTGATGATGATGTCCGCCCCGGCCCGCCGGATCGAGGTCAGGCACTCCATCATGGCCCGCTCGCCGTCCAGCCAGCCCATCTGGGCGGCGGCCTTGATCATGGCGAACTCGCCGCTCACGTTGTAGGCGGCGATGGGCAGGTCGAACTCCTCCCGAGCCCGGCGGATCACGTCTAAGTAGGCCAGGGCGGGCTTGACCATGATGATGTCGGCCCCCTCCTCCACGTCCAGGGTGATCTCCCGGATCGCCTCGTCCCCGTTGGCGGGGTCCATCTGGTAGGCCTTCCGGTCGCCGAACTGCGGGGCGCTCTCCGCGGCCTCCCGGAACGGCCCGTAAAAGCAGGATGCATACTTGGCGGAATAGGCCATGATCGGAAGATCGTCGAAGCCCGCCTCGTCGAGGCCGTCCCGGATGGCCCCCACCTGGCCGTCCATCATGGCCGAGGGTGCCACCATGTCTGCCCCGGCCCTGGCGTGGGACACCGCCGTCTCCGCCAGGACCTCCAGGGTCGAGTCGTTGTCCACGGACCCCTTCTCCAGCATGCCGCAGTGGCCATGGCTCGTGTACTCGCAGAGGCAGACGTCGGTGATGACGAGGATGTCCGGGACGCGGCTCTTGATCTCGCGGACGGCCCGCTGGACGACGCCGTCCTTCGCGAAGGCCCCCGTGGCCAGCTCGTCCTTTTTGTCGGGGATGCCGAAGAGGAGGACCGCCGGGATCCCCAGCTCCTTCGCCGCCTTCGCCTCCTGGACGAGATAGTCCGCGGACATCTGGAAGTTCCCCGGCATGGAGTGGATGGGCTTCTTGACGCTCTTTCCCGGGACGGCGAAGAGCGGGTACACGAAATCGTCCGCGGAAAGCCTCGTCTCCCGGACCATGCGCCGGAAATGCTCGTTTTTTCTCAGCCGTCTCGGCCGGTACAGGGGGAACTGCATCGTCGCCTCCTCCTTTTTTTACGCGATTTCCCGGTCCGACAGGTAACACGCCGGATCGGGCGCCCAGATGTCGCCCGCGACGGCCTCCGCCCGGGCCCGGAAGTTCCCGCCGCATACGCCCAGCCACCGGCAGGTGGCGCAGCGGCCCTTGACGTTGGGCTTCTTGTCCTTGAGCTTCGCCATCAATTCGTTCGAGGTGTCGGTCCAGATGGCGCTGAAGGGCCGCTCCCGGACGTTCCCGAAGGATACGCCCCGCCAGAACTGGTCCGCGTGGACGGCACCGTCCCAGCTCACGCAGCCGATGCCGTTGCCGGAGCTGTTTCCTTCGTTCATCTTCAGGAGCTCCAGGACCTCCGCGGCCCGGGCCGGGTCTTCCCGGAGGAGGCGCAGGTAGACGTAGGGGCCGTCGGCGTGGTTGTCCACCGTGAGGATCTCCTTCTCGAGGCCCTTCGCGAAGAGGTCCCGCGTCCGGTCCATGATCAGGTCCAGGAGCCACCGCGTCTCTTCGTGGGAAAGGTCCTCCTCCACGAGGGCCGAGCCACGGCCGGAATAGACGAGGTGGTAGAAGCAGCAGCGGGGGATGTCCTCCGCTTCGAGCAGGTCGAAGATGGCGGGGACGTCCTTCACGTTGTGGCGGTTCACGGTAAACCGGACGCCCACCTTGATGCCGGCATCGCGGGAGTCCCGGATTCCCCGGATCGTCCGCTCGAAGGTCCCGGGGACGCCCCGGAAGAAGTCGTGGGTCTCCTTCAGGCCGTCGAGGCTCACCCCGATGTAGGACAGGCCGATCGCCCGGAACGTGCGGATGCGCTCCGGCGTGAGCAGGGTGCCGTTCGTGGAGATGACGGCCCGCATGCCCCGGTCCACGGCGAACTGCGCCAACTCCGGCAGGTCCTTGCGGATCAGGGGCTCGCCGCCGGAGAAGAGGATCACCGGGGAGCCGAAGGACGCCAGGTCGGCGATCAGGGCCTTCCCCTCCTCCGTCGTCAGCTCGTCCCGGTAGGGGATGTTGCGGGAGCTGGAGTAGCAGTGGATGCACTTCAGGTTGCAGCGCCGGGTCATGTTCCAGACCACCACCGGCCGCTTGTCGGCGGAGAACTGGAGCAGGTGCGAAGGCAGGCGCTTCGATTCCCGGTTGTAGCGGAGGACGTCGGCGGCCTCCACGGCGCCGCAGTATAGTTTCGAAATTCCGATCATATTGCCTTCCCGTCCCGAAAGGGAAACATCTACCTACCGGAACCCCGGCCGGAAATCAACCCCGAGGACTTCGCAACGGGATGACCACGGCCGGGGCGTGACGTTTCCCCACATGACAGTCTTGATCAGTAGCGCCCCGGAGGGGGCGGGGCGAAGCCGTAGCCGTCCCACAGGCGGTTTCCGTGCTCCCGGTACCCATGGCCGCAGGAGATGACGTGCTTCCGGCAGAGGGTCTCCCGCCACTCGTACTTCACCAGGATCGTCTCGACGGCCCTCGCCTCCGGGTCGAATCGCACCTGCCGCGAGGGCGAATACTCTTCCCGGCCGTAGCCGGTGCCGGCGCTCTTGGACTCTTCCATCTTCATCGACGGTGCGGCCTGCCGGCGGGCCGCATCATGCTTCCCTTTGCCCAGGGGCGCCGACATGGAGAAGTCCATCTGCGGCTCGTAACGCCGGATCTCCGGATAGACCGCCACGGCGATGACGCCCATGGCGGAGGTGTCGCCAAAGGCGGCGGCATAGGAGTCGGGGACATCGGTGAAGTAGAAGCGATTCACGCGGTCCCGGCCGCTCCGCCAGCCGCTGTACTCGTTGGTTGCATAGGGTTCGAGGATGTACATCCGCTCCGTGTTCCGGAGCCACGACTTCCCGCCGGAGATGATGTTCCGGCCGTCCACGGCGACGACGACGCCGACCCGCCGGTCCAGCCGGTTGTGGACAACGATCCGGTAGTGATCGCCCCGGACGGCCTCGGCATAGACCTTCTTCAGTCCATACCGGCTCTTCTGCATGTGGAGGGGCAGGGTTCGGCCATCGTCGGTGACGATGCTCACGTCCACCGAGTCGCCGATGGAGGCCCAGGCGGGGCCCCCGGCCAGGACCAACAGCGCAGCAAAGACTGCAAACAGGGTTTTCATGACTTCCTCCTTCTTCCATCCTGGGATTTTGGGTGCTGCCTTTTGGGGGATTGGACAGGAGGAAGAAGGAAAAAGTTCCCGGAAAAAACAGGCGGATTCATTTTTATATGCGATATCCCGTCGCAACTGCATCGAAACGGACTGTTCAAAAAGGGTTGAATGCAAGGCGCCTGCAGTCCTGAGCCGCGAGGCGTACTGTCTGGTACGTCGAGCGGCGCGGGACAAGGGCAACGCAGCAGACGCCCTTTTTCAACAGCGCGCCAACACTACACCGCAAAACGAGCTGTTCAAAAAGGGTTGAATGCAAGGCGCCTGCAGTCCTGAGCCGCGAGGCGTACTGTCTGGTACGTCGAGTGGCGCGGGACAAGGGCAACGCAGCAGACGCCCTTTTTCAACAGTCCGTCCCCGAGAAGTGGGCTTCGATAGCTGCCACCATTCCGGGGATCGTATACTCCTGCTGATGGATGTGGATGGGCAGGCCGGCCTTCCGGGCTGCGGCGGCGGTGATGGGGCCGATGCAGGCGACCTTGAGGCCCGCGGGCAGGGCCTCCACTCCGCCCAAAATGTCCAGGAAGTGCCTGACCGTGGATGGGCTTGTGAAGGTCACGACGTCGGCCTTGCCCTCCGCGAAGATCGCCTCCAGTTCTTCCCGGGTCTTCTCCGAGCGGACGGTCCGGTAGGCCGTGACGACGTCCACGGTCGCCCCCATGGCGGCGAGCCCCTCGGGGATCACGTCCCGGGCCTCCGCCGCCCGGGGCAGGAGGACCCGGGCGCCCTTCAGGTCCACCTTCTCGAACGCCTTGACCACACCCTCCGAGATGTACTCCTCCGGAACGATGTCGACGCGGATTCCCCGGCCCTCGACGGCCGCCGCCGAGGCGGGTCCGATGGTGGCGATCCGGATGCCCCGCAGGTCCCGGACGTCGCCGCCTCGCATGCGGAGGCGGTCGAAGAAGTGCCGCACACCGTTGGCGCTGGTGAAGACGATCCAGGCATAGGCGGACAGGCTGTCCAGGGCCTTGTCCAGCCCTGACCAGTCCTCCGGCTCCGCGATCCGGATGACGGGGAAGTGGACGACCCGGGCGCCCTTCTCGTCCAAGAGGGCGGCGAACGATTCCGCCTGGGCCTCCGGCCGGGTGATGATGACACCCCGGCCGAAGAGGGGCCGGTTCTCGAACCACGAGAGCTTCTCCCGCAGGGCGACCACCTCGCCGACGACGAAGATCGCCGGCGGCTTGAACTTCCGCTCCCGGGCCAGTTCGACGATGGTTCCCAGGGTCCCCGCCAGGGTCCGCTGGTCCGGCGTCGTCCCCCAGCGGATCAGGGCCGCCGGGGTCTCCGGCTTTTTTCCGTTCCCGACGAGGCTCGCGACGATCAGGTGGAGATTCTTCACGCCCATCAGGAAAACCAATGTACCGATGCCCGCCAGGGCCTTCCAGTCGATGTCGCTCTGCTCCTTCGTGGGATCCTCGTGCCCCGTCACGAAGGCGAGCGTGGATGTGTACCCCCGCTGGGTCAGCGAGATGCCCGCGTAGGCCGGCACGGCCACCGCCGAGGACACCCCCGGGACGACCTCGAAGGGCAGCCCCGCCGCGGCCACGACCAGCGCCTCTTCCCCGCCGCGGCCGAAGATATAGGGATCACCGCCCTTGACCCGGGCCACCACGCGGCCCTGCCGGGCCTCCTCCACGAGGATCCGGTTGATCTCGTCCTGAACGAGGGTGTGGTCGCCCCCTTCCTTCCCGGCATAGATCAGCCTTGCACCGGGCTTCGCGTGGACGAGGATCTCCTCGTTGACCAGGTGGTCGTAGACGATCACATCGGCCCGGGCGATGCACCGCACGCCCTTGAGGGTGATCAGCCCCGCGTCCCCGGGCCCCGCGCCGATGATGTAGACGATTCCCTTCTCCGCCATCGAATACCTTCCTTCTTCTTTATATCAGGCGCTCAACACTGGCGGTAGACCAGATCCAGGATGGCCCGCCCGCCCCGGGAGAGCAGGTTCTCGGCAAGCTGCGTGCCCGCCGCCTCGTACTCCCCGAAGGGTCTGCGGACCTCGTCCCGGACGACCAGCCGGCCGTCCAGGTTGCTGATGAGTCCCTGGATGACCACGTCGCCGCCCTTCTTCTTCGCATGAGCCGCCACGGGAACCTGGCATCCGCCGCCGAGGCGCTGAAGAAAGGCCCGCTCGGCCCCCGCCTCGCCCCACGTGACCGGATCGTTCAGGAAGGCCAGGGCCTCCCCCGTCCTCCCGTCGCCCGTCCGGGTCTCGAGGGCGAGGACCCCCTGGCCCGCCGCCGGCAGGATGAGCTCTTCCGGCAGGAACTGGGTTACCCGGTCCATCCACCCCATCCGGCGGATCCCCGCCGCCGCGACGATGATCCCGTCCAGGCCCTCCGTCTCGACTTTCCGGATTCGCGTGTCCAGGTTCCCCCGCAGGGGAACGATCTCCAGGTCCGGGTAGATGCTGACGAGCTGGCACCGGCGGCGAAGGGACCCCGTGCCGATGCGGCTCCCGCGGCGGAGGTGCTCGAACTTGACGTTCCCCCTGGAGATCAGGACGTCCCTCGGGTCTTCCCGCTTCGGTGTGACGGAGATCGTGAGGCCCTCCGGCAGCTCCGCCGGCATGTCCTTCATGCTGTGGACGGCCAGGTCCACCTCCCCCCGGAGCATGGACTCCTCGATCTCCTTGACGAAGACCCCTTTCCCGCCGATCTTGACGAGGGCCACGTCCTGCATGATGTCGCCCTTCGTCTTGATGACGACCAGCTCCACGGCAAGGCCCGGGTGGCGCTCCCGGATCCGGTCGGCCACCCAGCCGCTCTGTTTCAGGGCCAGGGCACTGCCCCGGGTCCCGATTCTCAGCACGTTCGCTTCCAGAACATCCTCCATTTATCTATGTCCGCCGTCCGCCTTCACGTCTCCCCGTCCAGGCGGAACAGGCGGCGCAGGACCTCCGTGTACACCGCGGCGCCGTTCTCATGGGTCTCCTCCTTGAGCCCCGTGATGGGGTCGTGAAGGATCTTGTTCACGATGGAGGAGGCCAGGATCTGCACCCGCTCGCGATCGGCCTCGCTCAGCCCCTCCAGCCAGGAGGAGACGCGCTCCATCTCGCCCCGGACGATGCCATCCATCTTCTCCCGCAGGGAGACGATCGTGGGCACGACCTCCAGGGTCTGGTACCACCCTTCGTACCGGTCCAGCTCCTCGGCGACGATGTCCTCGGCCTTCCGCGCCTCGGCCAGCCGGCCTCGGATGTTCTCGTCCACCACCTCCTGGAGGTGGTCGATGTTGTACAGGTAGACGTTGTCGATGTCCCCCGCGGCGGGCTCGATGTCCCGGGGGACGGCGATGTCGATGAGGAACAGGAGCCGGTTCTTCCGGCGCCTCAGGGCCGCCGCCACCATCGGGGCCGTGACGACCCATCCGGCCGCGCCGGTGGAGCTGATGACGATGTCCGCCTCCTGGAGCGCCCGGGCCAGCTCGTCGATAAGAACCGCCTCGCCCCGGAACTCCTCCGCCATGCTGACGGCCCGCGCGTGGGTCCGGTTGACGACGAGGATCCGCGGGGCACCCTGGCCGATCAGGTGCCGTGCCGCCAGCTCCGACATCTCGCCGGCACCGATGAGGAGGATCGTCTTGCCCCTGAGGGTCCCGAAGATCTTCTTCGCCAGCTCCACCGCCGCGAAGCTCACCGACACGGCGTTGGCGGCAATGCCCGTCTCGGTCCGGATCCGCTTGGCCGTCCGGAAGGCGTGGTGCAGGAGCTTGTTCAGGACGGCCCCCGCGGCCTTCCGCTCCACCGCCAGGCGGTAGGCGTCCTTCACCTGCCCCAGGATCTGCGGCTCTCCCATGACGAGCGAATCGAGGCTCGCAGTCACCCGGAAGAGGTGCCGCACCGCCTCCCGGTCGTAATGCGTGTAGAGGCAGCGGTCCATCTCCTGCCGGTCCAGGTTCCCGTAGCGAAACACGAACCCGTGGAGCCCCTCCGCGGCCTCCCGGCCCCCGGCGCGGGCCAGGAGCTCCACCCGGTTGCAGGTGGAGAGAAACAGGGCCTCCTCGACACCGGGCACCCGCAGGACCTCCGCCAGGGGATCGCTCCCGTCCTCGCAGGTGATGCTCAGGCGCTCCCGGATCTCCAGGGGTGCCGTCTTGTGGTTCATGCCGACGAGAATCAGGCTCATGGCTTCACAGAAAGCGGTGGACCGTCGTGAAGAAGGTCTTTTCCACGACGAAGGTCAGGAGCAGGACGAGCAGGGCCGCCACCGAGTAGAGGGCCGCCTTGTGGCCCCGCCAGCCGATGGCCAGGCGCTGGTGGAGGAGGAGCGCCAGAATGGCCCACGCCAGGATCGTCCAGACCATCTTCGCGTCCCACTGCCAGGCGCTGCCCCAGACCACGCGGGCCCAGACGGAGCCGGCCAGGACGCCGAGGGTGAGCAGGGGGAATCCCCACAGGAGGCAAAGCTCGTTGATCCGGTCCAGGTCCCTGAGCGGGGGCAGGAAGCGGCTCAGGCGGGTAATTTTCTTCTCTTTGATCCGCTTGTCCTGGATCAGGTACATCAGGCCCGCCAGGGCGGCCAGGACGAACAGGGTCTCTCCTGCCAGCGACAGGATCACATGGATCGTGACCAGGGAGTGCTCCAGCTGGGGCGACGCCGCGACGGCCCCGCCGAGTCCCGTGGAGGAGACGATCATCATCACCGACGCCACCGGGGCCACGAAAATCCCCAGGACGCGGGTCTTGGTCCTGAACTGGAAGGCCAGGTATCCGCCCGTCATGATCCAGGCGATCAGGGAATGCATGTCGTACAGGCCCACCACAGGAGCGCGCCCGATGGCCATGCACCGCAGGACCAGGGCTCCCGCATGGATGACAAAGGCCGCGGCCAGCAGCCAGGTTGCGATTCGCGCCACATGGACGCGCCGCACCACGACCGAGGCGACATATGCCAGGGCGCTGAAAAGATAGGCGGCCAGGGCCGCCTTGAAAACCAGGATGTCCATGTATTCAGGGCCTCGAGTCGATGTCTTCCCCGGTCAGATCCCGGACCAGGGCCCGGACGCCCTCCCAGTCGCCGGTCCGGATCCGGTCCAGCACCCCGGAGCGGACCACGGACTCGAACAGGACCTTGTTCTCGGCAGCGGACCGCCCCCGGGCGGTCACCTTCCGCCGGAGCTCCGCCATGATCTCCAGGAGGACGGCGTATTCCGGTCCGAAGCATTCCTCCAGTTCCTCCCGGATCCGCTTCGCCAGGGCGGGGCTGCTCCCGCCGGTGGAAACGGCCACCATCAGGTCGCCCCGCTGGAGGATCGACGGCAGGATAAAATCGCAGCGCTCCGGGTCGTCCACGATGTTGACCAGGATGCCCCGGCGGCGGCACTCCCGGCTGACGGCGTCGTTGACATCCTCCCGGTCCGTCGCCCCTATGACCAGCATGGCCCCGTCCAGCTTCGACGGCTCGTACTCGGAATCGACGTGCTCCACCGTCCCGGCGCGGGCCATGTCCGCCAGGCGCGCCGTCAGCCGCCGCGACAGCACGGCCACCCGGGCGCCGCACTCCACGAGGCGCTCCACCTTGCGCTCCGCCACTTGGCCGCCCCCGACGACAATGCACCTTCTGCCGGCGATGTCCAGATTGACGGGATAGTAAACCATGGTTGTCCCCTTTGAGGTCCGGACCGCCTGGAAGGGCTCCGGCACGGACGGTGAAAAACCGCGTCGAGACGCTACCATGCCGGGTTTGAAAATTCAAGCTGCTTGAAATGTCATGGGAAACAGGTTATGAGAAGGCATCTTTCAGCGAAGGGAGAGGACATGCCGGAACGATCGTCCAAGGGGGAGGGAAAGCACGAACGATGGCTGAAGGTGTCGCTCCTGAGCCCGCCGGAGCTGTCGGACGCCCTGTCGAATTTCATGACCGAGCTGGGCGCCCAGGGCATCTACCAGGAAACCCCCGTGATCCAGGACGAAAACGAGGATTTCCCCGGCCTGTCCCCGGAGGAGACCATCTATGCCTTCCTGCCGGTGGACGTCCGGATGGAGAACCGGATCGCATCGCTTACGGTCTACCTGGAAGACCTCGCGGAGCTCTTTCCCGACCTGCCCGCCGTCCGCCTGAACCGGGAGATCATCGAGAACCCGGACTGGGGGGAGGCCTGGAAGAAGTACTTCAAACCCATCCGGATGAGCCGCAGCATCGTCGTCAAACCCACCTGGGAACGCTACGCATCCTCGGGCCGGGACATCATCATCGAGATCGATCCGGGCATGGCCTTCGGAACGGGGCAGCACCCGTCCACCCGCATGTGCCTGGAGGCCATTGAAGACCTGATGCTGCACGGCCGCCACGAGCTGAAATGGCACGTCCTCGACGTGGGGACCGGAACAGGGATCCTCGGGATCACCACGGCCAGGCTCGGCGCCGAGCGCGTCCTGTGCGTCGACGTCGACCGGAAGGCCGTCGAGGTCGCCCGGGAGAACGTGGCCATCAACCAGGTGGCCGATCGGGTGGCCGTGGTCAACCGGGACGTGGCGACCATCCGGGACTCCTTCAACCTGATCGTGGCCAACCTGACGGCCAAGCTCCTCCTCAAGCTGCGCGCCCACCTGACATCCCTCCTGGATGACGGGGGATGGCTCATCCTGTCGGGCATCCTGGAGCAGCAGCGGGGCGCCATCGAAGAGCACTTCGTCACCGACCAGCTCACGATCCAGCGGCTCGTGACGGAAAAGGAATGGATCTGCTTCGCCCTGAGAAAGGGAGGGGGCGGCGCGTGACCCGCCCGCGCATTTTCCTGGATTCCCTGCCGGAGCCCGGGGATACCCGGACCATCGACGATTCCCGGAGCCACTACCTGAAGAACGTCCTCCGCCTCAAGGAGGGGGAGGAGATCGTCCTCAGCGACGGACGAGGCGCCGAGTGCGAGGCCGTGGTTTCGTATTCCGACGGCGGACGGGCGGAGTTGACAATCCGGACCCGGGCCACCCGGAAAGCCCGGGCGGTCCCGATCATCGTTGCCCAGTCCCTCCCGAAGGGGGACAAGATGGACGCCATCATCCGGCAGGTCGTGGAGTTGGGCGTCCGGCGGATCGTCCCCTACCGCTCGGCCCGCAGCATACCCCGGCTCTCCGCCGACAAGGGCGCGGCGCGGGTCGCCCGGTGGCAGCGAATCGCCGAGGAATCGGCCCGCCAGACCGGCCGTGCCCACATCCCACAGATCGATCTCATCCTCTCCTTCGAAGCGCTGGTCCGGATGGCCCTTCCGGAGGGCGCCTGCCGCCTGATTTTCTGGGAGGAGGAGAAGGAGGCGGGATTCCGGGAGGCCCTGCGGGGCATCGGAGAAACAGCCGCGGCCTACTGCCTGATCGTCGGACCCGAGGGCGGGCTCACGGCCGACGAGGTCAGCCAGGCCCGGGAGGCGGGATTCCGGTCCGTCAGCCTGGGGCGGAACGTCCTCAAGGTGGAGACGGCGGCCCCGGCCGTCGTGGCCATGCTGCAGTACGAGATCGGCGGGCTCGGTGCGGCCGCAGGAGAAACAATCCCGGAGGAGGTCTCTTGAATTCGATGAACCCCTATGCCGGATTCTGGAGGCGGGCCTTCGCCATGTCGATCGACTGGACGATCCTCTCCACCATCGCCGTATTTCTGTTCATCACGGGGGCCGCGGCCCTCAATCTCTCCTGGCTTCAGGGGGGATTGGCCTGGCCGGAGGACATCTTCGCGTCGGTCTCCACCTTTATGCTCCTGTACTCGCTCGCCCTCCTGTGCATGAACTGCTTCTACTTCACGTATTTCCACGGCCTCACCGGGCAGACCCCCGGGAAGATGCTCTTCCGGATCCGGGTCGTCTGCCAGGACGGGACGCCGGTGACACCCGGCATCGCCTTCCTCCGCTGGGTGGGATACCACTTCTCGTCCATTTTTCTCCTGGGCTTTCTCTGGGTGGCCGTGGATCCCCGCAAGCAGGGCTGGCACGACAAGATCGCCGGAACGGTCGTGGTGGTCGGCGAGCGCCGCGAGAGCGCCCAGATGGCGCTGCCTCTCGGCCCATATTCGGGATAAAAAGCGCTTGACAAGAAAAGGGAGATTTACTACAAATCGCATCCCCAACGGGGGAGCAACCGATGCAAAAACGGGCCGGTAGCTCAGTCGGTAGAGCACCGGACTGAAAATCCGGGTGTCGGCAGTTCAATTCTGCCCTGGCCCACCATGACACAAAAGGGGTCACAGATTACGGTCTGTGACCCCTTTCTTTTTGCTGCCCTGTTTCTACCCGTAATAAGGGACAATAAGCGACGGAGTTACAAGGGCGTCCGCCAAGGCCCATCTTAATCAAAATTTATTTTCGGTCTGCGAGGGATACTCGGCTTGTTTCTCTTTATATCAATTGATTTGTCGGTCATGATCGTTAACTCATACCCAAATGGACTCGAGTATTGCCATCCGCGAAAGATCCACGGAAGATTCGGCAATCCAAAATTTTTCTTGAATTCATCGACAAAATAATCTGCGTGAACATCATTTGTAAGAAAGATGTAATCCGTTAATTCCCCGCTTAAAAAAATCTCCGTAACCTTTCCGTGTCCGTCTTCGTCGATGATGAACCCGTATCCGGTAAGATTGCCTTCTTTATTTTTCATAAGAAAGCCTTGCTTACCAAACATGCGCATTTTGTTCTTTTTGAAAAACTCCCTATCATGCGACATCAAAGTATTAGAGTCTTCAACTGGACTGACAGTCCAGTTTTTGCCTATTAAGTTTACACACACCTTCCGTGCTTCATTGATATCCATTCCGATACTTAAACCTTTTAATATTATCTGCTTTTCTTTTACCTTAACATTGCGTTGCGCTTCTGCTGCGGCAGCGTTTGCAGCCCAATAAGCAACCAACAATACAATTCCAAATATAATAAATAATCGCTTTTTCATCTTAAGCCACCTCCTGCATAAATATCCATTAACAAGTGAATTTCTTACTACATACTACTTCGTCGGACAATTCATTGTAACAGGCACATCATCAACAATACCAGCACAAGTTTCAATCATGAACCCCATTATTTGAGAAGATCACCCGGTTCCCGCGACACCATGATCCGACCATCCTGAACAGCCGGCCTTCGATGCTATAACGCCGCGTAAATGATCAGTCCCAGACCGATAAGGAACACACTGATATTGATGGCGACTTCACGAATGAGACGGATATCGTTTTTAAAACGGGAATGATCCGGATTCTTGGGATCATATATAACGGCAACCTCGGTGTTCAAAAATTTTTCTGGAGAACTGCTGGCAAAATGCGATGCCGCTACATGGGTAGTATTGTCAGCAGCCTTGAATTCCGCATAAAAGCGGTATTGGCCGGAGTTGACGTTCTCTATCTGCGGATACGTGGCTGCATCCGTGATCTTTCCCGTGGTTTCGATCCCGGTGCGGAGCAGCTTTTCATCACGGCGCCAATCGAAGAAGTTGAACACACCATCAACGAATCCGTAGAAAGCAAGGATGACGCCTACCAGAAAACAACCTATTTCTGCATCCGTCGGCATGATGTGTAAGCTCTGTACACAAATCAGCAGGGTTGTCTTGACGGCACTGTCACTCTTTTTTTGCTTATAAACGGAAAGGAGTTGATGGCTTACATTCCGAGGTATGCCTTGCGGACATCGGGAGAATCGAGCAGTTCGCGTCCCGTGCCGGACTGGACGACATTCCCGCTCTGGATGACATAGCCTCGGTGGGCGATTTCGAGCGCCTCCTGGACCATCTGTTCGACCAGCAGGACCGTGGTCCCGGCCTTGTTGATGCCGATGACGGTCTCCATCATTTTCTCCACCATGGTAGGCATGAGGCCCAGCGACATCTCGTCGAGCATGAGCAGCTTGGGGTGCGACATGAGCCCGCGTGCGATGGCCAGCATCTGCTGCTCCCCGCCGCTCAGCGTCTCGCCGACTTGCCTGGCGCGCTCCCTGAGCACGGGGAATATCTGCAATATTTCCTCGACGCGGCGCTTGACCTCCGTCTTGGAGTCTTCGGCATACGCCCCCAGGGCGAGGTTTTGCTCAACCGAGAGCTTGGCGAAAATCCGGCGGCCTTCCGGGACGTAGCTGATGCCGAGCTTGACGGTGCGGTTCGCCGGAAGCCGGGAAATATCGGCTCCCTCGAAGAGGATGCTCCCTTTCAGAGGGTGCATGAGGCCGCAGATTGTCCGCATGATCGTGGACTTCCCCGCCCCGTTCGCGCCCACGATCGCGACCAGCTCACCCGGCAAGACCTCCAGGGAGGCGTCAAAGACGACGGGGATGCCGTCATATCCCGCATCCAGGCCGGAAACGTTCAGGATGGGCTCAGGCACCGGCTCCACTCCTCTGTTCCTTCATGCGCTGGGCGTATTTCGCCCCGAGATAGGCCTCGATGACCTTGTCATCGTTGACGATGCGCTCGGGCACGTCCTCGGCGATCTTGAGGCCGCTGTCGAGCACCACGACCTTGTCGGCGATCGGCATAATGGCCTCCATGACGTGCTCCACGATCATCATGGTCATGCCGCTTTCTTTCAGGCGCAGGATGACTTCCGCGGCCGCCTTCACTTCCGTCGACGTGAGGCCCGCCATCACCTCGTCCAGCATGAGCAGCTTGGGACCCGCAGCCAGCGCCCTCGCCATTTCCAGGCGTTTCTTGCCGGCGATGGGCAACCCCCCGGCCAGCTTGTCCTGGAATGGGGTGAGCTCGCACAGCCTGATGCATTCCGCGGCTTTTTCAAATGCCGCCTTGTTGTCATGGCATTTCAGGAAAGCGCCGACGAGCACATTGTCGAAAACCGTCATTTCCTTGAGGGGCCGAACGACCTGGAAGGTGCGCACCGCCCCTTTGCGGGCGATTTGATATGGCGTGAGCCCGGTTATATCCTCGCCGTCGAAGGAAATGCGTCCGCTGAACGGCTTGTAGAGCCCGGAAATGCAGCTGAACAGGGTCGTTTTCCCCGCGCCGTTGGGGCCGATGAGCCCGACAATCGAGCCGGCTTCCACGGTAAAGCTGACCCGGTCGTTGGCGACGAGCTCGCCGAACTTCATGGTCACTTCATTCAGTTCAAGGAGCGCCAACTTCCTCACCTCCCTTGCCGCGGGCTTTCGCAATCCTCTGCCGGATCCCCTGGAAAATTCCGACGATCCCGGCGGGCTGCTTGATGACCATGAGGATGATGATCAGTCCGAAAACGATCAGGTCGATGCCGCCGCCCAGTCCGCCCCAGAACGCGCGGGTGTACTCCTGCAGCGGGATGAGGACCGCCGCACCGGCCAGAGGCCCCAGGAGGGTGCCGGCCCCGCCCAGGATGGTGATGAGGACGAACTTCATCGCCATGTCGAGGGATATGACCATGGACGGGTCCACCCGCAGGTTGTACTGCACGAAGAAAACACCGCAAAGGGCCGCCAGGACGGCCGAGATGGCCATTGCCGTGAGTTTTACCATGGTGCTGTTGACGCCCAGCGATTCGGCCGTCTCCTGCCCTTCCCGCACGGCCTTCATGTAATACCCGAACCGGTGCCCTTCCAGCCAGCGCACGACTCCGAAGACAACCACAAACAGGATCAGGGCGAAGTAATAATACCCGGTCTTCGAATACCAGACCAGGTTCCAGAGCCCCTCTTCAACAACGGGATAGTCCAGCCCGATGGCCCCGCCAATCCAGTCCCATACCTGGAACATGCGGAAAAAAATCTCCACGATGGCAAAGGTGGCAATGGCAAAATAATGGCCGCTCAGCTTGAAGCAGGGATAGCTGATGATGACCGCCACCAGGCCGGCCGCCGCCATGCCGATCAGGATGCCGGGCCAGGGCGCCGTCCCGTACGTCACCAGGGCCATGGACGCCCCGTAGGCGCCGATTCCGAAAAACACCGAATGGCCGAAGGACACTTGGCCGCAGTAGCCGCCGATGATGTTCCAGGCCTGCGCCATGCTGGCGTACAACAGGATCAGGATGAAGACATGCATGCGGAAGGAATTGTCCGCAAAACCCGGTACAAGGGGCAGGACGGCCACGACCGCAATGAACAGCAGCCACACGGCATCCTTGCCGAAGATTCTGTTTTTCGCCGGATCTACCAACCGAAAAACCCCTTCCTTCGAAAGGCGACAACTGCCAGGTACAGGCTGAACACGGCCACGTATTTGAACACGGGCGCGATGTAAAACCCTGCGAACGACTCCACAACCCCCACGAGCAGGCCCGCACACAGCGCCCCCGGGATGCTCCCGAACCCCCCCATCGCCACGCAGATGAAGGCAATAAGCCCGAAAAGCGAGCCCACCTCGGGATGCACGGCAAGATACGTCGGCATGATGCCGCCGGCAATGCCCACGCACGCCCCGCCGATACCGAAGATCAGGAGGTAGATTCGTTCCGTGTTGATGCCCATCAGCTCGGCCGCTTCCTTGTCCATGGCGGTCGCCTGGACGGCCCAGCCGAACCGGGTGGAGTTGATCAGTGCATAGATAAGCGCGATGACGAGCAGCGCGATGATGCCTGTCACCAGTTGCGGAATGGGGATGATCAGCGCCCCCAGGTGATAGGTCTTGTCGCCGAGCCACGTATCGGTGAGGATGCGGAAATTCGGCGAGAAGAGGTTCAGGCAGAGATTCTTGATGAGCATGGCCAGCCCGAAGGTGGCCAGGAGCGCCGCGAGCGATGGTTTGCCGACGGTGTATTTGACGATCAGCTGGTAGGTCAGCACCCCGAGGAGAAAGACAAACACGCCGGCGGCGAGAAGAGACACCAGGGGATCCACACCGGCCAGGAACCCCAGCCAGTAGCTGACATACATGGCCGCCATCAGGAACTCGCCGTGGGCGAAATTGATGACGTCCATGACGCCCCAGATAAGGCACAGGCCGGCGGCCACCAGTGCGTACAGGAGCCCGCTTAAAATTCCGTCAATGAGTACCTGGAGAACCGTTTCCATTCAATGCACAGACAGGAGCCTTTGGGAGTAGTGTATCGGGCTCCCAAAGGCTCCCATACGAAGTCCACTCGATCCGTTGTCGAGGTGAGCAAACCGGATATCGGATATGATGGGCTGCGGGGGCAACCGGCCGGTCGCCCCCGCGGGTCACCTTGTTACCTCTTGTCCCAGGGCTTCATGGGGAACACGACCTTGGCCTTCGGATCCGCCAGATCGGCGGGATAAAGCCTTTTGTATTCACCATTCTGAAGCTGCGTCACGATGCTGAATGCCTTGATGTTCTGGCCACCCTTCGCGAATTGAACCTTCCCGCCCAGGGACAGCGGGGAGTCGAACGTGCTCTCGTGGAGCACCTTGACGACCTTTTCCGGGTCGAGGCTTCCGGCCTTCTCGATCGCCTGGGCCAGCACGATCACGGCCACGGCTTCCTGAATGCTGTCGCCGTCGAACGGCACGCCCTTCGTCTTGGTCTTGAAGATCTTCTCAACCGCGGCAACGGCCGGCAACAGGGACGCGAACTGCGGGGTATAGGCGTTGGAGCCCATGAACAGGTCGGCGTCCTTGCCCAGCTGTTTGGCAATGATCGGATCCTGGTAGCCCGAGCAGTAGTTGATCGACATTCTGGGGACCCAGTTTGACTGCTTCATGGTCTTCACCATGAGGGCGTAATCGGCACCCAGCACCGCTCCGAAGAGGGCATCGGGGTTCTTGGTCTTCAGAGTCTGAACCTCGCTGTTGAGGTTGGTCGCCCCGGGGGTATAGGGAACGTCCGCCACTACGCTGAATCCCGCGGCGGTGGCGGCTTTCTTCGCCTCACCGGCGGCGCCCTTTCCGAAGAGGGTATTCTCGTAAATGATCCCGATCGTCCTGATATTGGCCTTCTGCTTCTGGTTGAGCCATTTGAGGACTTCGACGAATTCCGCCGACTCGGTCGCGTCGGTCGGCGCCAGGCGGAAGAAGTAGTTCAGGTTACGATTGGTCAATGCCGAACTGCTGGAGGCACCGCACATGAAGATCTTTTTCGCGCGCTCGGCGACCAGGCTCGCCGGTCCGCTCACGGAGCTGTTATAAGACCCGATGAGGGCCCATACGCCTTCCTGGTTGATGAGCCGCTCGGCCTCGGCCTTGCCGATGTCCGGCTTGCCCTGGCTGTCCGCATGGACCAGCTGGATCTTGTATCCGCCCAACAGCCCACCCTTCTTTGCCAGGGGGATTTTCACTCCGGGATGCTGGCCGTTGACGATTTCAACCGCCGTCTGGACCGCGGCCTGGCAACGCTGCCCCGCGTTTGCTACCGGGCCGGTCAAGGGGAAAATAGTACCGATCTTGATCACTTTTTGCTGGGCTGCCGCCGGACCTGCCGCGAGCAACAGGCACAGTACCGCTGCTACCGCCACGCAACCAAGCAACCGCAACGATTTGCTTTTCATTTATTACCTCCTTTGGAAGAATGGTGGCGAAGTATCTGAAAACAAAAGAATTGTCAATGAAAACATATTGTCCCGCAGAGAATACGTAATAAGTACGGGGGTTGTAACACATAAATTGTCCGGTTGGCATAGAGCCCCAGGGAGGGGGGCATGAGAGGGACAGTGCTACTGCAGGAAACCCGGAAGGTTGGATGTGAGGAGATGCTGCAACGATGGGATCCGCGTTTCGGCCGTTCCATCCTGCCCTGGCCCGCCAAGTGAGGGAAGGATGCATGGAAAGCGTCCCGGGGAGGCCAATCGAGCCCGCTTTTTTCTCAAAAGGCTGATTGATTTTTTCATTCTCTCCAGGCTGGCTTACCCCGGCGGGCTTTCCTCATGCACACTCGCTATAGCCGCATATGCGGCAAACCATACAACCGCCCTCATGTGCTACGATTCCCCCGCATTCGGGGCAAGCTCCCTTGAACAGAACACTCTTTTCCTGATACGGAATCTTGCCGCTGCCTCCATTGTCCGACAGATGGTACTGAATCGCCTTGGCCACGGCATCCGCACAAGACAGGACTCTATTCTCGCCAAAGCCCGATGGCGAGTGGCAGGAAATGCCATGAAGCTGCTTGATAACCTGTTTTGCCTGGAGTCCGCTGCGCCAGGCCAGAGACACCATCCTGCCGATCGCTTCACTCTGTGAGGCCGCACAGCCTCCCGCCTTCCCCATCGTGGTGAAAAGTTCAAAGAGACCCGAGCTGTCCTGGTTGACGGTTACATACAGGGGTCCGCATCCGGTCTGCATCTGGTAGGTCCAGCCTTTGAGCACTTTGGGACGCTCGCGCTTGGTCGTTGGCTTCTCAGGAGCCGGGGTTTCCGGAATCGCCTGCCCTTCCTTGCTGCCTCTACTCAATACCTGCTGATCCCGCGAGCCGTCACGATAGATCGTAACCCCTTTGCAATCGAGCTGATAGGCCAGCTCATAGACGCGGGCGACATCCTGAATGGTTGCACCGTTCGGGAAATTCACGGTCTTGCTCACCGCGTTGTCCGTATATTTCTGAAAGACCGCCTGCATACGAATATGCACGTCCGGTGTTATGTCGTGGGCCGTAACAAACAGATTGCGGATATCTTCCGGGATGTCTTCCATATTGTGAATAGATCCTTCTTCGGCAATTCGCTTCATCAATTCCGGCGAGTAGAAACCCCGGCGTTTCGCGATGGCTTCAAAATGCGGGTGCACTTCCAGGAGGACGTCGTTATCCATGACCTGCCGGACGAACGAGACCGCGAAGAGCGGCTCCACGCCTGACGAGGCATTGGCAATGAGCGAGATCGTGCCGGTGGGCGCGATGGTCGTGACCGTTGCGTTGCGCATGGACGGCATCCTTTTTTGATCATAGATTGATCCCTTGAAGTTCGGGAACGGCCCGCGGGTTTCGGCCAATGCATGCGAGGCCCTGTGCCCCTCCTCATTGATAAAATTCATGACCCTTCCGGCAAGTTCCAGCGCCTCTTCCGCATTGTAAGGAATCCCCAGCAGAATCAGCATGTCCGCCCATCCCATGACTCCAAGCCCGATCTTGCGATTGGCGAGGGTCATCTCGGCGATCTGCGGCAAGGGGTATTTGTTGATTTCCACCACGTTGTCGAGAAAATGAACGGCCAGGTGAACAACCTTCTTCAGCCGCTCCCAATCGACCTTGTCTCCCTTCACCATCCTGGATAGATTGATCGAGCCAAGGTTGCATGACTCGTAGGGCAAAAGGGGCTGCTCACCGCAGGGATTGGTGGATTCGATCTCCCCGATGTGGGGCGTGGGATTGTCGCGATTGAGTCGATCCAGGAATACGATCCCCGGCTCGCCGTTTTCCCAGGCCTGAGAAATGATCCGATGGAATACTTTTGGGGCATTGAGCGTTCCGGTGACGTGCCCGTCACGGGGATTGATCAGCTCGTAATTTTCGTCCTTCTCCACGGCCTTCATGAAGGCTTCCGTAAGCCCCACGGAAATGTTGAAGTTGTTGAGCTGCTTCTTGTCGGCTTTGCACATGATGAAATTCATGATGTCCGGATGATCGACACGCAGGATGCCCATGTTCGCGCCACGCCGCGTGCCGCCCTGCTTGATGGTTTCCGTGACGATGTCAAAAACGCGCATAAACGATATCGGACCGCTGGAAATGCCGGTCGTCGTCAGGACAACGTCATTGGCGGGGCGCAGCCTGGAAAAGGCAAAACCGGTGCCTCCTCCGGATTTGTGAATCAGGGCGGTGTATTTCACGGCATCGAAAATCTCCTCCATGGAATCACCCACCGGCAGCACAAAGCAGGCGGACAATTGCCCCAGTTCACGCCCGGCATTCATCAGGGTCGGCGAGTTGGGCAGAAATTCCATGGAAGCCATCATGCGGTAGAATTCCTTTGCAAGTTGAGATACGCCGTTTTTCCTGCTGAATTTCCGATCTGCCTCGGCAACGGTTTGCGCTACCCTTCGAAACATATCCGCCGGCTCTTCCAGAACGTTGCCATCCAGATCCCGTTTCAGATACCGCCTTTCCAGCACTGTGACGGCATTCTTTGCCAACTCCGGCTTATCGAAAGAATCAGACATTGTTCTCATGGCAGATTAACCCCTTGGAAAGAGAAGAGAAAGTTCGACAGATCAACACCACATGTTGTATGAGGCCCTGCACATAACCACAACATGTAGTGATTGTCAATGACGACCTGCTTGTCCGATGCAGATCCGGTCTGCACGCAGGATTTCAGGATCATGAGGGAGCGAAAGAAGGGACGTCGGCTGTAAGATGGAGTCCAACACCGTCTTCCCGGTCCATAAATGAGTCCGTTGTGATGACAAAGGCATGTTTCCCATCGGCCAAATGGCGTTTGCTCCCCCGGTGACGTCTGTGGTAACGTCACGGAAACCTTGCAATGCTGCTGTATCGCTGAAACGTCAATCCATTCCCCTGTCTTCTCCTGAGTGCCCGTCCGACAACGGCACCGTCGTCTTTTCAAAAGGAGGTATGAATCGGTGCAAATCATGGAATCAAAGAAGCCTTTCATGGTTGGCCCCCTGTATCTGGCTATTTCCTTTCTGCTCATCCTTCAGGCAGGCTGCAGCAGCACCCCGGCGGTCCGGAAAGAGATGACAGAACCTCCGGGTATGGCCGAGACCATGAAAGTGGACGGCATCGAGCGGTTCGCCCGCATCGACACGGACGTTTACCGGGGCGGCTCTCCCACCGATAGCGGGCTCAAGTCGCTGAAGCGGGCCGGCGTCAGGACGCTGGTCTGTCTCCGGGATGACGTCCCCTACCGCGAAACGGCGGGCGTTTTGGGCCTTCGCATCGAGCACATCCCGCTGTCCGCGCTGGATACTCCGAGCCGCGAGTCGATCCTTCGTTTTCTGGACATCGTTACCGATCCCGCCCTCCGGCCGGTTTTCTTCCACTGCCGGCAGGGAGAAGACCGGACCGGGGTGATGGCCGCGATCTACCGCATGCAGGTCCAGGGCTGGCCGCTGGAGGCGGCCGTGGCGGAGATGAAGGCCTTCGGTTTCGGCGGGCAGTTCCTCGATCTGAAGAAGTCCGTGCTGTCCTATTCGGAGGCAGGAGGCAGGAAAACCAAGTTCCGCATGACGCCGGGAGTGGAAATGGATCTCGAGGCCGGAAACCGCCTTCTCGCGGCGGGAATGGACGAGAAGGCTATCCCGCGCTTCCAGGCGGTGCTGCAGAAGGGCCCGGATCTGGTCGAGGCGCGCCTGGGGCTGTCCGAAGCCCTGGGGAATACGGGAAAGACCGGGGAGGCCCTGTCGGAGGTGCGACAGGCCATGATCCGCTCCGAGTCCGGGGAGGAGCGCATCCGGACCTCCAGGGTGACGATCCGGATCCTGGCCGCAGCAAGCCATCACGGGGAGCTGCCGCCATACGGCCTTGACCTGGCCGAGCGGGAGTGGGAAGTCCTCAACCGGTACAAGGCCGAGGACAGGGAGAGCCTTCTTCGGCTGGGAGACCTCTTTCAGCGCGGTCTTTACCTTTCCAGGGCCATCGAGGCCCTGGAACGCGCCCGCCGCATAGCGCACCCCTCCGGGAAGGTCGATCTCGATCGCCGGGTCGAGCACATCCGGTCCGTATACTCTTTTGCGCCCCGCAGCGACCTGGGGAAGAGACTGGGGCTCCTGCCCCAGGTGACCAGGGGCGAGCTGGCGGCCCTGCTGGTACATGAGCTGCGCGTGGATCGGATCCGGACGATCCGGGGATCGGCGACCTGGCGACCCTACGTCGAGAAGCAGGCGGCGGCGCCTGCGGTGAAAGACATCGAGGACAGTGCCTATCGGGACGACATCCGGCGCGTTCTCGCTCTGGGCATCCGGGGTCTCGAGCCCTTTCCCGACGGAACGTTCCGTCCCTCCGACGCGGTGAGCCGCGCCGAGTTCGCCGTCATCCTGGAGGACGTTCTTTCCAGGGCCACCCGCGACGAGACGCTTGCCACGCAGATGATGGACAAGGCCTCCCGCTTCGAGGACGTGGAAGCCAGCGCCTGGTACAAGAGTGCCGCCGATCTCGCGCTGAGCCTCGGCCTCTTCGCTCCCGGTCCCGGCGCTCCCCCGAGATTTCAGCCGATCAAACCGATCACGGGCGTCGAGTCCCTCCAGGCCTTCCGCCTTTTGCGAAAGCGCCTGGACTCCCGAAGCCGGGCCATTGTAATCGTCGTGGACGCATTGCGGGGCGAGTCGGCGTACAACGCCCTTGACGCGAAGAGGCTCCCGAACCTGGAGCGTCTGATCCGGGAGCGGGGGGTCGTACGCTTCGCGAAGTGCCTTTCCGCCCTCCCTTCCATCACCCTTCCCAACCACACGACGATTTTCACGGGCGTCTACCCGGGCCGTCACGGAGTTCCGGGCAATGAATGGTTCGACCGGACCCTCGACGCCAATGTGCCCCTGTACCGGCGGACGCGGGAATACGTGAAATACGGCAGCGAGGACGATCCCGGCCTGGGGCGCGCCTGGTCCTTCGGGGGCATTCCCGTTCACGACCAGGACCTTTCCCGGGACGTGCGGACGATTTACGAGGCGTTCAAGGAGGCGGAGACGGCGAGGGGCCGCACGACCCGGTCGGCCGTCGTTTTCGATCCCGTGAGACGAGGCGCTGACGTGGTCGTGAACCCGGACCTCTTCGACGCCCTCATCAGTCTCGACGTTCTGCCTTTCGTCAACCAGTACGCCCTCCTCGATGCCTCCGCCGCGCGGAAAGCCGTGGCGCTGATCCGGAGCGAGAATCCGCCGGAGCTGATGGGCATATGGCTATCAGGGCTGGACGGGCTGTCCCACGCGAAAGGTCCCGGCCCCATTGGAGGCGCCGGAGACCGGCAGGCGGACTACCTGGCAGAGCATCTCGATCCGCTGATCGGAGAAATTATTAAGGCCCTGGAAGACCGCGGATTGCTGGACGAGACGATGATCTTCCTGGCATCCGACCATGGGCAGGCGGACGCGGTGGCGAAGGACGAAATCACCGTCGATGCGGAGAGGGTTTATCATGCCCTGGCCGGAAGCCCGTACCGTCCTCCCCTGGACAAGTCGGGACGCCTGGATGAAAACGCCACGGACTTCGACATTGCCGTCATGGCCGACTCCAACGGCAATGCAGCCCTTGTCTCCATCCGGCCCCCCGGAGCCCCGTGGTCTACCCTACCGGCCCGGTCGGACATCGAGGCGGTTTCGGCCCTCCTGCTGAAGGAGCCTTACGTGTCCCGGATCTTCTTCAGCGAGACCGGCATCCCCGGCAAAGAGCCCGCCGTCTTCCTGATGAGCGGGAACGACGGAAAGATCGTGACAAAAAGGCTGGAGCGGGAGAGCGAGGAGCGCCTCAACACGCGGGCCCTGGGGCTGTCGGGTTCCGGCCGCTCGGGGGACCTGCTGGTGGAGGCGAAGAGCCCCTATTACTTCTCTCCCCGCGGAAGCATCTACCTGGGACAGCACGGCCGCGGCGAGCGCGTGGAAGACCAGGTCCCCCTCCTGATCATGAATCCCTCCGGAGGTCGGCAAAGCATCGTGCGCTCGGTGGTCGAGATCGACGACATCGCGCCCACCGTGGCCGGGGCGCTGGGTTTCCTGGACGCCCTGCCCGCCGACGGGACGGATCTCCTGGACCCTCCGAAGATTCTTGTCTCTTCCCATGCGGAGAACCAGGTGGTTCCGGCAGGCCGGACCACGAGCATCCTGGGATTCGTCAAGGATTCGGTCGGAATCGAGCGGGTGGAGTTCCGTGTGGACGGAGAAGACAGGTTTCGGGCAGCAGAAGGGACGTCCTTCTGGGAGGCACGGGTCCGGCTCACGCCCGGCCGCCATGCCATCGTCGTTCGGGCCTTTGACGAGACGGGCATCGCGTCGACGGTACGGTTCCATCTCATCGCGCAATAAGAGAGGTATTTGCCGTGAAATCATTCCGTCTTTCGATCGCTTGTTGCGTCCTGGTGCTCTTTGCCGCCACCGGCCTTGGAGCACAAGACTGGTTCCTGCATGGCCACGGGGTGGGTTTATACGACGGGAGCCGCTCCGATTATGACCGGACACTTCGTGTTGTTCAGGCCGGAGATCGCTGGTCCCTTCAGGAGCTCGCAGACATGGGGGCGTTCAGGACCAACGGCCCGAAGGTCTTCGGCGCCTGGCTGCAGGGCCCCCCCACGGACACCTTCAAGAACCGATCCGGACTGCCTGCGTTCCTGTACAAGGTGCGCATTACGAATCCACGCGGGGAATCCCGGACGGAGGGGCCTTACAATTTCTACCTCCCCGGCTTTGCGACCTTCTTTCTTGCGGACGTGCAGGACGGCAAGGCCGGCACCTGGCGGGTGGAATGGTTCACCGTTCACAGGGACACGAAGGAAGAAAAGCGGGTGCAGACCGACGTTTTCGAGATGATCCCCTAAGCGGCGGGAAATCCGGCGGAAATCCCGCCCCTTGTCATGAACGATGTATACCGTTCCATTCCGTCCTGGCCCGCCATGCAAACATGGGGTCAGGCAGCTAAGCAAGCGACGAAAACACGACCGGCACCAGGACCGGGCTGATGACGATGTGTGTGAAGGTGAGCATGGTGGCGGTTTTCGCTGCGCAGTTGTAACGGGAGGCGAAAACAGGCCCCAGAATCGCCGCGGGCATGGTGCTGATCAGGATCAGGATCTGCCGGTTTTCCGCCCCCACCTCCAGTAGGTTCGACACCGTATTGCACATCCAGGGCTGAAACAGCATCTGCACGACAATGGACACCACGATCAGCGCCCAGAAGCCGCGCGGCGGCTGCACGGAAAGCTGAAGGCCCAAAATGATCGCGGAAACCACCACCGTCGCGCCCTGGGCCATCTTCAGGGCCTCCCGGAGCGTATCAACCACCGGTATTCCTTCCGGAATGCGCATCTGGGCGCCGGCCAGCCCCAGGACGACCGCGATCAGGATGGGCGACGTGAAATACTCTTTCGCCAGTTTTTTCAGGTCCTCCGTCCCCCGGAAGGTCCCCCCGAAGTACATGGCCACGGCCGGGCAAAAGATAAAGATCGGCAGGCCCACGCCCAGTTCGCTGATGACGATGCCTTCGGCGAGCGCCCAGGTGTTGTTCTCGAAGGCGAACTGGATGATGGGATAGCCGATCAGCGCCGAAGAGCCGAAAGACGAGACGATCATCAGCGCCCCCGTGCTCTCGCGGTCGAATTTCAGAAGGACTCCCGCAAGCCAGCTGATCGCCAGAGCGGCGGTCCCCGATGCAAACATGACGAGAACAGGCGTGAAGCTTTCGCTCGACATGGGATGGGTCCACAGCTGGTACAGGATGGTGGCGGGCAGGACGGCCTGGGTGAGCAGCCTCGCGAACACAGGACTGTCTTCCTGTTTCAGCACGCCCTTTCTCTTCATCCAGTAGGTTGCCAGGACCAGCAGGGTAAACGCGATCACCGTTTCAGCCACACATAGACCGACCTTGGACATGAGCGTATCTCCCTTCGCGCGTGAGTGATGGTCTATTTGCATTCCGAAAACGTGATGTTCGGATGGGGCACTATAGAAAAAATGTCTGTGTTTTCCAAGACAAGAATGTTGACCTTCCCCCAAAACAGGCTCGCTCAAGGGGAAAGGAAAAAATACTTACCGAAGGCCTAAAGAACGACAATCTTTCTTTCGATAGGGGATATAGAGGTGATGCCGTTCACAGCCATTCCCCGTGAGAGCAAGAGATGAAGAAGACCATTCCTGTAGATCAGTTGAAAGTCGGCATGTTTGTCCATCTGGAGAAGGCCTGGTTTAAACACCCGTTTCTGTCGAACAGTTTTCACATCGAGTCGGAGAGTCAGATCCGGAAGATCGTCGATCACAGGATCCGGATGGTGGTGATCGATCCGGAAAAGACGCTTTCCCCGAAGCAGAGAATCCAGACCGGAGACAACTCCCAGCCGTCCACCGGCCGGGAAGGGCAGGACGTCAAACGTACAACGCCCTCACCGGTGATCCATCCGGGAAAAGAGGTTTCCCCGAAGGATGAATTCCAGATCGCGGCCGACACCCAGCCGCCGGACGGACGGAAGGAGCAGGCCGTCGAAAGCACAACTCCATCCGCCGAGCAGATCCGGGTCCATGAGGCCATCGACGAGATCGTCCGCGACCGGAAGGCCCCGCCGGAGGAGAAAGTGCGGGCCGTCCAGGATATGTCCATCCACATGATGCACGATCTGATGGACAAGCCGACCGCTGCCAACATCGTGCAGGCCAAACAGACCATCGCCAGGATCGTCGACCTGATTCTTCAGAATCATTCGATCACTTCGCACCTGGTGCAGATCACCTCGCACGATTTCAACACGTACACCCACTCAGTGACAGTGGGCCTTCTGGGCGTAGCGCTCTCCAAGGTCCTCTTCCGGGATTCCGACGAGCACGATCTGCATGAGCTGGGAGCCGCGTTCTTTCTCCATGACATCGGCAAGGTGCGCGTAGATACCGCCATCATCAACAAACCCGGGAGACTCTCCGAGGAAGAGATGGACGCGATGCGCAAGCACCCGTCTTTCGGGTATCAGGTCCTCCGGGAGACCGACCAGTTGACCGTCGAGTGCAGGGAGATCACCCTCCAGCACCATGAACGGAATGACGGAACGGGTTATCCCAAGAGACTCCGGGGGAGTGACATCCATCAGTATGCCAAGATCTGCGCCATCGCCGATGTCTACGAGGCGCTGACAGCCGAAAGGCCTTACAAGCTCCCGATGAAACCGTATGACGCACTCGTCATGATGAAAACGAAGATGTCCAATCATTTTCAAAAGGATATCTTTGAGCGCTTCCTCCTGCTTTTCGCCAACGGCGGAACGTGAGGTGTCGTGACAGGGTATGATGGACCGGACAGCCATTCAGGCATAATCACCAAGCGTCATAAATCCGGTTTAAAGCAAGATTCGGGGAAAGCCCCTTTATTGGGGAAGATGCCCTATTCTCTGGAAATCGAAGAAACAATCCTATATGGATTCAACGTGACAGTACGCTTTGAGTCCGGCAAGGCAAAAGAACACCCATCATATGCTCGGAAGGGAGGAAAGATTTCATGGGACGGAAAAAAGCGATAGCAGTTGCAGCGGCTGCCGTTCTTGCTCTTCTGGTGATCGCGGCACAGGCGATCGGAGCGATGAACATTCTGCTCGAAGACGGTCGCGTCATTTCGGTCCAGGTCAACAAGAACGAAATCATGGGAATCGTCTTCGACAAGAGCCCCGGCGAAGTGATGGGAATGCCCTCCACTCCGGAGCCTCAGCCACGGCTTTCGTCCGGAATCCCGGTGACTCTTTACTGGCACATGGCAGACGATGCCGATGTCTACCTGAACGGGGTTCCACTCAGGAGGTACCAGCCCTCTTTCCGAACCCGCGGCGATGAGGCCCCACTTCCGGCCTTTTCCGCCCCGGCCACCCTGCGGAACGGCGACGTATTCACCGTCGGGGGCCGCCGCGGGGGCAGTTTTGGGTTCATGCTCGTCGCCGTTGATGAATCCGGCAGGGTCGTGTTCAAGACGGATCAGCAGTCTTGGAGGGTTTACAGGCCGGGCGAACGGGCCGACTGGTATCTGCCGGCTGTGGCCGCCGCCTCTCCGAAAGATGCCGTTACCGTCCAGCCGAATCCCTGGCATCCCCAAAAGGATCTGAATCGCAAGTTCGGCAACCAGGCCTTCTCGATCTGGGCTTCACCGTCCGATCGTTTCGCCTTTCTGACGGCGAAGGTGGTTTTGCGATAGAGACGATCCTCGTTGCCCCGTTCTTGCGGACCTGATACCTGTTCGGGTGTTGGGGGAACAGAATCATTCAATACCACCCCGGCGGGTCATTCCACGAGGGGTTGCGGTCAAAAAGGCTGCAGCCCCTCTTTCTTTCTGCTATCCTGATCCGGCGATTCGCAAAGACAGGTGCCATGCAGGATCGCAGTGATTACAGGAGGATGAACAGCGGCCGCTCCACAAGTCCGACAACCGATGAAGATCTATCTGATCAATCCGAAGACACCGGAGAATTTCTGGGCCATGCGGGGAGCCCTCGACATCGTGGGCCGGCACAAGACCCTCATGCAGAACACCGCTCTTCTGACCCTGATCGCACTGACGCCCAATGACCTGGATGTCGAATACGCCCTCTGTGACGAGAACATCTCCCCTATTGACTGGAATCTGGAGTGCGACCTGGTGGGCATCACGGGCTACACCCTTCAGGCCGAGAGGATGGAGGCCGTCAGCTGCCGGTTCCGGGAACGGGGCATACCGGTCGCTGTCGGCGGAATCTACGCCACCATCCAGCCGGACCGCGCGGGCGACATAGCGGATCACCTGTTCATCGGTGAGGCGGAGTACACATGGCCGCAGTTCCTGAGGGATTGTTTTCAGGGCGGGGCCAAAACCGTTTACCGGCAGGAATCGTTCGTCGATCTGAAGGACACGCCCGTTCCGGACCTCGCCTTGATCGACAGGAGGGACTACCACTACTACTCCCTGCAGACAAGCCGCGGCTGCCCCAACCGCTGCGACTTCTGCGACGTCATCCGCGTTTCGGGAAGGAAATACCGCAGCAAGCCCATCGACCGGATCATGCTGGAGCTTCGAAACGCCCAGGCTTGGGGAGCGGAGACCGTCTTCTTTTCCGATGACAACTTCGTCGTGAACCGGACATTCACGATGGAACTGCTCCAGGAAATCATCCGGTGGAACAGGACTCTCTCCCGGCCCGTGTCGTTCGCCACCCAGGCAACCGTCATGATCGGCGCGGACGACGAGATCGTGAAGCTTCTCGCCGATGCACGCTTCAGCGTCATCTTTCTCGGGCTGGAGACCATTAACCATGAATGCCTCGAAGAGGTGAACAAGGGACAGATGGCCCGGTACAACCCCTTCCAGGTCATTCCCCGCATCTCCAGCCACGGGATCCTTCCATTCCTTGGAATGATCGTCGGCTTCGACCACGACGCACCGTCGGTATTCCGGGAAATCGAGGATTTTCTCGAGGCGACGTCCAGCCCCTTTGCCTCGATCAGCATACTCAACGCCCCCAACGGAACGCCCCTGTACGAGAGAATGAAACATGAGGGGCGTCTCATCGAGGATTTCAGCGGCTTCTGGCATCTATCATCGAATATCATGCCGAAGCAGATCAGCCCGGATGACCTGCAGAACGGCCGGATGGCGCTCTTCCGGAAAATCTACGAACCAGAGTGCTTCGAGCGGCGCATGATCGGATGGCTGAAGAACGTCAAATACCTGACGGGCCTGTATTCTACCCGAAGGAAGGATCTCTTCCGAATCGTCATGATTCTGAAGATATTCCATCATTTCACGCTTCGGGTCCCCCCGCCCGTCCGGACCATGTTCCGGAACGTCATCAAGGCGGCGTGGGAAATCAATCCCCGCCTCATCTCGAAGGCGGTTCCCGCACTCGTCCAGTACTGGCACTATTATACCTTTTCACACAACGATGCCTGGACGGGGGAATGAAGCGGCACGGCCGCGCTGGGCCGGGAGAGCAGGCTTCGGGAAGACGGTCGTCAGGAAGAAAAGGCTCCCCTCTCGGGGCGGCTGTAGATGTCAGTCAAGCGATCCGTTGAAATAGGACCGGTGCGCCTCGCAACGGCACTTCTTGTTCCAGGGCTCGGAGCAGTTCCCGATCTGTGCGACCTTCGCATCACCGTCCGCCTTCATGATCGGACCGGACACAGAAACGGACTCCTCTCCGGAGAAGCAGTCCCAGAATATCTCCTTCGTGTAGACGCCGCAGCGCACACAGAAAAAGTAGGATTCCGTGCACTCGTCTCCGAAGATGCTTCCGGAGATGGAAGCGATGCAGTCTTCCCGCGAGAATACCCTGTTGCACTGAATGCAGTTCATGCCCAGCGGGACGGATCGATGCCGCCGTCCGTCAGTCGCCCTGGACCCCGATCACATTCGGGATGGGCCACTGATGCATGTTGGTGTCGTTTTGAAGAAAACCGGTTTCGTAACTGCCGGCGAGGTTGACGGATATATCCCGGGTCCGGATCGACAGGCTGGCCAGGGGTCCGCCCTCCATGTGCATCATCCGGACAACCCCCAGGCCCAGCGAGTTCACCACCTGATTGAAATCCCTCATGGTCAGCGGCGACCGGCAGAACAGGAAAAGAACGCGCCCCTCCCCGTCCATGCCCGCGGCCGATTCACTCCACTGCCTGTCCGCCCGGTTCCAGACACTCACCCCGTTCCCCTTGATCAGGCGAAGGTTCTGAACCACGGCGTCGTAGTCATCCACGCGCCCGATCGCATCGGGCGTGTCGAGATCGACCATGACGGCCCCGGGGATTCCGGCCTTCCGGGGGCCGAAGGCAAGGGCGGTCTTGTACTTCCTGTTCCAGCGCCGGTTCTGGACGCGGGACCCGTTGCGGAGATACCCCACGTTGGTTACATAGTCCTTGTAGAACATCCCGGCGTTGATTGCCGCGACCAGCTTGAAATCCCTGCACCACTCCCCCGTCGAGCGACTCCTGCCTTCATGCTCCGAGGCAAGGACCAGCTTCAGTTTCGCCCGTGCGGGATCGATGCGGACCACATGGATTTTCACGCTTCCGATGTCCGGCAGCCGGTTCACGCTGAAGATGCCGTATTCGACGCCTCTGGCCAGGATTTTCCACGATTCCCGGGACTGGCCGGCCTCCGCGGCGGGAAGCAGGACCGAGACCCCCGCCAGAACAAGGAGAATGGCGACAAAACATCCCGGCCTCACACCCGTGAAGAAAACCCGAAGGCCCAGCTTCGGAACCGCCCGATCGTCCATGACCGCCACCACAAAGAAGAATCCTCCCGCCGGGGAAGGGTGATACGGTCTCCCCGGGAGAGGCTGTTGCCGCTTCCGTTGTAACGGATATTCAATACATCACCCCCGGGGAAAGCACAAGAACCCCGCTCCGGAAGGACGTCCAACAACAGACGTCGGTCCGAACGGACGGTTGAGGCAGGCGCCGGCGGACACCCGGAATCCGCTTCTTCTCCGCTCATACGGGCGCCGGAATCGCCTGGACTTCCCCATGCTGCTGCGCTAATTTCGGGGGAAACGGCAGTCCTTCCCGGATAGATCCCGGACAACCGGAAACCGGAACCGATTCCACTGGAGTGAAGCAAAGATGAAAACCGTATCTCTCGTACTTGGAAGCGGCGGCGCCCGTGGGCTGGCGCACATCGGCGTGATTCACCGGCTCGAGGAAAACGGGTTCGTGATTCGGTCCATCGCCGGCTCCTCCATCGGCGCGCTGATCGGCGGCATCCACGCAGCGGGAAACCTGGACGAATACGAGCAATGGGTCCGCGCCGTCACGAAAGTCGACATCGTCACCATGCTGGACCTTTCATGGGGCAAGAGCGGGCTGGTCAAGGGCGACAAGATCATCAACACCCTGGTCAAGCTCGTCGGCGAGAAACGGATCGAGGAACTCCCGATCCAATATACAGCCGTGGCCACCGACGTGAGGAATCAGAGGGAAATCTGGATAAAATCGGGAAAGCTTTTCGATGCGATCCGGGCCTCCATCTCGATCCCCCTTCTCTTCACTCCCTTCCGGAAGAGAGGGATCGACCTGATCGACGGAGGGGTCCTGAACCCGGTGCCGGTCGCCCCGACAATCGGCGACGAAACGGACATCACGATTGCCGTCAACCTGGCCGGCGCCGAGGAGAGTCCGGAAAACCCGGAAAGCGCGGATCCGTCACCGGCGGTCCACCCGTCGCCGCTGCACGAGAAGATCAACCGTTTCATCAACCGCCTGCAGCGATCCGCGGCAGCCAGCGGCCGGGACTGGGGTGCGTACGATATCGCCATGCAGGCGTTTGAAGCCATGCAGAGCAGCATCGCCCGGCAGAAGCTCGCGGCCTACCCGCCGGACATCGTCATCGAGATTCCCAGAAACGCATGCCAGACGCTGGAATTCGACCGGGCGGCGGAGATGATCGAGATGGGATATCAAAAGGCGGGAGAGTGCCTGGCTCAGGCAGGACGGATCCGGCGGATGTAGCCTTCCGCGGGGCTGTGCCGGAAGTATCCCGCCACAGCCGGGACCGATCCGACGGGCCGGCTTCACTCGGTTTTGTACATCTCCCGGAAGATCTGGGACTCGATGGCCTTGAAAATCTTCTTGTACTGGTCCGATCCAAGCAGCCGCCTCAACTGCCATCCCGTGGACGTCTTCTTCTCGGTGGTGACGGTGAGCGTCACTTCCGTCTCCTTCCAGTTGACCTGACGGGTGCGGGCGAGGCTCTTGGTTCTCCATTCCCCATCGTAGACGTAGTCCGACGTCACTTCGTGCGCTTCCGCGTTGATGGTGGCTTTCCCGAGGTTCTTTTCGTTGAAGACGCGGGCCAAAGCCTGCAGCACAAATCTCTCCTTGGCCTCGAAGGTGCGGGTGACCTGTTCCGGCTGGTCGGTGGGCTCGCCTTCCTCCATGCAGGACCAGAGGAACATACTGAATAAGGTGACAAGAAGAAGGACCAGGACCTGGAAACGGGGAGGACGGAATTTCTCAGCTTCCGGGCGAAAGGGACGATGAAGAACGCGAACCAGTTGAATTTTCATAAAGGCACCATAATTTCATCGAGGCGGCACGTCAAGCACGGACTAAAGGTGTTTTTTTATGAACTCGTAGATTTCCGGTTGGCTGCAGACCTCGTAGTATTTCCGGGACGTCTTTTCGATCACGTCAACGGTTTTCGGCTTGACCCGCAAGACCTCCGCTTCCCGGATAACGAGGCGCTGGGACCCTCCGGACAGAGTGGGGAACGTTCCAGTGTGGAGGGTCACCCTGCCACTGCCGTTCATCGGATATTCCAGCCTTTTCAGGCTGATCTCCTTTGACAGTTTGATAAACCCCTCGGGGCTCAACTCGATCCCGTTGACGTTGTAACGAAGGGAAAGGTCGTCCGCCGTGGCCTTGAGTTCTTCGTCGGGGATATCCTGGAACACGAACAGGTTGAAGAGCCGGTTCTCGTCCCGGAGCTGTTTGCGCAGGGTCTTGCTGCAGCTCGACAGCCGGTCCGCCAGATTGATGGCCGGAGAAATGATGATCCTGGAATCCCCATCGAACAGGAACGAGGGAGGGCTCTGATGAAAGCAGATCCCGATCCCCAGCTCGAGGACCGGCAGCTTGTGCTTCTGGCTCGTCACATTGTACTGCTGTACGATCTGCAGCAGCCGGACGGCGAGGCCGCAGGCGCGGGCCACGCTGTACCAGCCCTCGGGGGTGTCCTCGTGTTCGAAGAGCGACATGATGATCGCGTCCCCTTCGATGAATTCCTTGGCCCCGCCATAGTCGAACAGAATTTCGGAGATCGGGTCGAAGAAATTGAGGCTGAAATAGGACGCCGGGTTCAGCCCCCGTTCGATCATCGTGTAGGTGATGTCCACGGAGCCCCGGATATCCGCCTTCATGATGACGTGGTTGACGATCGGCCTTTCCCCCATGACCCGTTCACTGGGAAGCAGAAACTCGTACAGGGACCGGTTTTCCTTTGACAGCAGGAGTTTTTTGTCTTCCCGGATGAGGTGGACCGCGTCCATGATCCCCTTCAGGAGATGGTAATTGCGGAGATCCCGGTGATAACGGGAGAAGTCTTTCAAAAACTGGATGAGGTGCTGCTTCTTTTTCCGGGTCGAGCATCCCCGTATTTCACTGACCGCCTGGTAAACGGGATCCAGAAAATCCGCTTTCCTGTTCTTGAACTGCCGTGTGATGGGCTCCCCCGCGTCCGGCTCGATGAGGAATTCCCGCAGCTGATGGACACGCAGGGGAGGACAGTAGCGGCCATAGATGCCCTTGATTTCGTAAGCCGCCACGAGCCTCTTCATCACGGGCGACTCATCGAATCGTCGGTAGAACAGGTCCAGCAGGCTCTCCTGGACATGCAACCGGGCCTTGATCCCGTCAAGAACCTCCCGGGATTCCCTGCTCCTTTTCAGACGGTCGTACCGATCCTCGCTCTCGAAGCAGTTGAACAGCAGGTCGATGTTTTCCTCTTCCATCATCCATGCATCGAAGGCATGCCTCCCCGTCAGCAGCCTTTTTTCCACCTCTTTCAGCCCCGGTTCGTTTTCACCGGCGGTTTCCTCTCCTTCGGCGATCCCGCCGGCCAGGTCCGTCTGCTCCAGCAGGCCGTAAATCATATTCTTGATATTCGGATAATTGTCGGGATCTTCGGACCGCTGGCCGATGATCACATAGGCCTCGACCAGGAAGAGATCGTCCAGCGCGTTGTCCGTGTAAAGAATCGGATTGAGGAAGAGATCGTCCGGCAGGATGCGGTCGGAATGGAAATTCGATTCACGGAGCATCCGCAGGTTCTTTGCGCTGACGTCCGCCAGGATCCGGAACAGCTCGTCGCCCGCGCGAAGAAGGGTTCGCCTTTGGTTGTACTTCAATTCATTCAGCTTCTCCTTCATTTTGAACGATTCGAAGGAGTCGCGCTCCAGGGACAGTTCGCCGCTTCGGATGATGTCTTTGAAGTTGGCCAGGAAGACCTCATACTGGTTCCTGATTTCCTGCAGGAACAACTTGGCTAGAGAAACCTGCCCCAGATAGTCGATCTGCACTTCCGAGAGCGACTTGGCCCTGTTGATCCCGTCCAGGAGGACATCCGTGCAGAGATTCCTTAACGCATTGATTTCATTCTTCAGGGTCTCTCTCTGGTAATCCTTGAAATAGGTTTCCGTATCGCTGTGCTTGATCATTAAAAGAGAAACCACCCGCTTGACGGCGTTTTGAACCTGGGGGCTGATGTGAACGTCAATATGAATGTTGTCCACTCCGCGAACGAGGCGATCCAGGGAGAAGTCGATCAGATTCTGCTTGAAGGGGAGTTGCCGGATGCTCGGAAGTTTTGAGAAACGGTGGACGATGCTCAACATATCGATATCCTTCTGCACGTATCGCTATTTGCGGTGGCGGGAATGAAGCGGGAGAACAGGATCGGAAGCTCGGCAATCGTACGCATATTTGCGTCCACCTCTCTCGAATCATGGAAATTACAGGCTTTTGGGATTGCCTGTTCGATGCTTACGGAAAAACAGAGATCCTGTCAAGCACGGCACAACGCCGGGGGATCGCCCGGGTTACATCCTGCCGAATGGCTCATGTTCGGCCGGGGGGAAATAGGGGAGGTCCGCCTCCCGCCGCCGGCCTGTCCCGACTGAGATGTTCCTCAACGACGCGGGTGCCGAAGATTCAAAATCCGGCGGTTGCAGCCGGATGCCGGAAAATAATGGTTGCTGCTTGAGGAAGTTGCTGCGAAAAGGGAGAGAACCATGACATCGGTTTTCCCGGTCTGGAGTTTTCTCTCCACGGAATCCGGAGGCACGATGCCATGATCTCCTTTGATGGGGAGGCGTTATGAACACGGCCGCCGGGGGGAGCTCCCCCGACCTGCAGACCCTGCTGGACGAAGTTCCTTCCGACAGGCTGGTCGCCTGTGTGCCGACCCACGAATCCCTCATCCTGCACGACGGAGAAAGGGAACTCGGCCGCATACCCCTCGACGGAATCACCGAGGTCTCGCTCGCCGACGATTCAAAAGTCGAAAAAAGGTATCCCCTGGGCCGGTTCCTGTTTCTGGGACCGCTGGCGCTCCTGTTTCCCCGCAAAACCGTCCGCGAGTCCTACCGGCTCACCATTCAGTGGAAGGACCCCGATGGCGGCTACCACTTCACCCATATCCGGCTTCCGTCGCGCATCCTGGCCAACCACACGCTCGGCACAATCGAGCGCGCGCGGATCCCCGACGTGAGGGAAGAGCTGGCGGAGCGGGCCGCGAAGGCCAGGGAGCGGGCCGCTCAAACCAAGGAACAGGTCCCGCGCCCCGTCGAGACATCTCCGTTTGTCACCTGCCCGCACTGCACCATGGAGTTCAGGAGAACGGATCTCCCGCCGGGCGGCAGGTGCCCGGTGTGCGGGAATCCTCTCTGAACCCTTCCGCCGAAGTCCCGGGCCGCTCCCTACCATGCCCGGTCTTCGCCGATGTGGCTGAAGTACTCCCGCCGGAACGTCTCGTAGTCTTTCTTCAGGGTCCTGTAGAGCCTGCAGTTTTCGATGGCGATCGCCCCCAGGTTGGCGACGGCCCCGATGAAATAGATGTCGTCGATGGTGAACTGCCGGGGCTCCGCCGCATATACCCGGATTACGCCGACGATCTCATCCCGCAGCATCACCGGCACGGACAGGATCGACTCGATCCCCTCCTTCCGGGCCTCCTCGGGGTACTGGATCCGGTCGTCGTCCGATGCATGGAGGACATTCACCACCTTGCCCCCCAGGGCTTCCGAGAGACTCTTGTCCGCCAGCACGGGGCCTTTCGTCCGGTAGCCCTCGCTCAGCCCGTACGACGCCACATGGCTGAGCACCCTCCTGTTCTGCGACAGGAGCATCAGCGAGCACCCCTTGGCCGCAATCGTCCTGGCGACGTTCTCCACGATGGAATGGAGGATGTCCCGGATCTGGCGGGTGGAATTCAGGACGGCCGCCGCTTCGTACAGGCTCTGGTAGTAGCTCTCGATGCGCTTTTCCATTTCAGCACCTCCTTGTCCTGGAACGTTCCTTTCACGGACTCCATGATGCACCAATGTTTGCGAGGAATCCTTCACTGGTTGCCGCTTGCGAGTCTCGTTGAGGTGATGAACGGGTCCGATCGTTGCCGGTGTATCGAGCGTTTTTCGGAAGGTTATGGAAATAAACGCGGGGACATATGCAGCCTTTGCACAATCATAATGCCATTCTCGGCATTCGTCAATGCAATGGGAAACGACCGGTGGAGGCGGCCGATGCACCGTCCCGTTCCCACGATCGGCTTTCAATTCTTCCCGATGACGGGTAAAATGCCGGCCGGGCGATTTGCCCCCGGGAGGTGAGTCCGTGCGGAAACCGTTGCTGATGCTCGCCGTTGCGGCGGTTCTATCCATGTCTTTCGCGGGGGCATCCGCACCGGCTGCCGCGTCCGATTCCAGGAAAAGCGCAAGGCAGGCATCGTCCGTCAGGAACGTCCCCCGGACCGTCGCCTTCACCCGTGTTGCAGAGCCTCGGGAGCACGCCTTCACGATGCTGGTGCCGAGGGGATGGATCGTGGAGGGAGGGATCTTCCGCGTGGACCCGAATGTAGCCGGCGGAACCGGGAATTCCATCGAGGCCAAGTGCGACATCGCGGTCAAGAGCGATGCCGGCGGCACGGTCATGCTGCGGAGGCTGCCCAAGATCCACTACGCCGACGGCCCCATGATCCCGCCGACGCACGGCCCCGGGATGAACTACAACGGGATGACCGTCGTCCGCATGCCCGGCTGGGAGGAGTACCTCCTGTACGTATTTTCACAGACCAGGCAGGGAGCAGCCGGCGTCCGGGTCGTGCAGAAGGAGCCGCTGCCGAAGCTCGCCCAGGTTGTGAGCCGCCTGTCGGAGCCGGTCGCCCGTGCGCTGATGCAGGTCGGCGTCCAGCCTCCGACCTACCAGGCGGGGTTCGTCATCGTCGAATACACGGAGAACGGCAGGGCCTACAAGGAACTGCTCTACACGGTCCTGGTCGACGCCCGCCGATCCATGGGCCTGTGGGCGAACGACTTCACAACGGCGATGCGCTCACCGGCAGCCGAGGTGGACCGCTGGAAACCCGTGCTGGACATCGTTTCCAACTCCATCCGCCTGAATCCGCAGTGGGTGGCGGGAGAGCTGAGGGGGCAGGGGGAGAGGGCGGAGATCTCCCGGAAGGTCATCGAGGACCTGAACCGGATCGACCGCGAGATCACGGCTCACCGGACCCGCACCCAGCAGTCCATCCAGAGGGACCAGTACCTGACCCTCACCGGCCAGGAGGATTACGTCAATCCCATCACCGGGAAGGTCGAACGGGACACGAGCGACTGGAGCCGCCGCTGGGTCAACGCGAACGGCGATTACATCTATTCGAACGACACGACCTACGACCCGAACCGCGATCCGGGCCTGCCCCGGCAGGATTTCCGGCTGACCCGGCCGAAGCGGCCATAAAGATGGCGGTGTTTCGACACGGCCCGCGAACCCGTCACCTCGTGTCAGGATTCTTCGGCCGCGGCGACGGGAAGAACACGCGGCTCGAAGAAACGCTTTACCCAGCCGACGGACCAGGCGGCGGACTGGACCTGAACGAGATAGGCCGCACAGATGACCAGGGCCGCCTCGGCGCCCCCTTCTCCGAAGGCGTTCATGGCCACGGCCATGGCGATGGACAGGTTCCGCATGACCGTCCCGTAAACGAGTGAAACAGCGTCTTCCCGCTTCAGAAAGGCCTTCCCCAGGAGCGCTCCCAGAATGTAATTCCCCCCGTAGAGGAGAACCACCGGAACAAGAATCTCCCCGAGCAGGAGCGGGTGGGCGGCGATCTCCCGCGCCTTCAGGGCCATGGCGACAAAGACGATCCCCAGGACCCCCAGGGTCGAAAGGGCGGGAAAGCGTGGTGCCAGGCGCTGCTCAAACTCCCGCCGGCCGAAGCGCCGGACCAGGGTGTGCTGGGTTGCGTACCCCGCCGCCATGGGCAGAAACACCGTCAGGAGGATCTGCCCGAACACGGCCACGAGGTCGACGGCAACCTTCGCCCCCATGAGGGCGTTGAGATAGAGGGGCGTCAGGAGCGAACCCAGGATCAGCCCCACAACGGTCATCTTCACCGCCGCCTCGACATTCCCCTTCGCGAAGCCCGTCCAGGCGATGGTCATCCCGCTCGTCGGCACGAGTGCCGCCAGGAGCAGGCCCAAGGCGAGGAACGGCCGGCCCGGGAAAAAGATCATCGCCAGCCCGAAGGCGGCAAAGGGAATGATCCCGAAGTTCACGGCCTGGGCCATCGCCTGGGCCCTTCCATCCCCGCCCTCCAGGATCTTCCGGAGCTTCATCGTCACCATCATGGGATAGACCATGAGGAAGGTGAGGGGCAGGATCCACCCTTTCAGGGCCCGCGCATCCGCCGCCATGCCGGCGGCGAATCCCAGCGCCATGGCCGCTGGGATCGCCACCGCCAGGTTCCGGTTCAGGGTTCCAAGGATCTTCATCATCATTCAATCCCCGTGTTGGAAGGGTTTCCCGCCCGCTTCGCGGCACCCGGAACCCGGGCGCCGCGAAGGGACCTTCAGGCATAAGGAAGCGATCGGCCCGGCGGGACCGGGACCGGGTCGCACTCTCACTGGAGACTGCGGTCCACGATGGCGGCGAGCTGCTCCCGGGGAAGCATGCCGACCCGGGTCTCCCGAATCTCACCATCCTTGATCAGAAGGAGCGTCGGGATGCTGCGCACTCCGTACAGGAGCGAAATCTTTGGATTCTCATCTACGTTGACCTTCACCACGTTCAGGCGCCCTTCGTAATCCCGGGCGATTTCCTCCAGGACAGGCCCCATCGCCCGGCAGGGGCCGCACCAGGGAGCCCAGAAGTCGACCAGCGTCGGCTGCTCCGCCTTCAGTACCTCCGCATCGAAGGACGCATCACTCACGGATTTCAAATGTTCTTTCGCGTTCATCATTCCTTCCTCCTTGCATGGAAACTTTCTTGGTTTCAGCGGGACGGCTGTGTTAATAATTTGCCGTCCGTTGATTTCGTTCCTACAGGAAGATGAGGAACGCGTCATTGATCTGGATCAACGCCGGCAAATTTTTCATGGACACCATTGCACAGATTCGTGATATCGCCCTGTTCGAGGGAATCGGCCGGGAACGGCTGAATTCCCTGGCGCAAAAGGTCGCCCGAAGGCCCTTTCGCCCGGGAGACCTGATCATCGGGGAGGAAGATCCCGCCCGGGCTTTCTTTGTGGTTCTCTCGGGGAAGGTGAAACTCTACAAGAGTTCCGCGGAGGGAAAGGAACAGACGCTCTACGTACTCGGCCCGGGGGAACCTTTCGGACTCTGCACGGCCTTCGCCGTCGAGTCCTTTCCCGCAAGCGCCATGGCTCTCGAAGAAGGGTCCCTGCTGGTCATTCCCGGTCCCGTCATCGAGGAGATCGCCGGTCGGGAACCGTCCCTTCTCCTGAACATCATCCGGGTGCTCTCCCGCCGCCTGAAGGATTCCATGGCGCTCGTGGAGTCGCTGTCGCTGATGGAAATCCCCCAGCGCCTGGCCACGTATCTGCTGAGCCTGTCCCCGGGGGCAGCCGATAAGTCCGTCACGCTGCCCGTTACCCAGCGCGAACTGGCAAAAATTCTGGGTTCCACACCGGAAGCCCTCTCGAGGGCGATCAAAAAGATGAGCACGGAAGGACTCCTACGCACGGACGGAAGGTTGATCCACATGCCGGACCGACAGGCGCTCGTGAGGCTGGCAGAGGGAAGCTGATTCACCGGTGGCAGGTTCATGCCCCGGCAGAAGAACGGGAAGACAGGGGGCTGCCTTCCCTTCGATGGAGGTAAAGCACATGATCGACGTAGAACGCATGAAGATGGAAATCGGGGAGCGGCTGGAGGAGATGCAGCAGCTTTTCTCCAAAAAGAAGTCGATACTCAGCCCGGAGAGGAGCCTCCAGCGGGCCTTCGCCCTGGCCAGGGCCATCGCTGTCAGTCACGAAGTCCGGGATACATACAAGGAAGGACACCAGTTCCGCGTGGCCGACCTCGCCCGCGCCATCGGCGAAAAGATGAATCTGGACAAGAACCGGATCACGGGCCTCAGGCTGGCGGGCCTGATTCACGACATCGGCAAGATCGATGTTCCGGGGGCGATCCTCAACAAGGAGATGAGGCTGGACGAAAACGAGTCCCGGATGATGCAGACCCATGTCGAGATCGGGCACAACATGGTGAAGGGAATCCGCTTCCCCTGGCCGGTGGCGAGAATGATCTGGGAGCACCACGAGAGAATGGACGGCTCCGGATACCCGAGAGGGCTGAAGGGGAAGCGCATCCTCCTGGAATCACGCATCCTGGGGGTTGCGGACGTGGTGGATGCAATCACGTCCCCGCGGGCCTACCGGCCGGCCCGGGAGGTTCACGTGGCCATCTATTCCATGAAGGGTGACCGGGGCAACCTCTTCGACCAGGACGTCGTGGACGCCTGCCTGCACGTGTTCGACGTGCAGGGCTACAGGATGCTGGAAATGGATTGATGCCCTCCCCGCCCGGCGGACGGCTCCCCAACGGCGACCGGGCGGGATCGCCGGAAAGGATGAAGTTTCCTTGATCAGCCGACTGATTCGATTCCTCGGGAGCGACATCTGGCGGATCCGCCTCCGGGACCTGCCCCGGGGAAAGGCTCTCCTCATCGGCAACCTGCGGATCCTGCTGGCCGCCGGAAGGGGGTTCGGAGAGCATCGCGGCCCTCTCCAGGCCAGTGCGCTGACCTTCTACACCCTTCTCTCCATCGTCCCGGTCGTGGCCCTGGCCTTCGGCATCGCCAAGGGCTTCGACTTCCAGTCCGTGCTCCAGCAGCGGCTCCTGGAGAAGTTTCCGGGACAGGAGGAGATCCTGACCAATGTCTTCTCCTTCGCAAACTCCCTCCTGGCCAGGACGAAGGGGGGGCTCGTGGCCGGCGTCGGTGTGGGGCTCCTGTTCTGGACGATCATCAAGCTCGTCGGCAACATCGAGAGGGCCTTCAACGCCATCTGGGGCGTCCGGAAAGACCGCGCCCTCTCCCGGAAGATCACGGACTACCTCTCGGTCATGTTCGTGGGCCCGGTGCTTCTGGTGGTGTCGGGCAGCGTGACGGTCTTCCTCGCCTCGCAGGCCCGGATGCTGTCGCAGAAAATCGAGGTTCTCGGCGCCCTCCAGCCGCTCGTCCTGTTCGCGCTCAAGTACGCGCCGTACGGCGTCATGTGGGGCCTGTTCACATTTCTGTACATGTTTCTGCCGAACACGAAAGTCCGCTGGCAGTCGGGACTCTTCGCGGGGATCCTGGCCGGGACGGTCTACCAGCTCGTCCAGTGGGCCTACATCACATTCCAGGTGGGCGTCGCCGAGTACAACGCCATCTACGGCAGCTTCGCCGCCCTGCCTCTTCTCCTGGCCTGGCTGCAGATCAGCTGGCTCATCGTCCTGGCCGGCGCCGAGGTCTCCCAGGCGCACCAGCATGCCGATTTCCTGGAATTCGGTCCCGATGCGGAGCGGATCAGCCCGGCATTCCGCAAGACCCTCGCCCTCTGGGTGGTGAACCGCGTCTGCCGGAACTTCTCCGAGCCGGGGGAGCCCCTCACGGCGTCGGGACTCAACGCCCTGACGGGAATCCCTCCGAAGCTCCTGGCATCGATCCTGGAGGAGCTGAAAGCCTGCGGCATCCTGGCGGATGTGTCGCTGGAGCGGCCGGGCGAACCGGGATTCCAGCCGGCCGTGGATCCGGACCTCCTGACTGTTTCGTACGTCCTGGCCGCCATGGACAGGCGGGGATCGGACGATATTCCCATCCTCCAGACGGAGGCGCTGGAAGAGCTGTCCGCCGGCCTGCGGGACTTCGAGACGGCCCTCCGGGAATCCCCGTCCAACCGGCTGCTCAAGTCCGTCTGACCGCAGATCCGTCACAGGCGTCTTCCCGGCACGGGATCCCGGTCACCCCTGTTTCCGGCCCGTCCCTGAGGCGAGGTCGGGCCAAAGCCCCCGACCCTCAATCCAGCCGGTGGTTGTAGGGCACATAGGTGTACGGCATCTGGATGTAATGGAACAGCCGTGTGTCCCAGAGCGGTTTCAGCAGCCTTCCCACGTTCAAGCCGACCCCGACGTAGACCGTCCGGGAGCGTTCGTCAACCTGCCACGGCAGCCCGTCGTACTGGTCGTACCCCCGGGCGTAATACCCCAGGTGCAGCTCCAGGTACTTGAGGGGTGTGTCCCGGAAGGTGTCAAAACCGTCCAGCTTGAAGGCCAGCAGGTACTTGTGGCGGTCGTAGTCGGTGGTTACATCGGTCTTGCGGGTGGTGGATCGGAAGGGGTCGTACTCGACGCGGAAGTCAACCCTTTTCGCCACCTCGGGAAAGCGGACCATGCCATAGCCGACGGCGGCTCCGAGAAGGCTGAAAAGGGCGTCCTGGCAGGAGAAGCCGAACTCGCTGAAGGAATCGCCCAGCTCAACGAGCATGGTGAGGCCTGCGGAGGAGAGCACCCCCAGGCGGATCGCCTGCTCCCGGTCGTAGCCCCAGCGCCGGTAGAGGGACTCGAAGAGGTGGCTCAGGGCATATCCGGAGTAGAGATGCCCCAGCTTGTCGGCTCCGCCCTCGTTGGAGGTCCGCTCGAACCAGCCCTCGTCCCGGAATCGGGGACTCCGCTGCCCGTAATCCCACACGGCGATTCCCCAGCCCATGACCGCCACGACCGCGGTCGCATTCAGGAGTAACGCCTTGGTTTCCTTGGTGAGCCCCGCATCCGGGCGCGGGACCGGCGAATCCGCCTGCGGGGATGCCCCCGCCGGAGAGGCCGCAATCAGAAATGCCGCGGCAAAGAGCATGATGGTTCGTCTCATGGATACCTCCTCCGAAACCGGCATTCTGCCGATCCTGTCGGGCGGGCATGCCCTTTATGGTGGAAAAGAATCCAGCAGACAAAAGGGACGGCGGCGAATTTCAGAACAGCAAGAGGGAGAATCGAGGTCCTGCGGAAAAACGGGAGGCTCTGTCCGGTTGCCAAGGGTTCTGGCAACATATACCCTACCAGGCCCTCCCTTTCAAGGCGGTTGTCTGTCTGTCGGATCCGGGAATCCTCCCCGGAATCCCTTTTCCCATTTCCCGGCAGATGTGATAGAGTCCGGGCCAGTCAATCCCATCCCAAGGAGGCGGACATCATGGATCGAATCGGCAAGCGGCGAAGCACGAACCGCGGCGTCATGTTTTTTTCCCTTCTGCTCGCGGCGGTCTGGATGCTGGCGGGTTGCGTTGTGGCGGAACACAAGATCTCACTGCAGCGGCACCTGTACAAACCGGAAATCCCCAAGGACATCGTTTCGTTTTACAGTGGAAAGTCCGTCGACCTGAACGACTTCGTCAACAACGACCAGAAGACGAAGAGGTATGCCTACTTCAGTACCGACACCAAGACGGCCTACGAGGTCTCCGTGCCGCTGGACTACTTTGTCATGGACTGTTTCCGGGACGCCATGTGGATGGCGGGCATGCAGGTCGCCCACCTCAGCCCGATCAGCCAGATTCCGGATCTTAAGTTGATCATCGACCGCTGGACCGAGGAAGAGTTCACCTTCAGCATCCGGATCGAGCGGGACGGGGTCCTGAAGTACAAGAACCAGTACACGATCAAGACGGCCCAGGTGAGCGATCCGAAGGATTTCGCCCAGAAGGAGAAGAACGCCTATGCCACGGTCAACCAGGCCGTCGTGGCCGTCCTGAGAGACCCCGGCGTCAAGGCCGCCTTCAAATAAGGCTTCCCATCCCTCCGGATTGCAAACATAGCGTCAAATACCCGCCGGGTTTCCGTCAACGGAACCCGGCGTTTTTCTGCTGCCTGCACAGGGGAATCCCCTGGCGATCAAGATGTAACTGCCTGGAATCATGATGAAGTTGGAATGAAAGGGAAGGACGTGCAGTGAATCGCCGGGAGAAGAGCCGGGCGGCCCCTCCCCGCGACTGATCTTCAGCCGATGGTGTGCAGCTTCAGGAGAAAATCCTTGAACCGGTCCCGGGTCGTCTCCTTGATGTCGCTGATCTGGACATCGATCGCCCGGTTGTAGAAGGAAAAGCCGCCGTCAATCTGTTCGGGGCTCTCGTCGTCGTCAAAAAACCGCTCTACGAACCGCATGGCCATCCTCCTGGCCTCGACATCACTCTTCGCCGCAACCAGATAGTGGTGGTGCTGAATCTCTTCCTCTTCCCGTTCGGTGATTTTTACCCAGTAATCCGGCATTCCCTTCCTCCTCCGTGTGCGAGAGCCCTTCTACTCTGTTTTTTCCGAAGAAGTCAAACAATTCCTCGGGATCTGCACAGGAAGACGGGCGTGGAAGAGGTTGGAGCGGCGCCTCCCGTCATGTCGACGGTTTCCGATAATCCCGCATGATTCCGGCCACGTATTCTCTGGTTTCCGACGGGAGGCGGTCGGGGCGGCGGTCCACGTTTCCCATGCCCCAGTTGTAGGCGGCCAGTGCCCGTGGAACGTCCCCGCTGTAACGATCCAGGAGGGATTTCAGGTACCGTGTACCGGCAAAGACGTTCTGCTCGGGATCATAGGCGTTCGTGACCCCCAGGTCGCGCGCGGTGGCGGGCATGAGCTGCATGAGCCCCATGGCGCCCTTGGGAGAGGTGCTCTGGGGACGGAAAGCGCTCTCCGCGCGGATTACGCACCGGACCAGGAGGGGGTCGACCCCGTAGCGATCCGCCGCCTTTTCGATGATCGAGTTCAGCTCCGGCGAGGCCGCCAGGCTGCCTTTTCTTGTGCCTCCGGCCTGGGCGGGGGTTACCGCCGGTCCCGGAACGGATTGCAGCGGCGCACCGGGAGCCGGCCGGATCTCCGCCCCCTGAATGGTCCGGGCCGCCGCCTCGAGGAGCTGCTCCAGCACTTTCCCGTCCTGCTCCCGAACCTCCCCCGCTTCGCTTCCGGACATCAACCGGAGGAGCCGGTCCGTTGAGCGGATCTGCATCCTTTCCATGAGCGTCCGGGCAAGCGCCGCGGGATCCTGCATCGCTCCCGCGCCCGAACCTGCCCCTGCGCCCAGGGCCTGTTTCAGGAGGGTCTCGAAGGCCGCTTCACCCCGGAATGCCGATCCGCCGGCTCCCGCCGCAGGGTTGCTGCCCGTCGGGAGGACCTTTCGGATCAGACCCGGCTCCTGGTTGTTCATGATTTCGACCATGGAAGACTCTCCCCAGGGGATATCGAGGATATCCATACAAATTCCATGCCGCATTCTTCAGTCCATCGCGGGACGAACGGCTTTCAACCGCCACAACCGGCGCTCCCGGGAAAGGGCGCAGAACCGCAACGGTCTTGATATCATTCTGGAATCGGGAAACGAATCAGGAAGGAGAGTCTGTCAGTAAAGGCTGAGGAACGCGTCGGCCACGTCCGGATCGAACTGGGTTCCACGGTTACGCCGAATCTCATCCAGCGCCGTGCCGACGTCCAGCGCCTTCCGGTATGGCCGGTTGTTGGTCATGGCGTCGAAGGTATCCACGACGGCGATGATCCGGGACAGGAACGGAATGTCCGTCCCGGCCAGGCCGGAGGGGTATCCCTTCCCGTCCCACCGCTCGTGGTGGTGCAGGATGATCTCGCGCTCCCGGTCGAAGAGGGCGATGGGTCTCAGGACGCTTTCCCCCAGGGCGGAATGCCGCTTGATGACTTCGTACTCTTCGTCCGTCAGCCGCCCCGGCTTCAACAGGACGGCGTCCGGAATGGCGATCTTCCCCACATCATGAAGAACGCCGGCCACCTTCAGGCACTCGCGGTCCTGCGTGTCGAGCCCCAGGACATCGGCGGTCCGGATGGACACCTTGGTCACGCGGCGGCAGTGCTCCTGCGTGTAGTTGTCCCGCATCTGGACACAGGCGACCAGGGACTGGAACGTGTCCAGAACATTAGCAAAAAGGCTCTCGTAGAGGAGCTTGTTCTCCAGGTTCAGCGAGGCCCGTTTGGTCAGGCTGACGATGTAATGGACATCCTTGCTGGTGAAGATTCCCGTGTATTTCTTTCTCCGCACCGTCAACACGCCGAAGACGGCACCCCGGATGACCAGGGGGGCGCAGAGCAGGGAAGCGTCGCCGCCCTCCCCGTTGGGGGACTGCACGACCAGGGCCCCCCGTTTGTCCACTACCTGGTAGAGGAACGGGATGGCGTTGATCACGTTTCCGCCCGGCTCGTGAGCCTGGCCCTCGGCAAAGCGGACCACCTGGGGATGGAACTGGTCGGCCTCGGCGTCAAAGATCCAGATGGTCGCCTCCACCCCGTCGACAACCCGCAGGGCCAGTTCGGCCATTTTCTCAAAGACCTGCTGGTTCTCGCCCTCGATGTTCTCGAACGAATCGTAGATATGGCTGTGAACGGACAGCTCTTTCTTCTTCTCCGTCAGCCGGGTCGTCGCAAGAGCGTTCTCATGATCTTCTTCCGGCAGCAGATACCGCTCCCGCAGGCAGACTTCGACCTTGTAGAGAAGATCCTGGATATTGAACGGTTTTCGGACGTAATCGACGGCTCCCCGCTTCATGGCCGCCACCCCGGCATCGACTTCCGGCTGTCCCGTAACCAGGATGATCGAAGAGTCGGCGCGGATCTCCTGAAGACGGTCAAGCAGCTCCATTCCGTCCATGTGGGGCATCATGACGTCCGTGATGATCAGGTCATGGTTCCCTGCCTTGAACAGGTCGAGGGCTTCCAGCCCGTCCGTCGCCTCCTCGACGCTGGTGTAACCGGTCTGGAGAAGGGCGTCGACGATCATCCGGCGGGTAAGCTCGTAGTCGTCCACCACCAGGATTCGACGGTCGAAGAGTCTTTCTTCGAGAGCAGCAGGAGCATTCATGGTCATCCGATCCTTTACGGCTGGTTCCGTTTCCCGACCAGGACGTCCATCAGCGAGTAGGAAATCTTCTCGAAGGCCTCTTCCTTGACCTCTTTTCCGTTAGACAGGTTGACGACGTCCGCGGACGGGTCGCGGGCGGGCTCATCCGACTGCCCCATGCGGATCCGCTCCCGGTACTGCTTCGTGTACGCCTTGATGACGCTGTCTATCTGATACGTTGAAATGGTCATGGGTGCCTCCTGCACCACCTGGGTTTAGATTTCTTCTGCTCATACTATCGGCACCCGGCCGCCCCGACTTGAGCCCCGAATCCACATTTCCGGATAATTTTTCTGGCACGAATCGTGAAACAATACGGGTGTCCAAAATCCATTCCGGAGAGGCATGCCATGGCGGAAGCGGTACGGCGGGAAGACGCGGTACAGATCCTGAGAAAACTGGATGAATGCCGGATCCACATGAAAAAGGGGCAAGTCAACGGATGCCTTCATCTTTTCAGGGACACCCTGGAGCGGATCCTGCGGACACCAATGATCCCGGCGGACGAAAAGATGGTCCGGGAGGCCGTGAACACCCTCCAGCACGACATCGCCGAATCCCGGGCGTTTCTGGACGAGTTCGGCCCCGTTTCATTCCGGGACAACGATATCAAGACCTCCCTCGACTTCCTCCGCCAGATGCTCCAGGTCCAGGTGGAGGAAATGTCGATCCCCCTGACGACGCGTCAAGAATCTGACGATGACGCTAAGGCGGGGAACCCGGCACCGGATGCATCGGAAGAGAAGGCCAAGGAGGCCCTCTCCCTGCTGGAAGGGGGAGATGGAAACAAGGCCTCGGAATTTATCCGGAACGACGAAGTGGCCCTGGCCATGGTCCTGCAGATCTGCAATACCGCCGGCATCGAATACCGAAAAGCCGGTCACTTCGACCGCGCCATCACCGAGTTCAGGAAGGCCCTTTTCTTCCATCCCCAGGACGAGGGGCTTTATTACAACCTCGCCCGTGCTTTCGCGGAAAAGAAAGACTGGGGTCAGGCGGAACAGACCATCCTGGAGGGGCTGAAGACGAAGCCGGATTTCCGGGAAGGAAAAGCGCTCCTGAAGTATATCCGTTTCCAGGCCTCCGCGCCCGAGGCGAGAGCCGAATGAGCGGCCACCTGGATGCCAACCTCGCGGCCCTCCGGGAGCGCTGCCCCGATTTTCTCGCCTGGTGGGAGAAGTGCCCATCCCAGCCGGGTGAGTACAACCTGCTTTCCAGCCTGTCGGGCCTGCCGGACCTCGAAATCGTACGTCCCGGGGGGCAACGGATCATCCTTTACAACCGGGAAAATCCTTTCGAGACCATCCAGAAGGAGCTGGCGGACCAGTCCTTCCCGAAGGGAAGCCTGACGTTCCTGTTCGGACTCGGGCTTGGCTACAGGGCACTCCACATCCTGAGCACCATGGAGCCCGGCCACGCGGTGTACATCGTGGAGAGGGATCCGGACATCCTCCGCCTCGCCCTGGCCCTTCACGATTACTCGGCGGAGATCCGCAGCGGAAAAATAACGTTTGTGGTTCCCGAGGAAGAAGCGCTGCGGCGATTTGCCAAAGAACAGGACAATGCCATTCTGAACGGCCGGATCCGATTGTTTCTGGAATCATTTACCCGCCTGCTGGACCCGGGAACGGCAAGGATGCATGACATCTGCCATAGCCAGTTCAACACCGTCCTGATGAACTTCCATACGGTGGTGAAGATCGGCGGCACGGTGATCCAGAACGAGGTGGAGAATCTGCCCCGGGCTCTTCTTGGCTGGAACCCGGAGGGGCTCCTGAGCGGCACCTTCCGGAACCGGCCCGCCATCATCGTGGCGACAGGCCCCTCCCTGCAGAGAAATATCTCCCTTCTCCGGGAGGCTCAGGGCAGGGCGCTGATCATCACCGTCGGCCAGAGCCTGCGGATCCTCCTGGCGTACGATATTCACCCCGACATCGTCTGTTCCATCGATTTCGGCGAACCCAACTACCGGAGCATGTCGGACGCGATCGACATGGCGAACATGCCCCTCCTGATACACCCTCAAGTCTACCCGAGAATCCCCCGGGAGTACCGGGGAGATGTCTTCGTGCCTCTGGACCGGAACAGCATCCTCTTGCCAGCCTCGGGAAAGGTCTCCCCTCCGCTCGGCAACGCCATGACCGTGGCCCAGACCGCGTTGAACCTTGCCCTGGCGGCCGGGGCGGACCCGATCATCTTCACCGGCCAGGATCTGTCCTACGGGGAATCCAGTCACATTGCAGGCGCCACGTACGGGAAACAGGTGACGGTTCAGGGATCCCGCATCATCATGAAGAGAGGACAGAACACAAGAGACCACGAAGTCTACTGGGTCCCCGGATATTTCGGCGGCCAGGTTCCCACCCATTCGGGTCTGCTGGCCTTCCTCGAGGATATCGAGAATACGATCAGGCACCACCCCGGGTGCCGGTTCATCAACGCCACGGAAGGCGGTGCCCGGATCGCCGGAACAGAGCGAATGTCCATGCGGGATGTCCTGGAAACCTGTTGCAGGCAGGAATTCCCCGTTTCCGAGTATCTGGCCGAAGCGCGACAGCCTCTGGGAGTGGATCCGCGCCGGCTCTGCCGGATGCTTGAGACGTCGCGAAATCACATGGAACGCCTGCTTAAAAACGCCAGCAGGCTGGAACAGATGTGCGGCGAAATGAAAAGCCTGTTTCCGCAAAACGGAGAACCCATGCCGCAGAAACGGAACCAGCTTGATGCTCTGAACAGGAAGGCCTTGAAATCCTTTTCCTCCCTGCTGAATTCCCTCGAGGAAGACCGGATCAGCCGATTGGCGACGGTGAGGGTGAAGTACCTCCTGATCCAAATGGAGGAACAACTGGCAAGGCCTGAAGAAAACCACGATGCCGCTCGCCGAACGATCCGCTATTGCGAAGCACTGTGCGAGGGATTGAAAGAGGCATGCCCTCCCATTCTGGAGAAGATTCGTAACGTCCATCCCCTGATCGATGAATACGCAACTCTTTCCGAGAGCATCGAGGCGGCTCCGCCCGGAACGGAAACCATTGCAAAGTTACGCCTTCGCCTGGGGAATTGCCTCCGGAGGATGGGACATCCCGGAATGGCCACCGAAGAGTTCGAGCGAGCCACTGTTTCGGATGCATGCAGGGACACCGCCCTCGAAGAGCTGTTCGCCCTGCACCTGGACGGGAACCGGTTCGAGACCGCCGGGCATTGCCTGCAGCGGCTCTCCGCCGGACATTTGAAGCGAAATGCATTCCAGGACCTCCTGGTGGACAAACGGGAACGGGAGCGTGAACGACTTCTCGAGCGCGCCCGCCTCTGCCTGGACCGGGGCGACTTTGTCGGTTGCCTGTTGGCCTGCCGAACCATTCATGACAATGCCCCGGACGTCCGACAGATGATCGATCACGCCCTCAAAATACGGGAAAAGAAAGTCCACGAAGCGGGGACTCAGGTCCAGAGGGAATGGGAAAACGCAAGGCTTCGAGATGAACGGGAGCAACGTCTCGGGCTCGCCCGGCTGAAAATGAAGGAGAAGGATTATGCCGCGGCGCTTGACCTCTTCCATGACCTGACCCGGTCGGATCCCCGGGACGAGGAAGCAGGGCTGGGGTGCGTCCGGGCCTGCAAGTCCCTGGAGGACTGGCAGAGGGCGGAAGCGGAGCTGCAGCGTCTGATGGAACACCATCCGGAAAAAAGTATTTATTATCGTGAACTGGGTAATGTTCTGCTGCACCGGGGCAAATCGGAAGGAGCAATAAAATACTTCAACAAGGCGGTGGAACTCGACCAGGGTGGGGATGAACTCTGTCTGAAGATCGCAGCGACGCTCTCCGGAGCGGGCAAAGCAGCCGAAGCGCTTCCGTTTTTTGAGAGACACATGAAGGACAATCCGAACGATTACAGGGCTCTTGTCCTGTGGGGGGACGGCTTTCTCCGCCTGGGGATCCTCCAGGCAGCCATGCTGAGTTGGGAGACGGCCCTCCGCATCCGGCCCGGATACGGACCGGCAGTGGAGAGGCTGAACCGCCTCCAGCCGGCGGCCAATTCCTGACCCCGGCTTCCCTTGTCTTCCCGACCTGCCGTTGCTGCAATCCGGGCCGTTTGAAACCTCCCGGATCTTTCTTTTCTTACTCGCCCGCTTCTTCGGTATCCTCTACGGTGGATCCCCTGAGCCCGGCGGCCAGATTCAGGTTGATCCGGATCAGAATGTCGAGCTTTTCCGGCTTGGGAAACGCCAGGACATCGAAGCACCGCTTGTCGATGAATCGGCTCAAGGTCAGGATGTCCTCCCGCAGTTTGACAGGCAGAGGATTTGCCGGATCGACCATCTCTCCCTGGAAGACGCTCCAGATCCGCTGGTTGTACCGGATGGCCTCACCCAGCATCCCATTGCTTCCGCCCTCATTCCACTTATCCTGGCATTCGCGGAACTTCAGGGCGGCCTTGGTCAGTACGTGCGCCTCGATTTCGCGGCCCGTCATGCCCGCCTTTTGTGTCTGCTGGTAGGCCTTAAGTGGATTCTCGTACATGGTTCACCAACCTCTCCTCATATTCGATCAACTCCCGGGCCGCTTTTAGAGCCTGGTAATACTGCCCTCCCAGGATGTGTTCGCTGACTGTGTCAATCAGACCCGTCGTGCTGGGAGCCGCTTTCAACACTTCATTGACGAGTTCCCAATAGGTCCGATGATACTCTTTCATGTCTCCACCCCCCACATACATCAGCTGTACGGCGAAAAAGATCCGCTTGCAGGGGGTATCCGCCTCCTCAACGGAGAGAATGTTCTTTCCCCGAAGGATTGGAACGTTGTTCTCGATAATCAGTTCCGTCCTGGAACCTCCATTCCGGACGACGGCTCCCCCGAGGATGAACCGCTCGTGGGGCTTCAGCTCGATTTTCAGGCCCATAACACCCCCTGTGGATGACCGGGGCGGCGGTGTCATCACCGCCGCCCCGGCACCGGTTAGAACAGCTGCAGGACGGACTGGGCTGCCTGGGAGGCAAGGCTCAGGGACGTGGTGCCGAGAGACTGACGGGTCTGGAGCATCAGCATGTTGGCCCCTTCCTCGTTCGTGTCCGCCGCCGTCAGATTGTCCGCGCCGATCGTCAGCGCGTTGATCATGTTGGAGGTGAAGTCCTGCCGCGCCGTGATGACGCTCAGGTTCGCCGACATGGTCTGGGACTTGGTCCTGAGGGTGGACAGGGCCGTGTCGAGCAGAGCAATGGCGCTGCCGATGGACCCCGAACTGGCGAAGTCAGCCGCCACGATGCCCAAGCCGGCCGCTTTCGCGTTGAAACCGGACACGCTCATCGTGTTGGTGCCGTCCTCGTTGAAGGTCACTGTCAGCGTGTCGCTGTCCAGGAGATTCATCCCGCCGTAGCTTGCATCAGCGGCCAGGTTGGTGATCTGCGTTGCCATAGCGTCGTACTGGGTTTCCAGGCTCGCCGCTTCCGTCGTGTCGGCGGAATAGGCGTCCTTGGCGAGACCCTTCATGGTATCGATGAGATCGATGATCCCCTCGATGCCGGCGTCGGCCGCCTTGATGGTCTGGATGGCTTCCCCCATGGCATCCTTCAGGGCCGAGAGGTCGCTGGCCCGGCTCGTGTGGGACGTTGCCGTGAAGTAGCTGAGGGCGTTGTCCAGGGCGCTGTTCACCTTCTTGCCCGTGGCGAGGCGCTCCGACGTCTGGTTGAGCAGGCTGTTGGTTGCCTGAAGGCTCAACAGGGTGTTTCTCATTCCTGTGGTTAACTGAATTCCATTCGTCGACATGTTTCTTTTCCTCCTGTTCTTGGATTGATGCCGGCATTCTTGCCGGTTGGTTTCAGGGTTAATAGTAAAACTAGATGTCCGCAGCCGAGACAGTCGGGAACGGTTCCTCGGCACCCCCTTTCCCCTCCCGCCGTCTCATCCGACCTGGGTCTTTGACACGCCCGCATCTATTGCGAGCACCAGATCCAGACCTTCCGCACCCCCCGACCATCCCCGGAGGGTGCTTGCAGACGTTTAAGCAAACCCCATGCCAGCCGGGCGCACCCATAACCTTTCGGATTCTTTGATATTAAGCAAAAATGAACCAAGGCGGGATGGAAAAGAGAAAAAAATGCCTCCCGAGGAATATCGAGAGGGAAGAAAATTCCCGGAGTACTGGAGCGAGAGGAATCAGGCGTAGAGGTCCGTCAGGGCGTACGGCTCGAGAAATGACCAGAACTCGCTTCGTTTCCGTTGAACGGCATTGGACAGTTGATCGATCCGGTCTGCGGTATCGCGGATTTTCTGATCCGGGGCGTTTTCAGCAAGGACGGGAAACTGCCAGGCATCGCCGCTGTTTCCCGTGGATGAAGCCTCGTCTGTGGAGACGGTTCGGATCCGCCCCTGTTCGTCAAAGGCAAGGTCCCATATTTTCTGGGTCGTCGGCAGAGATACGGAAACGGATTTCTCTTCCTTCTCGGCCTCTTCCCGGATTACCGCGGGCCGGAGCTGCTCGATCTGCCTGCGCAGGGCATCGTACCGCTGCAACTTTTCAGCACGTTCCTGGCTCCCGGGAGGATAGGGGGGATAGGTCTTGAAAATCCCATGGAGGGAGTCCTTCATCTGGTCGAGCTTCGAGGAAGCCTCCTGGAAGATCGCATCGATTGCCTCGGCCTGGCGGAGGAGAAGATGCGGCTGCCCGCCTTCCGCAGCTGCTTGAGTGGAACCCCTCGACTTCGTCTCGCCGGATGGCGAGGAAACCGAGGCCTCCTTCGTTGCCTGGTCGACGGCACTGCCGTATCGGTCAAGGGTTGAAATGTGCATCGTTCCGCCTCCCCTGCAAACGGGAGATCGACCGGGAGGCGGTTGCCTCCCGGTCGCTACGTGGTGGCTGGATCCGGGGAAAGCCTGCTTTTTTCAGTGGAGGTAGGGTACGTCCCCTTCCTGCATTCCCCGCTCCGTTATATCGTCGACACCCTGTCTCTTAAAACAGGGCCAGCACCGACTGGGCTGCCTGGGAGGCAAGGCTCAGCGATGTGGTGCCAAGGGACTGACGGGTCTGGAGCATCAGCATGTTGGCCCCTTCCTCGTTCGTGTCCGCCGCCGTCAGATTGTCCGCGCCGATCGTCAGCGCGTTGATCATGTTGGAGGTGAAGTCCTGCCGCGCCGTGATGACGCTCAGGTTCGCCGACATGGTCTGGGACTTGGTCCTGAGGGTGGACAGGGCCGTGTCGAGCAGAGCAATGGCGCTGCCGATGGACCCCGAACTGGCGAAGTCAGCCGCCACGATGCCCAAGCCGGCCGCTTTCGCGTTGAAACCGGACACGCTCATCGTGTTGGTGCCGTCCTCGTTGAAGGTCACTGTCAGCGTGTCGCTGTCCAGGAGATTCATCCCGCCGTAGCTTGCATCAGCGGCCAGGTTGGTGATCTGCGTTGCCATAGCGTCGTACTGGGTTTCCAGGCTCGCCGCTTCCGTCGTGTCGGCGGAATAGGCGTCCTTGGCGAGACCCTTCATGGTATCGATGAGATCGATGATCCCCTCGATGCCGGCGTCGGCCGCCTTGATGGTCTGGATGGCTTCCCCCATGGCATCCTTCAGGGCCGAGAGGTCGCTGGCCCGGCTCGTGTGGGACGTTGCCGTGAAGTAGCTGAGGGCGTTGTCCAGGGCGCTGTTCACCTTCTTGCCCGTGGCGAGGCGCTCCGACGTCTGGTTGAGCAGGTTGTTGGTTGACTGAAGGCTCAACAGGGTGTTTCTCATTCCCGCGGAAAGCTGAATTGCGTTGGAAGACATTGTATTTCTCCTTTTCTGGGTTTTTGGACCGGCGTTCTGGCCGGTTTTTCAAATTTTTTTTGAATGGATGATTGATCGTCCCGGGCCCTTCAGGACCCGCTCCCGCCGCTGCTATCGAATGATCCGGATTCTCTGTGCCTCCACCCCCTCTCCCTTTCCCCTCCGGTTTTCCGTGTCCATGTTTTGTTGACTCACTGTTCCTTTTGATCTTCTTATCGACACGCGGGACGCGAAACTTGAGAAAAAATTTCAGCAGAAAATACTCCGCGGAAACGGGCACCTCACCCGCTTCGGCGGGAAGGGAACATGACGATGCGGTTCTGTGGGGATAGAAAAACGTGAAGGGATGTGACGGGAGGGATTATTTCATGAAATCCAGGATGGAGAGATTCCCCACCCGGGACGCCAATTTGTAAGACGCCTCGAGGGCCAGCTCCTGCTGGCTGAATTGGACGGCCAGCGCCGCCGTGTCGGCGGTTTCAGTCTTGTCCACCAGGTCGGCCAGCTTCGCGTCGAGGTTCGTCAGGTATGCCCTTGCCGACTCCAGCCGGTCCTGCCGGATGCCGTTGATGGACTGAGCCTCGAGGACCCGGGTCGAAAGCGTCTCGAGGTCGTCCGCTGCCTGGCCGATGGCTGCGGAATCGCCGCTTGCGAGGGCGGTCGAGAGATCCTCCAGGATCCGAAAGACGCTCGTGCCGTTTTCGTAGAATACATCGTCCCCCGTGGTGCTGTACTCCAGGGTCGCCTGCCTGCCGACGGCAACGGTGAGGCCGTCGCCGCTCCCTTCATAGGTATAGGTCCTGTTGCCGAAGGCGTCCGTCGCTATGGAAAAGGCAGCTTCATCGGCATTTGTCCCGGCGAAGAGATAGCGGTCCCCGCATGTTTCGTTTGCCAGGCTCAACAGCTCCGTCCGGACCGCCTCAATGGTATCGATGGCGGCCTGCCTTTCCCCTGTGCCGGACGAGACGTTTCCCGCCGCGAGGTCTGCGACCTGTTCGACAAGCGCCTCCACGCGCCCCAGGGCCAGGTCGGTCGTCTGGAGCCACAGGTCCGTCGAGGAGATCTGGTCCTGGTACTGGGCGATCTCGCTCCGGGCGGAGCTCCATTCGATCAGGCTCTGTGCGCCCGCAGGATCGTCGGAAGGGTGGTTGATCCGCTTTCCCGTCCCCAGCTGTTCGACGAGGTCCCCCGTCCCCTTCTGGGCCGTCTTCATGTTGGCCAGCATCGTCTGGTACCGGATTCCGTCGGTTATGCGCAGCGACATGAGACCTCCTCCTATTGCACCAGGCCCATCAGGGTATCGAGCATCTCCTGGGCCGTGCCGCACAGCTGCCCGGCGGCGGAGTAGCCCAGCTGGTACTGGATCAGGTAAATCATTTCCTCGTCCAGCGATACGCCGGACACGTTCGCCCGCTGGCTTTCGAGCTGGGTCATGACGGCGGCCGACTGCTCTGCCTTCTGTCCAGCGAGCGAGATATCCTTCGCTACCGTCGATACGGAGGAGGCCCAGTATTCGGAGGTTGTCACCTGCTGGGTGCCGCTCGTGACGATACCCTGGTTCTGGAGGGCCGTGATGGCGCTTGCCACCGCCCCGTCCCCCGCGACCGTCTGGGAGGCCACAATGGTCGTGGGGTCGCTGAGAATGCCGCTCGCCACCGACATGGTGAAGGCCGCCGAGGATCCGACGGGGGTGCTGGCAAAGAAGAGCCGTCCCGTGACGGCCGCGCCGGTCTGGTCCACACCGCTGCCGTGGAGCGTGTTTACCTCGGTGATGACGGCGGCGGCCAGGGTATCCAGGCTGTTCATATACCCAGGCAGCGTTTCGTCTCGAAGCTCAAGAAGTGCCCCCAGCTTGCCGCCCGTGATCAGGCTGTCCAACGGCGTGGTGTTGCCTTTGAAGGTCACGTCCCCGGTGGCGCCGACTTCGAGTTCCCGGGACGAAATGCCGCTCACCAGCATCTGACCGTTTGCCAGAAAGACGCTGACGGAACCGGATTCATCCGCGACGGTCTGGACCGGGATCAATTCCGACAGGGACCGGATCGCGGCGTCCCGCTTGTCGATCAACTCGTTCACCCCGGCGCCGCTGTTGGATGCGGAGACAATGCTCCGGTTCAGCTCGGCGATGTCGGCCGCCAGGGAATTGATTGAGTTCACCGTCCCGGCAATGCTTTCATTCACGCCCGCCAGGATGGTCTGGAGGGACTGGTACTTGTCCCGGATGTTCGAGGCCAGGTTGTCCGACGCCGCAACCACGGCATTCTGCTCCACGAGCCCCGTCGGGTTCTGAGCCAGGTCGGACCAGGAATCCCAGAAGGCCTCCAGGTCCTTCGTGAGTCCCGCGGTGTCCGTCTCGTCGTAGAGGACCTCCACTTGACCGAGGATCCCGCTCCGGGTGTCCCAGTATCCGCTGTTCGAAGTCTCGTCGATGATCCGGTTCCCGATGTATTGGTCGTAGACCCGGGTCACGCTGGTGAGATCGACCCCGGTCCCTGCCTGAAAGGACGAAAGCTGGGTGCGCGCCGAGATGGTCGCCCGCTGGACGGTATAGTCAGCGTTGTTGACGTTCGCGATGTTGGAGCCGGTAACGGAGATGGCCCCCTGGTAGGTCATCAGGGCATCCCGGGAAATGTTCAGCAGGGAACTGATTGCCATCGATCAACCCTCCGTGCGGAAGAACCGCCCTTTGATCCCCGCCTGGGGGATGTCCCCAGAATTTGCATAACAGGGAGCGGTAGTGGCCGCGCCGAGAAGAAATGTGAGCCAGCTTTTTACGTGCTGGCGCGAGTTTTCGATGAGTCCGCGGTTGCGATCATTGAGCGTCCGGATTGCTTCTGCCAGTTTCCGGAGCGCCTGCCCAAGGGTGGTCAGCTCCCGCCGGGCCAGTGGCGGCGCCAGGGAGGCCAGCATCCGGACGGACATCTGATCCGACGGAATGCCAGAAAGATCGGACAATTCCGTCAGGAGGGGCGAGCGGAGGGAGCGGGTCGCCTCCAGGTCCAGGAGAGCCTGTTCCTTGTCGCTGTTGCTCTGCGCCAGGACCTGGGGGGATCCGCCGCAGAGGATCTCCCTTTCCCGGAGCAGGCAGGCATGCAGGGCCTCGATCCTTCGCAGCTCGTCCCGCAGATTGGCGATCAGCAGGGGGAGAACCTCCAGGAAACGCTTCCGCTGCCCGGCATCGTCAAGGGAAAGACCGTTCATTGCTCCATCGACCCCCTCTGTTCGTCTTCTTGTTTCTCCCGGCGGTCATCCGGATCGCCGGGGTCTATTCAGCCTATAGCAAGGGGCGTACCAGGAAGATCGAAAGGGGCGGCCGGAATGGAAAGCTCGATCCAATCGGCACCCGGAAAGGTAGGCGCCTCCCAAGACCATGTAACTTGTGACCTCGGGAGGCGTTGGGGGGTTGTTTCAGGGAAAAATTTTCCTCAGCGGATCAGGTCCGTCAGGGTATCGCCAACGATTTTGGAGGCGATGTCCTCCGCTGAGACATGATACGTACCATTTTGTATCCGGGATTTCAGTTCGTTCACCCGGTCCTCGCGAATCTCCGGCGCCTCGGTGACCGCCTTCTGCAACTGCTGAACCTCTCTGGCCTTTCCGGAAAGATCGATTCGCTCCTGGGGAACCGCCACTCCGCCCTCGGCCGGCTTCTCCGCGTTGGGCCGGGCGGTTTCGCCACGCGCATAGGAAGAAATGCCCTGCGTGGTCTGCATGTTCGTGTCGCTGATCTTCATGGGATGCCCCTGATCTTCATTTTGTCTATCTTATCGGCAGAAGGGCGCCGCAACTTTAGGAAAAAAATTCCCCCCCTCAGGGAGAGAATCTTCCCTTGAGCTGCCGGTAGAGGAGATCCTGGATTCCAAGTCCGCTTCCCCGGCGGGAGAGTTCCTCGGCCACCTTCTGGTCCATCATCATATCATAGGTGTCTTTTCCCGGGAACCTGCTGAGTGGACTCAGCGCGGGAACGGTGTTGCGCATGGTTTTGAGCATCTGGTACGCCATGACGGCCTCAAAATCCGCACAGGCCTTGCGCAGCTTCTTGTCGCGCGCGGCCGCCGCCGCATCCGTCGCCGCGGTGCCGGATTTCGCCGCCGCATTTCCGGCGGGCCGGATGGGTACACCCGCTGTCTTGTCCATGGTCCCGTTTCCTTCTATCAATCAGATGAGCTTCAACTCCGCCTGGAGCGCCCCGGCCGCCTTGATGGCCTGGAGAATGGTGATCAGGTCCCGCGGCGTGACGCCGATGGCGTTGAGGGCCTGGACCATCTCCTGGATGGTGACGGCCTTCGGCAGCAGCATCAGCTGGTTCTTCTCCTCGGTCACGCCGATCGTTGTGTCCTTCGCCACGACGGTCTGCCCGCCCGGTGCAACGATTGTCCCGTCCCTCGGGTTCACGATCGGCCGGGTTCCCTGCCCGGGCTGCGGCGCGAACGGGAGCGGCTGCGAGATGACCGGGGTTTCCTTGATCTGGATACTCAGGTTGCCGTGGGCCACCGCCACCGTGGAGATCCGCACGTTTTCACCCATGACGACGGTACCGGTCTTCTCGTTCAGGACCACTACCGCCGGCATATCGACGTTCACCTCGATGTTCTCGATGGCCGTGGCCAGCGCCACGACGTTGCCGCTGAACGACGCCGGAACGCTGATCACGACGGTGGAGGCATCCTTGAGCCTCGCGTCGATCCCTCCGACGGCCTTGTTCAGGGCCGCCGCGACACGGCTGACCGTCGTGAAATCGGGCTGGTACAGGTTCACGGTCATCATTTTCGAGTGCGCGAAATCGAAGCGGACCTCTTTCTCCACAGAAGCGCCGTTCGTGATGATTCCCACGTTCGTCTGGTTCTTCACGGCGGAGGCGCCCGCCCCCGACGCGCTGAATCCGCCGATGGCCACAGCCCCCTGGGCCACGCCGTACACCTCGCCGTCGGCCCCCTTCAGGGGGGTCATCAGCAGGGTCCCGCCCTGCAGGCTGGTGGCGTCGCCCATCGAGGAGACCGTCACGTCCATCCGGCTTCCCACCTTGGCGAACCGGGGCAGATTGGCCGTCACCATGACGGCGGCGACATTCTTGGCCTTCAGGGTGGACGACTTGTCCCGCATGGCCAGCCCCTGGCGGCTCAGCAGGTTGGCGATGGTGTCGCGGGTGAAGCCGTTCTTCACGTCGTCTCCCGTTCCCATGAGGCCGACCACCAGCCCGTACCCAAAGAGCTGGTTCTCCCTCACACCGCCGATCGCCGCGATGTCCTTGAGGCGGGCGGCCGATGCCGCCGCCGGTGCAACAAGAAGCACCAGCAGGACGAGAGCCCCGACCCATTTCCATGTTCTCCTACGATCCAGCATCGTCTTTCTCCTGTCAGAAGGGCCAGACGTAATCCAGGGCCCGGCTCAGCCAGCCGGGACGCATCTTCTCGTCCACGACGCCGCGTCCCGTGTAGACGATCTTCGCATCGGCGATGTATCTTGAGGAGATGGTGTTGTCCGACGTGATGTCCTCGGGCCGGATGATACCGCTCAGCACCAGGTACTGGTCCTCCGCGTTGACCGTCAGCATCCTTCTCCCTTCAATGTAAAGGTTGCCGTTTTCGAAGACCTTGATGACGCGGGCCGTAATCCGCGCCTGGAGGGTCCCCCCGCGGCTCGTGTCCCCGGTTCCCTTCATCGTGTTGGAGCTCGTTCCGCCGACGGAGATGGCTTCCCCCATGTTCGCATTCCGCTGGAGAATGGAGGACTCGATCCCCAGGAGGGCGCTGACGCCCATCTCCGTCTTGCCGTCCCGGGAGGTGTTGATCGTCCCCTTGTTGACACCGGCGGCGGATTCTTCCACGATGATGGTCACGATGTCATTCACGTAACCGGCCTTTTTGTCCGTGAAAAGCATGTTGTAGCTGTTGGCACCGGGCCAGATCGACCCGGGCTCGGCCGGCACCGGGGGCGGCGTCGCCCTGTGAACCGGCGTCGGAATGGGTTCCGACAGGATCGCGTCCGGCTTGGTGATGAGCGAACAGCCCGTCAGCGTCATGCCGAACAGAACGCAGGCCAGCAGGCATCCCGTCGTCCGGCGTCCCGGAAGAAACCGCATGGCGAACCTCCTAAAATACGAGTTGAACCGTTGCATCCCCGACCACCCGGGCATGAAGGATCTTCCGGGAGGAGGTATTCCTCACCCGGACCATGCTCCCGTCCTGTCCGTCCTCCTCGCTCACGCCGAGGGTGGCGATGGAGAGCGGACCGCTTTCATAGATGATCCGCACGGGTGCTCCCTTCCGGACGACGGGAAACTCGCGAAGCATCGAGTGGGTCAGTTCCGTGTTCGGAGCCACATTGACCCGGAGCATCTTGCCGACGACACTCTCGGTGTCCGTTACCGCCTGGGCCGGGATGCGCCGGACCCATCGCTTCACCACCTGGATGTCCCCGCCGTCGAGCCGGGTGTTGCGGCCGAGCGAACGGGTGCTCAGGACGACGTCCCGCTGGACCTCGACCAGGACCGAGACCCTCTGCTCCGCCAGGAAAACACCGTTGTCATAGATCCGGACGGCATACTGCCCATGGCCGAGGAAGGGATTTCCCCGTACGGGAATGACTTCCCGGGAAATTTTTTCCCCCTTTGCCTCCATCTCCTGGACGGGACTGGTAAAGATGATGCGAACCGTCCCCCGGGGCCAGGCACTCTGGCTTGCCGCGGCCCGCTGGACGTCGTCCTGGATCTGTGCCGCCCCGATCTTGACCGTCTTTCCGGCCGCCAGAAGAGGAGACGAGCACAGAAGAACAGCAATCGCCGCGACGAAGACCATGGAAAATCGCATTGCACGGTTCATGGAACACCCTACTGCTTGATGTTGTTGGCCACCTGCAGCATGTCGTCCGCCGTCTGGATGGCCTTGGAGTTGATTTCATAGGCCCGCTGGCCGGCGATCATCTTTACCATCTCGTCGATGACGTTGACGTTCGACTGTTCCAGGTACGTCTGCGTAATCGTTCCGCACCCCTCTTCGCCGGGATTGCTGACAATGGCATCGCCCGAGCTGTTGGAGGTGGTGAAGAGGTTGCGGCCCATGCTGGTGAGGCCCGCGGGATTGATGAAGCGCGCCAGGGTGATCCGTCCGCCCGTCGTCGAGGCCCCGGTGCTGTCGGAATAGGACCACGTCCCGCCACTGTCGATGGTGAAGCTGACGGCGGTCGACGGCACCTGTACGTTGGGCACCAGCCTCAATCCCTCGGGATTGCAGAGGTATCCATCTTTGTCGAGCTTGAAGTTCCCGGCCCGCGTGTAGACCGTGGTGCCGTTGTTGTCCAGCTGGTAAAAGCCGCTCCCCTCGATGGCCCAGTCGAAGGAATTGCCCGTCTGCTGGTAGTCGCCCTGGCTGAAGTTCTTGGCCACCGAGACGGCCTTGACGCCCAGTCCGACCTGGATGCCCGCAGGCAGCTGGACCCCCGTCGAGGTCTCCGATCCCGACTGGGAAGACACCTGGTACATCAGGTCCTGGAAGTCGACGCGGGATTTCTTGAACCCGGTCGTGTTCACATTGGCCAGGTTGTTGGCGATTACATCCTGCTCCAGCTGCTGGGCGTGCATGCCGGTAGCCGCGATCCATAGCGAGCGAATCATCTGCTCCTCCTTATTTTCAGACCACTTTCCCGATCTGGTTCGTGGCCTGCTTGTCCTGGTCGGCCATCGTCCGGATGACCTTCTGGTAGGTTTCGAACGTGCGCTGCAGTTCGATCATGTTCACCATTTCCTTGATGGCATTCACGTTGGACATTTCCAGCGATTGCCCCGCGACCCGGGGATCCGCCATCACCTGCATGCCCGCGTTTCCCGGATCGACGTACTGGCTGTCTCCCTGTTTCTTCAGGTTCTGGGGGCGATCGAAGGTCACCACCCGGAGCTGGCCCACATTCGTGGCCACTGCCCCGTCACCGGAGGTCTCGGTGACGGTTATCGTCCCGTCCTGACCAATCTGGATATCGTGGCCGTCGATCGTAATGGGACCCGAAGTCCCAAGGACGCGCTCTCCCGTCGACGTGACCAGCTCGTTGTTCCGGTTGATGTGGAAGCTTCCGCCCCGGATGTAGGCCGTTCCCTGCCGGGTCTCCACCGCCAGGAATCCGTCACCCTCGATGGCGATGTCGAGCGCCCCGCCGGTCCTCATCAGCGTCCCCGGCGAGAAATCCGTCCGACCGTACGGCTTGTATTCCAGTCCCGGGTCCTGCGACCCGGAGACCGGGTCGGACTGGAGCTCGTAGCTCAGGTGGATCGCCTTGAATCCCGGCGTGTTGGCGTGGGCGATGTTCTGGGTTACCGTATCGAGCTGCCGGATGCTGCGGACAGCCGCCGCGGCGATGTCGCGGACATCGAGTGCCATGGTTCATGTTCCTCGTTGATTGATGCCGATTTATGAAGCAAGGAGCATGCCTGGAGGGAGGAACAACGGAGGGTGAAATGGAAAGACGGGCTCCCCTACAACCCGGCGCGGCGTCGCTCGTCCAGGGAGTATACGAAGGCCAGGATCTCCGCGACGGCCCGATACAGCTCGACGGGGATTTCCTCATCAACGTCGAGGCGATACAGGAACTGGACAAGGGCGGAATTTTCCTGAACCGGGACTCCGTGGAGGCGGGCCGTCTCGATGATCCGCTCCGCCACCTCGCCGCGACCCTTGGCGGTCACCCGCGGGGCCGAGCCCGGCTTGCCGTCGTACTTCAGGGCCGCCGCCAGGGGGGACTTTTCTTTTTTATCTCCGGGGCGTTCCGCGTTCATGGGTTCCCTTCGCGGCGGCCGTCTCCTCCCGTTTGCGGGTCCGGTTCGCCGCCATGCATGGGCCGTCAGGCGTACAGATTGACGGCGTCTCTCTGAAAGATGGGCAGGGACTGCTTTCTGTCCAGGATGGTCCGGGCAATGTCGTGGTCCGTCAGGCAGACGATCCCCGCGTCGGGGAATCCCGACGCCGCCAGGCGCTCACGGAGGTCGTCCAGTCCGGACTGGAGATACTCCCGGACCTCTTCCGTGCCGCAGCGCAGGGTTCCGCTCATCCTCCCCGCGGCCAGCCGGGCATCCACCAGGATGTCCCCGAGGGTTTCCATGTTGAGGCAGAGGACCATCCGGAAGGCCTCTTTGTCTTCCCCCCCGCCCCCCTCCTGTCCGCCCTCGGGATAGAGGAAGAGGTCCTGGACCCGGATCCCGCCGGGAAACGCCGCGGGGACCTGAAGCACAAACGGTCCGCCCTCCCGGCGCGACAAAATATTGACATCCCGGTGAACATCGAGGGTCTCCAGGGCCGACCGGGCGGTGGATGCCGCCTGCTCCAGGCTTTTCCGACCGGGAGCGCCGGCATCCATGGCCGCCATCTCCCGCTCGGCCGCCTCGGCCAGGCGCACCAGTGATTCCCGGAGCGTTCCCGGGGCTGCTTTTTCCGGAACATTTCCTCCGTCGGGGAGACGGACCACGGGATTCCCGTCACCGTCCGCCGGCGCTGGGAGCCCTGCCTGGGCCTCGCCGGCACCCGCGGACGACTGCTTCCCGGAGCCGGGGGAAATAAGCGAGGAAAGGAGACCCTGCAGGCTGCTCCGTGCCGCCGCCAGCTGCGGGGGCATATCTCCTGGAAGGGTGTCTGCCAGGGACTCGACCAGGGTGGACAGCTGCCGGAACATGTCCCCCAGGAGACCGGGCCGGCTGCGAAAGATACCGAGAGACTCCGGGAGGGATTCCTGTCCGGCCGGAGCATCGCCCGCCAGAACCTGGAGCACGATCTGCGGGGAGTTCTGGGTGACCCGGGCGGCAAACCGTGCGCCTTCGCCCAGGGTCTGCTTCGTCTCCGCCAGGACCCGGTTGCCCCCGATGTCCAGAAGCAGCAGGCCCCTCTCGCGGACTTCGAGAACCAGCGCCTCCACCCGCTCGCCGACCGAGAGCAGGGAAAGGCCGGCCGGCCGGGTTCGATTTACCGGAGATACGGGAGTTACCGAAGGATCGTTGAGGGATATGAGTTTCATGGGGATCGGTCCGCCACGCCCCGGCCAGGCTTACCTCTTCCCGGTCAGATTCAGGATGAGGTGGACTTCCCCGTCCGGGATGCCGGTGTGACGGGCGATCTCGCGCTCCGAGAGTCCTCGGGCGGCCAGGGCCAGGATCTGTGCGGCCCTCGGATCCCCCGCCGGCGGAGCGGCGGTGTCCGGTTCCTGTCGTTCCGACGCCTCCGGGTAGAGGGCGAGAAGCTCCCGGATCCGCTTTTCCCGCTCGTCCAGGGCCCGGGCCAGCTCCTTGAGCGTCGTCTTGCTTTCCTGGACGGCCGCCAGAAATTGATCGGTTGCGTTGCGGGAGTCCTCGACGAGCTGCCGGAGGGCCTGCACCTCTTTCTCATCGGGACGGGCCTGCTTCCGGCCCACGACCCGGCGGATCTGCCAGAAGAGGAAGAGAACGAGGAGAGCCAGGGCCAGATCCATGCCCAGCTGCAGCAGCAGGAAATCCCTTGTCGTCATTGCCAGCATATTGTCCCCCCGTATCCTCCGTCAGGCAAGCACGTCCAGGCGGCTTCCCTGGATCCGCTCGTCCTCCGGAACATGGCCGTCGTCCACCACCGTTTCGATGGCCCGTCCTTTTCGAGCCGATTCCGGGGACGCATCTTCTTCGTCCCGCCCGCTGACCATCGTCTCCTCCCGCTCTTCGTTCTCCGGGGCGGGAAAGGCCTTTCTTTTCTCCCGCTTCCCCCAGGAGGCGGAGTGCCGCTGCCGGTCAGGCACCTGGGACTGGACCTGGGCGACCGCCTCGGCTCCGGGAATCGGAAGAATCGGTCTTCGAATATCCATCGCTCATGTCCATGCAATCAGCCGGCGGGAAATGAAATTCCGATTTCCCCGCCGCTCTGTGCGGAAACGGCTGCCCCGTAATGCCTCAAGAGAAGCAGGGACAGGCAGAGTGCTCCATGGGCGGGGTCCTGAAGCCGGGAGATCCGGTTCTCCTCCAGGACTCCCCGGACGTCTTCCCGCTCCTCGTCCGTGAAGGGCGCTCCGGTGTGGCGGATTCCAAGCAGAACCCGATCGTTCTCCTTCCCGACCGTCACGTGAAGCTCTTGTTCTCCCTGCGATCCAAGGCGGGACGCCGCATGGCGGAACACGGCCCAGAGGGCCATGGCGAAATGGGCCTGGACACCCCGCACCGGAGGAACCCCTTCGGACAGGTCCAGCACCTTTTTGACCCGGTGCTTGAAATCCAGGTAATGATCCGCGAAACGAACCTCCCGGCGCACCAGGGCCGCCAGATCGAACCGCTCCTCCTTCTTGTGGGAGAGGATCCCGAAACGGGAGGCCACATCCTGGAAGACGTCGGCAAACCGCTCCGATTCGGTGTTGAGCAGCCGGACGTCGGACTGTATCTTCAACCAGTCCTCCGCCAGCGTTCCCGGCAGATGAACCCCGGCTTTTCCCATGGCCGCCTGCAGGTTTTCCAGGCGCCGTTCGAGGATCTTCGCCCGCCCCATGATCCCGTTGAGCGGATTGGCAAAATTGTGAAGAAGCCCCGGCACAAAGGCGAACAGCATCGTATCCGCGAAGGACCCTTCCAGGGCACGCTCAAGCTCTTGCATCTCCATCGCCATCCCTCTTTCTGGACACTTCCGGTCCATCCAGCAAACCGCTTCCGGAAGGAACCAGGTCCGCCGGCAGTTCCACGTGGACAACGGTCCCCCGTAACGGCCCCCCTTCCGCCCAGATCTTTCCTCCGTGAAGCTCACAGGCCAGACGGCAGAAGGCCAGCCCGATCCCGGGCTCGCTCCTCCCGGTCCCGGATTCGTTCACAGGACCGCCGGACGTCTCACCCGGAAGGCAACGAACCAGGGCCGCCTTGAGAGCCCCGGGCATCCCCGCCCCGTCGTCAATCACGGAAATGCGGATCCGGCCCGTCGAGGCGGTCCATACGCGGACACCGATACGACCGCCCCGCTCGACCTGGGCGACGGCGTTCAGCATCAGGTTGGAAAGAACCCTCTCCAACAGGGGCTCGTCTGCGACCAGCGTCGACGGGGCCTCATCGAGGTCGAACTCGAGGCGGATGTCCCTGTTCCGGCACAGGGCCACCCACATTCTTTCCAGCCGGCGGAAGAAGGAGCCGACGCGGACGACGGACAACTCGAGGGGGGGCCCGCTCTCCCCCAGGCGCGAGATTCGCAGGTACCCCTGGATCATGCGCTGGAGATCCCGGCATCCCTCGAGGGCGCTCCGGAGGAGATCCTCTTCCCGGGCGCGCAGGCGGCATCGGGAAAGCAGATCCAGGTTCGCCACGACCATCATCAACGGACTTTTCATATCATGAACGATCATGCGCTGCCAATCGGCGGTATGGGATGTTTCCTTCCTGGATTCCATCGTCCGCTTTCCCCGCTCCCTCTTCCGCCGCCGGCCGCTTCCCGCTCACCACACATTGAGATCCGAAAACCAGACGGTTTTGACGGCATCGCGTTTCAGGACTTGGTTGATGCCGGCGGTGATCTCCTTCCGGAGGTCTTCCCTTTCCTTGGGCGCTCTCAGCACTTCCGCCGTTTTCGCAGACAGGATCGCATGGATCGCCTTCCGGACGTCCGGTCCGTTCATCTCGGGAAGGACCTTCCGGTCCGCCGGATCCAGCGCAAGGTTGACCACCGCCAGCTTCGGCGCTCCCAAGGCATCCTTCACGTCGACGTAGAACTCCTCGACCAGGGACGCCGCCGCGGACGCCCCGGCGGGCATCCTGACCGCACTGGAAACCGTCGTTCCGGGCTGCCTTCCCCGGTCCAGCGGGTTCCAGACGAAAAGGACGGCCGCCGCCAGGATCCCGAGAAGACCGGTGCCGAGACCTCCCGCGATCACCCACCGGTTTCTGTACCAGGGCCGTTTCGCCGGCTCCGGTTTCGGGTCCCCTCCGGAATCCGGAGGCGGCGGGGTCTCCAGAGCAAAATCGCTGTCCAGGGGAATGTCCAGAATGTCCAGTTTGGCCTTTTGCTGTGCCATGGCGGCTCCTTCCTCGGCCCGCGCTTCCTTATCCGCCAGCCCGGTCGGCCGGGGCGTCGATCACCCGCTCCGGCGGCTCCCCGGCATGTCCCTGTTCGAGACAGTCCAGCAGGTCTTTCGCTTCCATGAAATCCGGATACAGTTCGAGGGCTTTCAGAACATGCACCCTCGCCTCGCCCTCGCGTCCGTCCTCCATCAGGACCCTGGCCAAGTTGTAATGGAGATGGTCGTCCTCGGGATCCAGACAGAGCGCCTTTCGATACAGGTCGATGGCCTCCCGGAAACGGCCCTGCTTCCGGAAGGCAATGCCCAGGCGATTGTACAGGTGGACGTCCGACGGGTCCTCCTGCAGGAGGGAACGAAAGATGCCTTCGGCCTCGCTGTTCAGGTTCCGGGCCAGCAGGGTCTCGCCGATCTCCCTGCGGACGGACGGATCCGCCGGCGCCACCCGGACGGCCTGCGCAAAGGCTTTCCTGGCCTCCTCGACGGCGTCGTTCTCCAGGAGGGCCTTGCCGAGATTCAGCTGCCGGTTCGCATTCTTCGGACTGATGGCCGTTGCCTTCCGCATGACGGCGATCTCCTGCTCCCGGTCCCCCCTGCGGGCGAATACGTCCGCCAGGCTGTCATAGGCCCGGGTGAATCGGGGCTCGCACAGGATCGCCTTCCGGAAGGCCTTCTCCGCGTCCTCCAGCATGCCGCGGCAGACGTACATCTCCCCCAGCGTCTGAAAAACCCGGGGATTGTCCGGCTGCATGGCCATGGCCGTCTTCAGCTCTCCCAGGGCGCGGTTGAATTCCCCTTCCCCGATTAGAGCCTGGGCAAGCTGGAGGTGCCCATCCAGCGGGGACGGATTCGTCCGCCTCCCCAGCACCGCGTTGATTTTCTCCTCCAGCGTCTGGACGGCGAACGGCTTGATGATGTAGGCGTCCACATCCGTCTCCGCGGCCTCCGCCACGATCTCTTCCGCCAGATCTCCCGTCACCATGATGAACGGCAGGCTTCGGAACCGCTCGTCTTTCCGGACGCGCCGGAGGAGGTCGATTCCGCTGAGCCCCGGCATGAACAGGTCCACGATCGCGACGTCCACGGGCTCGGACTGGAGGCGCTGCCAGGCCTCGACACCGTCCTTGCCCTCCAGCACGCTGGTGTGTCCGAGGGAAAGAAGCATCTTCCGGATGCTTTTCCGGGCGTCATACTGGTCGTCCACCACCAGGAAGGTCAGGCCCCGGTCCGGGGCGTCGGTCATGGCCGTTCCCTGCGAACCCATGTCAGCGCACCTCCCCCAGCAGTCCCCGCAGCCGGAGCACCGCCTGGGTATGGATCTGGCAGATCCTTGACTCCGTCAGATTCAGGACCCGTCCGATCTCCTTGAGGTTCAGTTCCTCGTAATAGTACAGGGCCAGGACCGTACGCTCCTTCTCGGGGAGCCGGTCGATGGCCTTCTTGATCCCCTCCTTGAGCTCCTCGCTCTCCAGGAGGGAGAGCGGATCGCCGTGGTCGATTTCCTCCTGCAGCCTGCCGCATCCGTACCGTTCAATGAAATCGGGGGGAAGGTCCTCGGTGCTGATCACCTTGACCAGCTTCGCATCATCGAGGAGCTCGAAGTATTCCTCCAGGGGGATGCCCAGGTGATCCGCCATCTCCTCCTCGCCGGGGGGGCGGCCAAGCTGTCTCTGAAGCGCTGCAAAGGCCTTCTCGATTTTTGTATCCTTGCTTCGAACGGACCGGGGGACACGGTCGGCGGCCCGCATCTCGTCCAGCACGGCCCCACGGATCCGGATCTTCGCGTACGTCTCGAACCGGACGTTTTTTGTCTCGTCGAACTTCTCCAGCGCGGCCATCAGGCCGATCACGCCGGCCTGAATCAGGGCCTCCCGATCCGCCGGCGCCATGACCACACGGGCGGTCAGCCGGCTGACGACCTGCTTCACCATGGGCGCATACTGCAGAATCTGTCCTTCTCTCCCGTTCCTATTCACGGCTGGATCGAATGGTCCTGTTGCTGAAAAACCGAATGCTTCCCCCCTCCGCCCCTCCGGGCGCCTCTCCGCACAGCCTCGAGGCAATGTCCTGGAGGCACCGGCTTGCCGGGGACGAAGGGTAGATCTCCGCCAGGGCCTTCTGCTTTTTCACGGCCTCGGGCAGCCTCGGGTCGTGGAGGATGAATCCCAGGTAGTCCAGGGCGACGGTCAGGAAATGGTCCGTCGCATGCCGCAGCCGCTCGTACGCCTCGCGGGCCTCCGTCGGGTGGTTGACCATGTTGACGACGAGACGGAACTTCTTCCGGTCGTATCCCTGGTAGAGCACCTTCATGAGGGCGTAGGCATCCGTCAGCGCCGTCGGCTCTGCGGAGGTGACAATGATGATCTCGTGGGCGGAGGAATTGAAATAGGTGACGTTTCCCGAAATGCCGGCCGCCGTGTCGATCAGAAGGAATTCCGGCTTGTTCTTCAGCGAATTGACCGCATCCAGGAGAGTCAGCTTCTGCCCTCTCGAAAGATCCGTCATCTCCGCAATGCCGGAGGAGGCGGGAAGGACCTTCATCCCGCCGGGCCCTGTCACCAGCGTCTCCGCCAGGGTCTTTTCCCCCTTCAGGACGTGGTACAGGTTGTACCGGGGCGTAAGCCCCAGGAGCAGGTCGATGTTGGCAAGCCCCATGTCCGCGTCCAGGACGATGGTCTTCCGGTTGCGCTGGGAGAGGATGTAGGCGATGTTGGCGGCGATGTTGGTTTTTCCGACGCCTCCCTTGCCGCTCGTGAAAGCCAGGACGCGGACGGGCCTGTCCCGCACCTCCGTATCCTCGCCCTCGCCGTGGGACTTTCCCCCGCCGGGGACCTTCACGCCTCCGCGCTCCCGCCGCTCCATGGCCTGTCTGAGTGTTGCCGCCTGGTCCAAACCATCCCCCGTCAATGAATCGAATGCCCGAGAATCAGCGATGCCAGCGATCCCGGGGTTACTTCCTTGATATCCTGCGGCACGTTCTGTCCACAGGTCACATACCGGACGGGCCGTCCCGCCTGCTCCAGGATGTCGTAGACCACGCCAAAGCGCTGACATTCATCGAGCTTGGTCAGGATGAGCGAATCGTAGTCCAGGAGACGGAAACGGTCCGCCGTTACCTGGAGGCCCTCCCTGTTCATCGCCGGCGTCAACAGCAGGCTCACTTCCAGGTCGGGCGACCCGCCGAACTGACGCTTCAATTCGTTCAGGTATTCCGTGTCTTCGGGATTTCTCCCCGGCGTGTCCACGAGGATGACGTCGCGGTCATCGAAACTCCGGAGGGACTCCCGGAATCCTTCCCCATCCCCGGCCACCCGCAGGGGAAGCTTCATGATGTCCGCATAGGTCTGGAGCTGGTCCACCGAGGCGATTCGGTAGGTGTCCAGCGTGATCAGCCCGACCTTCTGCTTCTGTTCCAGGGCAAATCGGGCGGCCAGCTTCGCCAGGGTCGTGGTCTTTCCGACACCGGTCGGCCCGACAAGAGCTTTCACCCGCTTCTCCAGGCCGGGGTTCTCCTCCCGGGCAATGGAGCGCAGAATCGCTTCCCGTGCACGGCGGACGGATGCCTCGTAGGTCTCCTCCCCGCTGCCGCCTTCCTGGCGGACCCCGTCGACGATCTTGAGGGCACGCGGCCGGGAGACCCCGTTGGCCAGCAGGCGGTGGTACAGGCGCCCGTAGGGAGACGGATCGCCGCCGCCGTGCCGGAACCCGAGCATGTCGAAGAGCGTGAAGAGGGCTTCCTTGACTTCCGACAACTCCTCCCGGAGCTGCTGATCCGGCCGGTCGTTCCCAAGCAGTCCCTTCAACTCCCGGAGTTCTCCCGTGATGGAGCGTGCCCAGTCGGGCATTGCCTCTCCCGCCGGAGGGGCCGGCGGAGGCGGGGGCTGGCGTTGGGCGACGGGAAGAGGCTCTTCACCGTGTTTCCGATCCAGCGCGGCCACCACCTCCAGAAGGGGCGGATTCGAATCCCTCAGGGTTTTCGTGGACAGGATGATCGCCTCCGGCCCGAGGTCTTTCTTGACCCGGCGCATCGCTTCCTGGAGGCTGGAAACCTCATACCGTTTCATTTGCATGGCTCAACTCCAAAAGACCGAGTGAGGTCAGTTTTGCATCCCGGGTGATCTCGTTGTGTGCCAGGACGACCAGGTTGGGCACGAACCGCTCCATGATCCGCCGCAGGTGGATGCGGACGGTGGGCGAGCACAGGACAATCGGCTGCAGTCCGCGGGACGTGAAGAGCGGGACAAACCGCTTCATGTTCGTGACGATCTTCCGGACCATCTGGGGATCCGGCGAGGCGAACGATTCAAACTCCGTGTGCTGGAGGGTCTGCTGAATGCCCTCCTCGATCTCCGGGGAAATCATGATCACGTGGAGCCCGCCCCGCTCGTCCGCGTGGAGGCGCGTGATCACCCTCGACAGGGCCTGCCGAACATAACCGGTCAGGACGTCGACGTTTTTCGTAAGGGGAACGTAATCCGCCAGCGTCTCCAGGATCGTCTGCAGATCGCGGATCGGAATGCGCTCGCCCAGGAGCCGCTGCAGTACTTTCTGGAGGGTCCCCACGGGGATGACCTTCGGGACCAGGTCTTCCACGAGCCGCGGAGCCGAGGCCGCCAGGCTGTCCAGGAGCACCTGGATTTCCTGGCGCCCCAGGAGCGAGTCCACGTTGGACTTGATCAGCTCCGTCAGGTGCGTGGTGATGACCGTCGCCGGATCGACCACGACGACTCCCTGGGCCTGCAGGGTCTCCCGTTCCCGGTCCGGAACCCAGACCGCCGGGAGACCGAAGGCGGGTTCCTTCGTTTCGATTCCCTTGACGCGGACCTTCATGCCTTCCTGGACGATGGCGAGCTGGTGCCCCGCCAGGATCTCCCCGCGGGCCACCTCGACCCCCTTCACCAGGAACGCGTATTCATAGGGCTTGAGCTGCAGGTTGTCGCGGATATGGATGGACGGAACGACAAATCCCATGTCCTGGGCGATCTGCTTGCGGAACATCCGGATCCGGCGCAGCAGCTCCCCTCCCTGGGAGGCGTCGACGAAGGGGATCAGGCCGTAGCCCACCTCCAGTCCGAGGGCGTCCAGCGGATCCAGGAGGGGTGCTGCCTCCGCCTGGGGAGGCGCCGGGGCCTCTTCCTTTTCTTTTTCTTCCTCCCGGACCCGGATGCGGGCAAGCTGCCAGGCGGCCACCCCGACCAGCACGGCGATGGTCAGAAACGCCTGCTTCGGCATTCCCGGGATGAGGGCGAAAATCAGGAGCACGACCGCCGCCGCGGCGACCGCCTTTGGCTGGGCGAAGAGCTGCAGCCTCATTTCCTGGCCCAGCTCCGTGGTTCCGGCCGTCCGGGTCACCAGCATGCCCGCCGCGGTGGACACGATGAGGGCGGGCACCTGTGTCACCAGCCCGTCTCCGATGCTGAGCAGCGTGTAGGTCCGGGCCGCATCGGCGATGGGCATGCCCTGCTGGAGCGCGCCGATGATGAGCCCGCCGACGATGTTCACCAGGACGATGATGATGCCGGCGACGGCATCGCCGCGGACGAACTTGCTGGCGCCGTCCATGGCCCCGTAGAAGTTCGACTCGCTCTCCAGATCCCGGCGGCGCCTGCGGGCCTCGTTGTCGTTGATCAGGCCCGTGTTCAGATCGGCATCGATGCTCATCTGCTTGCCGGGCATGGAATCCAGGGTAAAGCGGGCGGCCACCTCGGCGATGCGCGTGGCGCCCTTGGTGATGACCACGAAGTTGATCAGCACGAGGACGGAGAAGACGATCATGCCGACCACGTAGTTCCCCCCCACGACGAAGGTCCCGAAGGCCTTGATGACCTGGCCGGCGGCATCGGTCCCCTCGCTGCCGTGGAGCAGGATGAGCCTCGTGGAGGCGACGTTCAGGGAAAGGCGCAGGAGGGTCACCACCAGGAGGACGGAGGGGAACACGGAAAAGTCCAGGGGACGCAGGACGTACAGGGACATAAGGAGAATAATGAGGGAAATGGCGATGTTCATGGACAGCAGGACGTCCAGGAGCAGGGTCGGAAGGGGAACCATCATGACGAGCAGGATACCCACGACCCCGAAAGCCAGGACGGCGCTGGAGCTCTTCATGAGCCCGGTCATCGGAACGCCTGAATCGGCTGCAGCGGCTCTTGCTTCCATGAATCCGTTTTCCTTTTATCGTGCGTTCTCGCGGAGCATGTAGACGAAAGCGAGGATCTCGGCGACGGCTTTGTACAGGTTTTCAGGGATGGCCCCGCTTACGTCAACCATCTTATACAATACTTGTGCCACCGGCTTGTTTTCGATCACCGGCACGCCGCTGCGCTCGGCAACCTCCCGGATGGTCGCCGCCACAAAGCCCCGTCCCTTGGCGACGACCGTCGGTGCGGCCATGCGCTCCGGGTCATACTGGATGGCCACCGCCAGGTGGGTTGGGTTCGTGATGACCACGTCCGCCTTTGGGACGGCGGCCATCATCCGCTTGCGGGCCATCTCCTGCTGGATCCTCCGGATCCGGCTCTTGATCAGGGGATCTCCTTCCGTTTCCTTGGTTTCATCCTTCAGCTCCTGCCGGGACATGCGGAGGTTCCGCTCGTGCTCCCACCGCTGGTAGCCGTAATCGAGGACCGCCAGGAACGCCAGGATGACGCAGGTGGTGCCGAGAATCCGGAAGGACATCCGCCCGATGAAGCGGACGATATCGGGCGCGCTCTGATCCATCAGGGGAATGATCTGGGTCAGCTCCGACCGCACGGACAGGTACGCCACGAAACCGACAATGGCCAACTTCATGACGCTTTTCACCAGCTCCATGAGCGACTGGAGGGAAAACAGGCGCTTGAACCCTTCCAGGGGGTTGATCTTGGACAGTTTGGGCGTCACGCTCTCCGCGGTGACCTGGAAACCCACCTGGAAGGCGTTGGCGGCGAGACCCGCCAGGACGACCGTCAGGAACAGGGGCGCCAGGAGGATCAGCACCTCCAGGACGGTCTGGGTGAAGAGGGCCGGCACCGTGTCCGTGTTGAGCGTAACGGCGATGCTGCGGCGGAAGGCGGAGCGCATCATGTTCATCAGGCGCTCCATCGTCCCGGAGGCCTGGAAATACAGGCAAATCAGGCAGGCCGACAGGACCGCCGCGGAGACCACCTCCCGGCTGCGGGCAACCTGTCCCTTCTTGCGGGCCTCTTCCCGCTTTCGCGGGGTTGCGCGCTCGGTCCTCTCCTGGTCGTCCTTTCTCTCCGGCACGGCCGGTGCCTCCTATCGATTGGTTGACGGTAGCGTCAACGAATCAGCGAATTTACATCAGGCGTAGAACCGCCCCCAGCTCCCCCGGAATTCGGGAGAAGAGCCGCCCCACGAGAGCGACGAACAGCGGAACGGAGAGACCGAAGAAAAGGAATCCCACGGCGATCTGCAGGGGAAACCCCACGATGAAGACATTGATCTGCGGGACCGTCCGGGCCACGATGCCGAGGGCCACATTGGTGAAAATCAGGGCCGCCATGATGGGGGCGCCGATTTTCAGGGCGATGACGAATACCCCGCTGGTCCACCCGAAAATCGTCTGCACGAGGGGACCCGTTACGTGAAGCCCCCCCAGGGGAATGACCCGGAAGCTTTCGTTGACGGCCTGAAGGAGCGCATGGTGGCCGTCCAGCACCAGGAAGACCACCAGGGCCATCATGTACTGGATCTCGGCGATGACGGAGACCTGGCGGCTCTCCACGGGATCGAGCACATTGGCAATGAAGAATCCCATCTGGAGGCCCGCCACCTCCCCGGCATACTGGATCCCGGCAAAAACGCAGCGGACGGCGAATCCCAGGATGACGCCGATGAGCACCTCGCCCGCCATGGACACGATCAGGGAGACGACGTTCCCCGTCAGGACCTGCGCGTTTGCCGTCTCCACGAAGGGAAAGATCAGAAAGGAGATGACCAGGGAGAGGCCGGCCCTCACCCGGAGCAGGACCGGACGGTCGCCGAAGATGGGCAGGAGCGCGATCATGGCGCTCAGGCGCAGGAAGACGAAGAGAAAGGTCCCGACCTGCTCGGGTGTGACCATCGGGATGTTCATGGCGGATGCCCCCGGCCCTGCCGCTCTCCTCTACCGGATGAACAGCGGGATTCCCTTGAAGATCTTCTCCGTGAAGGTGATCAGGCTGCCGAGCATCCAGGGGAGGGCCACCACCATGGCGACCAGGCTGGCGACGATCTTGGGCACGAACGACAGGGTCATCTCCTGGATCTGGGTCAGCGCCTGGAACAGGCTGATGGCGACACCCACCACCAGGCTGACCAGGAGGACCGGCGCCGCCACCATCAGCGTCACCTTCACGGTCTCCGCCATGATCCCCACGACAAAATCGATCGTCATGATTCCTTCACTCTCCTTCCCGGCCTCCCCGGGGAGGCGGCTCTCGTCGTTGATCGGACCGGTGACCGAAAGAAATGCTTCACCGGAAACTCTGCACCAGGGATCCCACAACCAGGTACCACCCGTCCACCAGCACGAAGAGGAGCAGCTTGAAAGGCAGGCTCATCATGATGGGCGGCAGCATCATCATGCCCATGGACAGGAGGATGCTGGCGATCACCATGTCGATGACGAAAAACGGCAGGTAGATCATGAAACCGATCTGGAAGGCCGTCTTCAACTCGCTGATGATGAATGCCGGGATCAGGGTCGTCAGGGAGACCTCCTGCGGATTGGCGGGACGCTTTTCCCTGGAAATGGACACAAACAGCGCCAGGTCTTTCTCCCGGGTCTGTTTCAGCATGAAGTCCTTCACCGGTGCGACCGCCTTCTCCATGGCCTGCTCCCCGGAGATGGCTTCCTGGTAGTACGGCTGCAGGGCCTCCGCGTTGACCTTCTGCCAGACCGGGGCCATGATGAAAAATGTCAGGAACAGGGCGAGACCGATCAGGACCTGGTTCGGGGGCATCTGCTGCGTTCCCAGGGCATTCCGCAGGAGCGAAAGGACGACGATGATGCGCGTGAAGGACGTGAGCATCAGGAGGATCGCCGGCGCCAGCGACAGGACCGTCAGCAGGAGAAGAAGCTGCAGGGCCGTCGCCGTCTTTCCGGGAGTATCCGCGGTCCCGCCGATCTGGAGGCTGACATTCGGAAGCGAGAGCGTCTGGGCCTCCCCCGGCGTCGCCGCGAGCAGGATGGCCGCCGGAATCGCAAGCAGGACCAGGAGGATCAAGGCCTTCTGGATGCGCCGCCCCCTCATGGCTTGCCGCCTTTCTTGGGCGATGTGAACGATTTCAGGAGCTTGCGGTACCGATCCAGGGACATCGGAAGGGGCGACACCGGGGCTCCCCCCGGGGGCTGAAGCCTCTCGACAATGGAAGGATCGTCCAGGTCGGTAATCGTGGAGATCTGGGAGCCCGTGACGCCCAGCGCCACAACCTTGCCCATGATGTCCACCACCAGGATGCTGCTCTTCGGTCCCAGGGAGCGGGTCGCCAGGATCCGGATCAACTGCCCTTCCGGGTCCACGCCTGCGGGCGCCATGAACCGTTTGAGAAAATAGACGGATCCGATCAGGAGGCCCAGTACGACCGCCAGGGCGAAGAGCATTTTCAGGAGTGCCGAAAAGAAACTGAAGTCCACGGTCATCCCTCAGCGCAGGTTGTTGATCCGGTCCACCGGAGAGACGATGTCCGTCAGCCGGATCCCGAATTTTTCATTCACCACGACCACTTCCCCCCGGGCGATGAGGCGCTGGTTCACGTAGACGTCCATCGGTTCCCCGGCGAGCTTGGCCAACTCGATCACCGAGCCCTGGCCCAGCTGGAGCAGGTCGCTGATGAGCATGCGGTTCCTCCCCAGCTCGACGTTCAGCGTCAGCGGAATGTCGAGGATGAAATCCAGGTCGAGGGACTTTTTCGGGTCCATCGCCGGCTGGGCGGTGGGCTGGATCTCCTGGAAGTTGACCGCGCTGACCTCCGCCGGCGGCTTCTTGGTCTGCGAGAGGGCCATCTCTTCCTGGACGTCGTCCCAGGTGAGATCTTCCTCCGGCTTCGCCGCTTCTCCGCCGCCGCCTTCCTCCCCCAGATCGATTCCCTTCAGGAGATCGTCAATTTCCTTCTGCTCCATCTTCCTGTCCCCCTTTCGCCAGGATCACCTCGGAAATCCTGACGGCTTGATTGCCCTTGTATATTCCGGGGTAACCCCGGTATTTGAGGATGCCCTCCACGAACACCATCATGGCGTCGGAGGCATACTGGTCCAGGGGAATGACGTCCCCCGGCTTCATGTTCACGACGTCCCGGGCGGAGATCTCCGTGCTTCCCAGCTCCACGGCGATTTCCGCCTGGGACTTGGCGATGTTTTTCCGGAGCCGATCGACCCAGCCCTTGTCCACCTCGAGCTGTTCACTCTGGAAGCCCGCCTGCAGCCTCTCCCTCACGGGTTCGAGGGTTGAGTACGGAATGCAGAGGGTCATGATTCCCGAGGAGTATTCCACTTCGATCTCGAACTGGATCACCACGACCACGTCGGTCGGGGCGACGATCTGGACAAACTGCGGATTGATCTCCGAGCGCTGATAAACGATCTTGACGTCCAGGAGGGCCCGCCAGGCCTTCTCCAGGTCCTCCAGGGCGTTGATGACGACCTTGCGGATGACGCTGCTCTCGATGGCGGTGAATTCGCGGCCCTCGATCTTGAAGAAATCCTTCCCGGATCCGCCAAAGATGATGTCCACCAGCATGAAGATGACCTTGGCCTCCACCACGCACAGGGCGTTCCCCCGCAGGGGATCCATCCGGAACAGGTGCAGGCTGGTGGGAACGGGCAGGGTCTTGAGGAACTCGCCGAACTTGATCATGTCCACGGAGACGGCGCTCACGCTGGCGACGCGCCGGAGCAGCGACGACATGGTCGCCCGGAACATCCGGGCGAACTTCTCGTTGATCATCTCCAGGGTCGGCATCCGGCCGCGGATGATCCGGTCCTGGCTGGTCAGATCGTAGGGAATCGCGTCGTTGGGATCGAAGGAGACCTGGACATCCGTCTCGATTTCCCCGCCGGAGATGCCCCTCAGGAGGGCGTCCACCTCTTCCTGGGTCAGGATATGCGACATGGCTCACTCTGCCTTGACATGCACTGCATGATCGGTCCCGGGCTTCATCCCGGGCTTTCCCGGCCGGGCTGGCCGTTCCGCTTGCCTACTGAATCACGAACTCGGTAAAATAGACCTTGGACACCTTCCCCGTGGTCAGGAAGGTATTCAGCCGCATGGCGATCTCCTCCCGCAGGCGCTGCTTGCCTGCCATGTCCATCAGTTCCTTGACGGACTTGGCCGACAGGAGGTCCAGCACGTTGTCCCGGAGCTTGGGCTTCATCTGGTCCAACTCGGCTACCCCCTTGGGATCCGAGATCTCCAGCTGGATGGCCAGCTTCAGATACCGCTCCCCGTTGTTGTCCATGAGGTTGACGATGAATGGATCCATCGCCCACATCACGGCAACGGCGGGCTTCGGCGCCGCCTCCTTCTTCGCGGTCTGCTGGGTGTAGAACCAGAAGCCTCCGCCCCCGGCGGCACCCAGTACAACCAGCACCAGGAGACCGATGACGATCGCCTTGACGGGAAAGGATTTCTTCTGTTCCCCGTCTTTCTTCTCTTCCTTCTCTTCCTGTTTCTTTTCCGCTGCCATGAGTCCTCCAGACGCGCTCTTTATTATTCCTTTTCCTGCCCCGCCTCGTGAAAGCCCGTCTATCCGGGAAAAGCGACGGCCAGCCGGATTGCCCCGGCGGCCGGGTCCGGTCGCCGGTCCGTCTCCCCGCCGGGCGTCCCGGCCCAGGCGATGGAGATCCGCTCCATCGGGATTCCTCCCGCTTCATACAGGTAGCGGGCCACCGCATCGGACCGGAGAATCGACTGTCTGCGGCGTTCCCCGCCGGATTGCCCCGGCCCGCGAATCTCCCCCCCGGCCGTCACGACCACCCTCGCGCCGCCGCTCCGCGACACGGCCGCCAGCCGGTCGAGGACCGCCTTCAGGGCCGGCCCCGGCTTCAGGGATTCCCCCTCGAGCAGGCCGGGTGAGGGCAGGTGCACGGTGAATCCCCCGGCTGCGGCATCGAGCCGTGCCCCCGGGAGCGCCGCCAGGGCCGACGCGACCACGGCCTGCCGCTCCCGCACGATGTCGCCGGGACGGGTGGCCCCTTTCCGGGATTTTTGTGCCTCGATCTCGCGGTCCACATAGGGCCGGACGAACCATTCCAGGGCGTTTCCGCCCATCCGCTCCGCCCCGAGGGCCGTCACGGCCGACGCGGCCGCCTGCGACGCCTTCTGGGGCTGCAGCGTCGAGAACGCCAGGAGCAGGATAAAAAACGTCAGAAGCAGCGTCATGAGATCGTTGAACGTCAGCATCCAGCTGGCCTGCTTCCCGGAGTCATCCCGCTCCGGCTGCCTTCGCCCCGTCCCCGTCATCTCTCCGCCTCCGGCAGGACAAGGGCAACGACCATCTCTTCCCGGGAATCCGCGGAAGATCCCGCGGCGGTCCTCGCCGCCCGGCTCCCCCGGATGGACAGGGGAACGCGGACTCCGTCCTTCTCCAGATACTCGGCCAGGCTTGCGGCCCGCAGGGCGGGCGTCGCCCAGGAAGTGGAGGCGTCGCCGGTTCCGGATGCGGAGCCGAATGCCTCGATGCGGACGGCCAGGTTTCCCTTCGCCGCGGCCTTCCCGACCTCCCGGAGGAAGGGATGCACCGGTTCCCGGATTGTCTCCCGCCCCTCCGTGAAGAGGACATCCATGTCCAGGACCATTCTCCATCCCGAGCGGGTCCTTTCCAGGACGGCGCTGCGGCTGAGGTTTGCGTTTTCCAGGGCGCCCCGCAGGACGCCCCCCGTCTCCGCAAGGAGCTTCGCCTCGGCGGCGCGCTGCTCTCCCGTGATCGTCGGGGCTGCCGGGATTCCGGGTCTGTCCGTCCCGGCGGTGAGGTCGACCTTTCCCCCCAGGGCGGCCCGGATCTGCACCGCCGACCGCCCGGAGATCTGGGAATAGGAGACCAGCATGACGAAGAAGACCACCAGGATCATGGCCAGGGACGCATAGGAGGCCTGCCAGACCGCCACCGGTGATTCCGCGGGATTCGACTGCCTCTGTCCGTTCCTACTCATCGTAGCGGGATCTCCGTTCCCGGGGGGCGATGAAGGCATGCAGCTTCTGTTCGACAATCCGCGGATTGTCCCCCGACTGGATGGCGTGAACGCCTTGTATGATCAGCTGCTTCACCAGCATCTCCTCGCCGCTTCTCGTCCGGAGCTTTCCCGCGATGGGCAGGAAGACCAGGTTGGCGAGGATGAGGCCGTAAAACGTCGTTACGAGCGCAATCGCCATGGACGGGCCGATGGCGGAGGGATCGTTCATCTTCATGAGCATCTGCACCAGCCCGATGAGCGTCCCCATCATGCCCATGGCCGGTGCGAACTGGCCCATGCTGGTCATGATCTCCGCCCCCTTCCGGTGCCGCTCCGCCAGCCAGTCCAGCTCCGTCTCCAGGATGCCGGAGACCTTCTCCGGTTCGAGGCCGTCCACCATCAGGCGGACCGCCTTCGTCAGGAAAGGGTCCCGCTGGCGGGTAACCACGCTCTCCAGGGACAGGAGTCCGTCCCGCCTGGCGGTGCGCGACATCTCCACGATCAGCCGGATCATCTCCGGCGGCCGGGCGTTCCGCCGGAAAAAGGCGTTCTTCATGACCCGGAAAACCCCGAGCATGTCCGACATCCGGTAGTGGATCAGCGCGGCGCCGAAGGTGCCGCCGAGAACGATCATGGCGGAGGGACCGTCAAGAAACCACGTAACCCCGCCGCCGGCGGCCATCGCCAGGATGACCAGGCCGAACGCGCCGATAATGCCGATGATGGTTGCAAAATCCACAGGCTGCCTACCCGAAGTCCACGATTGATGCCGCACCCGGCGTCATATGCAGGACTTTAAGCAAGCCATGTACCAATGGCGGGAAACCGTGGCGGAATCCGGCGGGAAGTCGATGGAATCGAGAAAAGGATGGATCGGGGAATGACGGTGGCGGCGGCTGCGGCCGGCAGACCGTCAAGGTCTTGACATCGATTCTCCCCGGGACCGGCGGTTCCCGGCCCCGGGGAGAATGGTTCTTACTGCTTGATGTTCATGAGGACCGTCAGGAGGTCGTTGGCGGTGGTGACGACCTTGGCGCAGGCCTGGTAGGCCCGCTGGGCCGTGATCATGTTGATGAACTCGGCGGCCACGTCGGTGTTGGACACCTCCAGGGAGCTCGCCTGGATGTTCCCGAGGCTCCCGGCCCCGGGATTGTTGATCAGCGGCGCCCCGGACTTGTCGGTCTCCACGAAGTAGGTGCCGACCTTGCTCAGGCCGCCGTAGTTCGCGAAGTCCGCCAGCATGACCCGGGCCAGCTTCTGGGTCTGGCCGTTGCTGAAGGCCCCTGTGATCACGCCGTCCGCCCCGATGGAGATGCTGTTGAGGGAGCCCGCCGGGTACCCGTTGGCCTTGACGCTCGAGACGGCCGAGTCGCTGGCGTACCCGGTGAGCTTTGCGACGCCCGCCGTCGTCACGTCCCAGCTGATGACCCCGCCGGTGCCGATGTTCGCGCCGGCAAAGGTGAAGTCGACGTTCGCAGCGGGCGTCTGCACGACGCCGCTCGCATTGAAGGTGACCAGCGTCGCGATGGCGGCGGCGTTGGTGATGTTTCCGTTCACGTCCTCCAGGGTGCCGGCAATGCTCCACTCCCGGGGGTTGGCCGTCTTCGTGTAGTTGATGGACATGGTGTATTCCGCACCGTCGTTGCCGTAGACCGTCTGGCTGACGCTGAAGACGTCGCCCGTCGCCGCCTGGGCATTGAGGTTGGCGCCGACCTGGACGGACGTGGTCGTCACCGGCTGCGACTGGATGCCCTCGAGGTTGATGTCCCCCAGGTTGTAGATCTCCGCCCCGCTGGTGAACATGTTGCCCTGGACCCGGTAGCTGTTGGAATTCACCAGGTAGCCGTCCTCGTCGATGGTGAAGGCGCCGTTCCGGGTATAATACGTCAGGCCGCTGTCGGTATCCCGGGTGATGAAGAGCCCCTCGCCGTCGATCGCCATATCGGTGACGCTGGAGGTGTTCTGGAAGGACCCCTGGCTGAAATCAGTGGAGATCGCCGACACGCTCACCCCCTGGCCGACCTGCATGTTGCCGGAGCCGCCCGAGAGGGTCTGGCTCAGCATGCTGGAAAACTGGGTGCCGCTTGACTTGTATCCAACGGTGCTGGAATTGGCCAGGTTGTTGCCGATGACGTCCAGCTGCTTGTCCACGGCCGTCATCCCGGTGGCCCCGATCCATAATGAACTCGACATGATAAAACCTCCTTCAGGTATTCTATAGGGTTGAAAATTGTCCTTCTTCTACGAGACGGAGGTCACGTCGCTGAAGGCCACTTCTTCTCCATTGTCCAGGGTCAGGGAAACGGAGCCGTCCTGGAAACTCACCGCCGTCACCGTCCCCGACAGGCTGTCCGTCACAACGGTCTTTCCGATGAGATTGACCGCCTGCAGGCTGTTGGTGTCCATGGCCAGGCTCTCGATGCCTTTGTTCAGGTTGGTGAGCTGCTCCAGGCTGGAAAACTGGGCGAGCTGCGACGCGAATTCCGTTCCGTCCGCCGGGTTCATGGGATCCTGGTACTTCAGCTGGGCTACCAGCATCTGGAGGAACGCCTCCTTCCCCAGGCTCGACGTCGACGTGGTCGACGTGGTCGATGCGCTGGTTCCGGTTCCGTTAACGCCCGTTACGCTCATGGTGTCTCCCTCTCGTGTATGGTTTGTATCCGTTCAGGCAAAGATGCTGATGCCGTCCGTGGCGATCTTCCGTGAAGCCGTCCCGGCGGCCTGAGGAGCCGCGGCTCCGGATTCTCCGTGCTGCCGGCCGGTCCCTGACCCATGGCCGCCCGACTCATTCGTGTTCCGGCCGTCGTAGAGCCCGCCGTATCCCCCGGAAGACCCGCCGTTCGACTGGAGGTCCCGACCCGAGGTCTGCAGGGAAAGCGACTCCACCCGGAGTCCCTGGTCGGAGAGCGCCGCCTTGAGATCCGAGGCGTGTCCCCGCAGGGTGTGAAGCGACTCCTCCCGCTGGACCGACATCATGATCTCCACGGCTTCCCTCCGGACCCTCACGTCCATGTCCAGAGTCCCGAGGTGGTCCGGCGAGAGAATGATACGAACCCGTCCCCCGTCGGTTCCATGTTTCTCGGCAGCCGCCGCCCAGGCTTCGTGGGCCTGTCTCGGGACAGCCGCGGACGGATCGCGAAGGGCCTCCGAAAAGGATCCCGCGGAGGAGGACGGAGGCTTCGCGGCCGCCAGGGCTCCCTGCGCTTCCCCGGAGTTACCGGTGACTGCCTTCTCGACGCCCGATGGTGAAACCTGCTCCGCCGTTTCCCGGAACACCGGGGACGGGGAGTCCGGGGTGGACTGTTTCGCCTGGGAGGCGTCCATCAGCCTGCTTTTCTGTCCTTTTGCAGCCGCCTGGGCAGAGTCTGATTCCGTCCGGCGCACATCGAAGGGGCCGGAGGAAGAGATGCCCTTCGTCCGGACTCCGTCTTTCACAACGCCGGTGCTTGCAGCCGCCTGGGATCCGACCGGACCGGCCGTACGCCGGCCTGCCGGGGCGGCAGCGGATTCAGCGCTCTCCAGCCCGTCTCCCGCCACGCGGGAGGGGGAGCCGGCCGGCTGTCCTTCATTCATCTTTGCATCGTTCCGCGCGGGCCGATTCATTTCCTTCGTCCCGGCGACCGCATCTGCGTCCGCGGGGGCCATGCCCTTTTCAACCGCGGCGGAGCGGAACATCTCCGTTGCCTCCTCGCCTTCAACCGGGCCGGTCGCCCGGGCGGCGTGGTGCTTCGGAACAGAAGGATTTTCAACTTTTCCGGGTCCCGCGGCCGGAACGTTCTCTTCAGCCGGCCGGAGGTCGGAGTCGCTGTAGAACCGGGCCGTCAACCCGGCGGCATGGGAATTCTTCGTCGCGGGTCCTTGAGCGGCCGATTCCATGACCTCCTCCGACTCCATCCCGGTCAGGCCGGAAAGGGTGTCGAGGGGTCTCTGGTCCACGGTTGCGGCTGCGGCCTGATCGTCCGTCATGGTCCCGGGACCTGCCATTTCGACGGGGGCGGGCATTCCCCCGGCAACCGGCGGAGCGGGAAAAATTTTCCCGGTGGCATCCGGTCCGGAAGAATTGGAGGAGTCCGTGAAGGGAACCGTCCCTGTCGTCCCGATTCCTGGTTCCATTTCCTCCGCCTGCCCGGCGGGGAGCGGAACGGGTGGGATGACGGGCTGGGCCTGGAGAAGGGCAAGGGCATCCGTTGGGACGGATTCGGTCTTTTCCCCGTCGGAGGCCTTCCCGGTGTTTTCTTCCGTTTCGTGAACGACGGGCTCCGCATAGCCGTGACCGGTGATCGCGGCCTTTTCTTCTCCATCGGCCGCCTGTTTCGGCTCCGCCGTCTGCTCGGCGAGAATGCGGGAGAAAGAAGGCTCCATGGATGCGGCCGGACGCGAGGCCCGGTCTTTCCCGACAGCCGTAAAGCCGTCCGGAGATTTTACGGGAGCGCCCGCCGGCATGGATCCTTCCCTGAAGAAGGGAGTCTCGCCGATCGGGAATGTCATCATCTGTGTCGCTGCTGGGGTCATCGTTCCATGTTTCCTTTGCCGACTCCTGATTGCAACGGCCGTGCCATCCCACACATCAAACGAAACATGTGCAATTACATTATGTTACAATATGGCCTCCTGGCAAGATGCACCCGGAAGGAAAAACTTTCCGGCCCTGGGAAAGGCAAAAACATCCCGTCGAAGGAACGAAAAAGGGGGGCAGGTTTCAACCTGCCCCCCTCCTGTTGCACTGCTGAACAAACGACCCTATTTTTCCGGCTGGGTCGGCGTCGAATGGGTGATTTCCTTCGTGATCTGGACGGCCTTGTCGACGTTGAGATGCTTCAGCACCAGGCCGGCCCTGTCCTTCTTCATGTACATCGTGATCGCCGCCGCGGTCTTCGTGTCCAGTTTCTCGAGCATGGCCCCCGCCTTGTCCGGGGCCGTCGCGTCGTAGACCTTCGCCAGGTCCTTGAGCCGCTTCACATCCTGGTTCTTTTCCGCCTCCAGGCGCGCGTCCAGCCGCTTCTCCAGGGCGCCCAGGGCGTTCATCTTGTCCAGGATCTCCTTTTTGAGGGCCAGGAGCCTGTCCTCATCGGCACGCACCAGCGCCTCGCGCCTGTCCAGCTCCGCCTTCCGCTTGTCCAGTGCCGCGACAAGGTCCCGTTCCCGCTGCAGTTCATCATCCAGGACGTCCTTGACCCCGGACGGGTTCGCGGATCCACCCTGTCCCGCCGAGGTTCCAGCCCCGGCCAGGACCGGCCGCTCCGATCCGGTCGCCCCGGCGCTCGACAGGGCGCCGCCCGTGGCCGCCAGTTTGATGACCAGGGCAAGAACCACGAGGATCTGCAGGATCCAAAAGGCTTTTCTCATGTTTTCTTCCTCCGGGAGCCGATGACGGCCCGCTCATCCATGGCGGCCTGCTCACGCGTCTCCTCTTCCTTCTTCTGCTCGGAGTCATGACGGTCCCGAAGGGCTTCCATGACCTTCCGCTCCCTCATTGCCTCCACAAGCCGATCCCGCCTTGCCTGCACCTCGTCTTCCTGCTGCTCCACCAGGGATTGCTGCTCCCGGACCAGGCGGCGGCAATTCCGGATATGAACGAGGTGCATCTCCATCTCCATGACCTCGACCGTCTTCTCCTGAAGCTCCCGGAGCCGGCCCAGGGCTTCGCCCACCTGTCTCTCCAGCCCGCCGAGCCGCTCTTTTTCCTCCTTCAGGCGCCGCACCTCTTCCGCGAATTCCATCAGGGAGCGCTCTTCCTGGCGCTTGCGGACATCGAGAACGGTCTGGAGCGGAAACGGCGTCATGTCGTCAGGCTGCCAGCAGGGTCAGAAGCTCGTGCCGCGCCCGGGCAAAATCGATTTTTTCATCCATTCCCTGGCACAGGTAGGCGTTGACCCGGTCGATCATGGCGATGGAGCGGTCGATCTCCGGGTTGCTGCCCTTCACGTAGGCCCCGATGTTGATCAGGTCCTCCGCCTTCCGATAGGTCGCAACGATGTTCTGCAGCTCCCCGGCACACTTGCGATGCTGGTCGTCCGTCACGTCGATCATCACGCGGCTGATGCTCTGCAGAACGTCCACCGCGGGATAATGGTTGCGGCTCGCCAGGGTCCTGGTGAGCGTGATGTGCCCGTCCAGGATGGAGCGCGCCGCGTCGGAGACGGGCTCGTTGAAATCGTCCCCCTCCACGAGGATCGTGTACAGGCCGGTGATGCAACCTTTCCCCTCCACGGGGCCGCACCGCTCCAGGAGCTTGGGCAGCATGCTGAACACCGAGGGCGTGTATCCCTTCGTGGCGGGCGGCTCGCCCACCGAAAGCCCGATCTCCCGCTGAGCCATGGCATACCGGGTGAGGGAATCGATCATGAGCAGGACGTTTTTCCCCTGGTCCCGGAAATACTCGGCGATGGATGTGGCCAGGGAGGCGGCCCGCATGCGGATCAGGGGATGCCGGTCGGAGGTCGCCACCACGACGACGGACCGTTCCAGTCCTTCCCGGCCCAGGTTCTTCTCCAGGAATTCGCGCACTTCCCGCCCCCGCTCGCCGATCAGCCCGATTACGTTGACGTCCGCCTCGGTGCTCCGGGCGATCATTCCCAGAAGGACGCTCTTGCCCACGCCCGATCCGGCGAAGATCCCGAGCCGCTGGCCCTTCCCGCAGGTGAACAGGCCGTTGACAACCCGGACGCCCAGATCCATGGGCTCCCGGATCCGTCCCCGCAGGAGGGGGTTGATGGGGTCCGCATAGAGCGGATAGGAGTCGGTACCCTCGATGGGCCCCCCCACGTCCATGGGGTTGCCCAGGCCGTCGATCACGCGACCCAGCAGGCTGCTGCCGACCCAGACGGAGGCCTTGCGGCCCAGCGACTGGATCTGGCAGCCGGGGCTGAGTCCCTGCATTCCCTCCAGCGGCATCAAAAGGACCTTCCCCTGCCGGAATCCCACCACCTCGGCATGGACAGCCTGGTCCGGACCGGAATGGATGGTGCAGACCTCGCCGATGGAGACGGCGGGGCCGTGTCCCTCCACGACCAGGCCGACGATCTCGCTGATCTTTCCGTAGACCCGGATGGGCTGGATGGAATCCATTCGCTGCCTGAGACGGGACAGGTCAAGCCTCACGAATTCAGCCCCCTCCCTTTTGTTCCGGCGCGCGCGGCCCCGCCGCCGGCCCGGAGGGTCTACCTTTTAAAAGCTCCGCTTTCAGTTCTGTAAGCTGGCGGTCCAGGCGGGCATCCACGTCGCCGAAACGCGTCTCAATGAAGACGCCCCCCCGCCTGACGCCTTCGTCCTGCTCGAAGACGACGTTCCGGAGACCGTCCGTCTGGCGCATGAAATCCTCCCGGATATCAAGCAGGTGCTGGTAATCCTGGGGGTGCATGCGGATCTTGACGCCGTCCCGGTCCATGACGTTCTTCATCGCCGCCTTCAGGACATGCACGACCGAGTCGGGCTGCCGCTCCACTTCCCGGCTGAGAACCTTTTCCGCAACGGTGAAGGCCAGTTCGAGGATGTCCGGCTCCGAATCCTCAATGATCGTTCGCTTCAGGGATGCCATCTCCGCCAGGAGCCCGGCAAGCGTGTCAAGCTGCCGGCGCGCCTCGGCCCGTGCGGCATCCCGGCCCCGCTTCACGCCTTCCCGGAGGCCTTTTTCATAGCTTTCCGCCGCGGAGCGCTCGATCTTCTCCTCGAACTCCAGCCGGAGTCGCTCGCCGTTGGAGCCCTTCCCGCCCTCGCCGGACGCCCCATCACCCCCGGGATACCCCCCCGGAGACGGGAAGCCCGCCGGCCTTTCCACCATCCGGACGTCCGAGGGCCGGAGGATTTTCGACTTAGACGAACTCATCCGCATCCTCTCCCCGGAGGATCACGATCCGCCCTTCCGTCTCCAGGCGCTTGGTGACATCCAGGATGCTCCGCTGGCTGGCCTCCACCTCGGACACCCGCACCGGAGGCATCATCTCGATCTCTTCCTGGAGCATCTCGGCGCCGCGTTTCGACATGTTCTTGTAGACCTTCTGCCGGAGACTCTCGTCCACCATCTTCATGGCCTTGGAAAGCTCCTCCGAGCTGACCTCCCGGAGCAGCTCCTGCAGGCTCCGGTCGTCCAGCTTCAGGACGTCTTCGAAGGTGAACATGAGGCCGCGGATCTCGCTTGCCAGCTCCGGGTCCTGTCCCTCGATGGACGTCAGGATGGCCCCCTCCGTTGAGCGGTTCATCCGGGTCAGGATCTCCGACGCCGTCCGGACGCCGCCGATCAGCTGGTCGGTCATCGAGCCGGTCACGATCTCCTGCTCCAGCGTCCGGGCCACCTCTTCGATGAATTCCTGGGGAACGCTCTTGAGGGTCGCGACCCGTCGGACCACCTCGGTCTGCATCTCCGGCGTAAAGCTCTCCAGGATCATGGCGGCCTGGTCCGGCTTGATGTTGGCCAGGATGAGCGCAATCGTCTGGGGGTGCTCGTACCGCGTGAAATCCATGAGCAGCTTCGGATCGATGTCCCGGAGCTTGTCGATGATGGGATTGTCGCTGCTCCGGGCGGTTCCGACGTCGGAAAGGATTTCCTGGGCATCCTTCTCGCCAAGCGCCTTGGTGACGATGTTCTTCGTCACCCCTTCCTGGACGACGACGGTCCCGCCTCCCTCCTGGGCCATGACGAGGAACTCCCTGGCGACGCCCTGGATGACATCAGCCGGGATGCTGCTGATGCGGTTCATGTACTTGCCCACCCTCCGGATCTCCGACGGCCGCAGGTTGCGAATGACTTCCGCCGCCAGATCCTCGTCCAGGGCCAAGAGCATGATTGCCGCCTTTTCCTCGCCCGTCATGATTTTGTTCCTTCCCTCATGAAGCGTCCGCTTCCTTCTTTATTTCAGCCAGTTTCTGAGCAGTTCGGCAAACTTCTTGGCATCCGCCCCGGCGAGCTGCTGCACCATGGCATCATGGGAAAGCGACGTCAGGTCCGGTCTAGGCTGTGGCAGCGATGCAGCGCCCTCCCTGCTCACACCGGGGATCTCCCGGGAAGCGCCGGGCAGGGACAGAGAAGGGGCCTCCGTACCAACGGCGGCCGGCGGCATCGCCGACAGCAGGCCCCGGAGAAAGGGCCGGACGATGAAAAGAACCACCAGGGCGAGCGCGGCGAGGATCACGATGTAGCGCACAAAAGGCAGAAACGGGGTGAGGCTGTCCTGCCATCGGGCCGACGTGCCGGGACCGTCCGCCTCGGCCCGGCTGAAGGGCATGCTCGTGACGGTCACCTGGTCTCCCCGGGTTGTGTTGAGTCCCGCCGATTTGCGGACCAGGTCTTCCAACTGCTCGACGTCCTTCTTGGGGCGCTCCTGGAACGCCTCCTCCCCCTTGTCGTTCTTCGTATAGACGCCGTCCACCACGACGGCGATGGAGAGCTTCCGGATCTCCCCCGCCGGCAGGACGGTCTTGTTCACCACGCGGTTGATTTCATAGTTGACGGTTTCGTCGGTTTTTTCCTTCTCCGAGCCGGAGCCCGCCGTCGCGGCGCCTCCCGGGGTGGCTGTGGCGCTTCCCGCGCCGCCCCCGGCCGTGCTCCGCTCAGACTGCTTCTGGGTGCTGCGGACCACCGCCGAATCCGGGTCGTAGGTCTCCTCCGTCTTCTCGGTCACGCGGAAATCCAGGTCCGCCGACACGCGGACGACGGCCTTTCCCTTGCCCACCACGTTTTCCAGCATGCTCTGGATCTGGCCGGCCATGTCCTTCTCCACGTTTCGCTGGTACTCGACCTGGGAGGTCGTCAGCTTGGCCAGCCGCGTATCTCCCGGGGCCCGCGACAGGATGTTCCCCTTGCTGTCGACCACGAGCACGTCGTCGGGACTCATTCCCTCGACGCTGCTTGCGACCAGGTAGGCCACTCCGTCCACCTGGTTCTGCCGGAGCGAACGCCCCGACTTCAGCTTCAGGGTCACCGAGGCCGTGGGTCTCTTCTGCTGGTCGATGAAGAGGGAATCCTTGGGAATGGCGATATGGACGCGGCTCTGCTGGATCTCGTCGAGGCTGTTGATCGTCCTCGCCAGCTCCCCCTGCATGGCCCGGCGATAATTCAACTGCTGCTCGAACTCCGTCGCCCCCAGGGATTTCTGATCGAAGATTTCATACCCCACGTGCCCTCCCCGGGGCAGACCGGCGGAGGCAAGCTCCATCCTCAACTCCGGGATGCGGTCGGCAGGCGCCGACACGGTTTCCCCGGACGGGGAGAGCTTGTAGGGAATCTTCTTTTCCTGGAGGCGCTGTACCACCGCCCCCGCATCCTCGCTGGAGAGACCCGAATAGAGAACGCCGTAGTCCACCTGGTTCGACCAGTAGACGAGTCCGAAGACGAGGGCGATGGAGGCGAGCCCCGTCGCAAGAAGGGCCAGCCGCCGTCCCGGCGGGAGGGCCGTCAGGGTCTGTCGAAGGGAGGCGATAATGGCTGAAAAAGGCTGCATGGATCCTTGTTTCCCCCTTTGTCAGCGGCAGGCGTCTCCCTGCCGGAGCAATGGCATTCTTCTCTTGAAGTGACGGCCGCCTACACCGTCATGCGCATGATTTCCTGGTAGGCATCCAGGACCTTGTTGCGTACCTGGATCATGGTCCTGAGCGAGAGATCCGCCTTCTCCATGGCGATCATGGTGGCATGGATGCTGCCGCTGTCCTGAAGCTGGACACGGTTGATCTCCTGGTCGGCCTGCCTCTGGAGCGAATCGATTTCCTGTACGGCCTTCTTCAGGGCATCTCCGAAGCCCTTGCCTGCCGCCCCCTGGCTTTTTCCCGCCCCTGCCGGGGAAATGCCCGCCCCGCCGGTGATTCGCATGTCACTCATGACCGTCTCTCCTCCTGCCCGGTTCCCCGGGCCGCTTCCGTCCGGCCCCACGATGGAGGCCCGGCATTATTTTCCGATCTCCAGGGTCTTCAGGGCCATGTTTTTGGCGGCGTCAAAAGCGGTGACGGTGGCCTCGAAAGACCGGTTCACCGCGATCAGTTCCGCCATCTCGACGATGGGTTGCACATTCGACATCGTCACGACCCCCTTGTCGTCCGCATCGGGATGAGCGGGATCGTAGACCTTGCGGAATCCCTGCGCATCCTCCCGGATGCCATCGATCTTGACGGATCGCACCGAGTCTTTCAGCGCGTCTTCGAAGCTCCCCCCAACCTCCTGGGATGACATGGACACGACCTTGCGGCGGTACGGCCCCCCCTCCGGCGTCTTGGTGGTGGAGGCGTTCGCCAGGTTGCTGGCCACGACGTCCATCCGCGCCCGCTGTGTCGCCAGCGCGTCTCCGCAGATTTTAAATGATGTCATGAAATCCATCTTACTTCGTCTCCTTCAGGACATTGCCGATCCCGCGGAACTTGCGGGCCAGCATCTCGACCGTCATGTTGTACTGAAGCTGGTTTTCCGCCAGGCGGGTCATTTCCCTGTCAAGGCTTGCCCGGCCCTCTTCCCTGCGGACCGAGTAGGAGGCGTCCTTTCCTCCTGTCCGGCCGTCCAGGTGCCGGGGATGGTCCTTCGTGAGCGGCATCGCCCCGCCGGAATGCATCGCCTGCCTGAGGTCCCGGTTGAATTCGAGGTCCGAAGACCGGTAGTCGGGTGTATCGAGATTGGCGACGTTGGACGTGAGAAGCTGGTGGCGCTTTGACCGATAATCCAGCATTTTCGATAGCATATCGATTGTTTTACCGAAAAGTGCGTCCATGTCTCCACCTGTCTCCGTTTGGGGAACAGTCTTGCAAACCCCGTACCACGCTCCTGCTTTTTTCAGCATGGTCAGGATCGGCGATCTTCCTCTTCATATTCGTGAAGCTTGTTCCTCATGGTGCGAACACTGATTCCCAGGATCTTCGAGGCGGCAGTCCGGTTTCCGTTTACTTCTTTCAACGTCTTGAATATCAAGGCCTTCTCCGCATCCCGGAGCGTCATGGCCGGGGTTGCCTGGGCCTCTTCCGGGGACTCCGCGGCAACAGAGGGCGGAGGAGACGGCGGCCGCTCGTCCCGGAACCCTTCCAGGTGAAGGTGTTCCGGACGGACAACCCCGTCCTCGCAGAGGAGAACGGCCCTCTCCATGACGTTTTCCAGCTCCCGCACGTTCCCCGGCCAGTCGTACCGCAGCAGGAGGTCCAGGGACTCCCTGCTCAGGGACGGCACGGACCTTCCGTTCGCCTGGCTGTATTTCCGGAGGAAGTGGGAGGCCAGGAGAGGAACGTCATCCTTGCGCTCCCGGAGTGCGGGAATTTTGACGGGGATGACGCTGAGCCTCCAGTATAGATCCCGACGGAATTTTGACTCCTCCGCCGCCTTTTTCAGGTCCACGTTTGTGGTGACGATGATGCGGACGTCGACGGGAACGGGCTCCCGGCCGCCGACGCGGTCCACCTGCGATTCCTGGATGACCCGGAGCAGTTTGGCCTGCAGGTTGACGTCCATCTCCCCGATCTCGTCCAGGAGGAGGGTGCCGCCGTGGGCCAACTCGAATTTTCCGATTTTCCGCTGGACGGCTCCCGTGAAGGCCCCCTTTTCATACCCGAACATCTCGCTTTCCAGGAGCTGCTGCGGAATGGCGGCGCAGTTGACGGCCACGAAGGGCTTCCCGCTGCGGCCGCTGTTCAGGTAGACATAGCGGGCGAAGAGCTCCTTGCCCGTGCCGCTCTCCCCCTGGATCAGGACGGTGGAGCGGCTGTCGGCGACGCGCTTGAGCAGATGGAGCATCTCCAGGATGGCGGGGTCCGCCGTGATGATGCCGGCCTGGCCGGCGGGGCCGGGGGCGGGACCGGTTTCCGCTTTTTCGGGCGCTTCATGGGAAGCAAGGACGTTGCGGATGATGAATTCCAGGTCGTCCAGGGTGAACGGCTTCATGATGAACTCCGAGGCGCCTTCCTTCATCGCCTCGACGGCGGTGTTCACGGTTCCGTAAGCCGTGGCGAGGATCACCGGCGTGCCGGGGGACTGCCTCTTGATCTCCCTCAGGACGTCCATCCCCCCGACCCGGGGCATTCTCATGTCCGTCACGACGACGTCGTATTTTCCCTCGGCGAACATTTTCAGGGCGACGGCTCCGTCCTCCGCCGTATCCACCGCAAAGCCGCATATCTCAAGGGATTCCGACAGGGCATCCCGCATGGAGGAATCGTCATCGACGACCAGCACGTGCGTTGCTTCCATTCCTTTTCCTCATGTCACTGCATTTCCCCGCTTCACCGGGACGCCGATTCGTTGCCGCCGGAACCGGCCGCCTCCTGGATGCAGGGTAGATAAAGAACCATGGAGAGGCCCGAGGCTTCGTCCTCGACAAAGCGGATGATTCCCCGATGGGCCTCAACGATGTTCCGGATCACGGCCATGAAAATCCCCTGTTCGCTGCTTTTCGCCCCGAAGACCGCCCGGATTCCGGCATGGGAGGGGCTCCCCCCGCCCATCCCGAAGAGGCGGAAACGGATGGCCGCCCAGGCGGCCTCCCCGTCCCGGGAGAGCGCCACAGGGCAAGAGGTCTCGATGACCAGGCGGCCGCCCGCGGTCGAAGCCGTGAGCGCCTTCAGAACCATCTGAACAAGCAGATGCTTCAGCATCGGGCGGTCTCCCCGGATCAGGGGATCTCCCGCGCCGTAGCGGATTTCAAGAAACGTCTCGTCACCATCCATGAACGTCTCGGAGGACTGGAAGATCTCCCCCAGGACCTCGTGGATGCGGACCGGGCGGAGGCTGAATCCGTAGATCCAGCTCGCCGACAGCAGGCTGGAGATTCTTCCCTCGATCTCGCGCACGCAGGACAGGATGCGCTTCAGCCGGAGCCGGACCTTCTCGTCCTCGATGTCCCGGAGCAGGAGGGCCGTCGTCAGTTCGATCGAGCCCAGGGGGTTCCGGATCTGGTGAGCCACCTCCTCCGCCATCCCCCCGAGCGCCGCGAGGGTCTCCCGGCGCCAGAGGGCCTCATCCTCTTCCCGGGAGCGGCGCACGGGCTGATCATCCGGCGTTCCCGGTCCGCTCAGCGGATGACGTCCCTGAATTTTCTCGACCAATGCGCATCCTCCTTCGAAAAGTCGGCCACTTTCCCCCAGAATTCATCCTCTCCCGCGCCTTTCACCTGGGCAAACGCCTTGTCCGCCCCGGCCAGGTTGCCCTGCTTCTCCAAAGTCCGACCCATGCGGTACCAGGACCACCGGCGAAGTGACGCATCCGGGGCCGTGTTCGAGACCTCCGCCAGGAGCTTCATCCCCTCCTCGGCTGCACCCTCTTTCAGATAGGAGTCCGCCAGCCGGAGGCGTCCGTCAGCCAGGAGGGTCGCCTGCCGCTCCGGGTCGGCGGAAAAACCCTGGAGCGCTTTCCGATACTGGTCGATCGCCTGGGGAATCCGCCCCTCCGCCTCCAGGAGCATGGCCAGCTCCCGGTGCAGAAAAGGATCCTCCACCTGGTCGGCGTGAACGTTCAGGGCCTCCCCATACCGCAGGATCGCGTCGCTCTTCCGTCCGGCGATCCGGTCAACCCCCGCGCGGAGCGCGGCCAGCTCCTTCTGCAGGCCCGCGTCCCCGGGTTGCCGGATCTCCTGCAGGATGCGCGTCGCCTCCGCTGTATCCCGCCGTTCGAGATTCAGCCTGGCGATGGAAACCGCCAGCCGATCCCGGGCCCGTTCGTCCGGCGCCTGCCGGCGGAGGGCCATCCACAGGGATTTCGCATCCGCGTCAAGGCCAACGGCGGCCAGGCTCTTGCCGATTCTGTAGAGGCGATCGAAATTGAGACCCTGCCGGAGGTCCCGGAAGGGGACCTGGAAATACAGGGCGGCCGCCATGGTGTGATCGCCCGCATGGAAAGACTCATCCAGAACCTTCTCCACGGAGGCCATCATCCAGTTGCGGCTGGAGGCGGCAAACGCCCCGAGAGGATAGGTCGCCACCACATGCTGAAACTCGCGGTAGGCTTCCCGGTGACGCCCTTTCCGCCACAGGCCGTAGGCTCTCTGAAACCGGACCCGCTCGATGAGGCCGTGATTTGTGGTCGCCTTCAGGATCTGGTTGTACGTCTCCAGGGGATCCCGGAATGCCGGGGCCAGGGCCAGGAAGAACGGGACCTTCAGGTCCGGCCTGGCCAGCCCGATATTCGCCGCGGCGAGCGTGCTTTCCACACCCTCCCAGGAATCGGGCTTCATCTCCTTGACCCGGCTGAACACCGCCATGGCGGCGGCCGGCCTGTCCGCGTTGTAGAGCGTACATCCCAGGACATAAAGCGTGACCGCTGTTTTCTCGCCTGCCGGATGGAGGCTGGCTGCAAGGGAGAGGATCCGGATGGCCTCGGCATGCTGATTCGACCAGTAGTGGGCCAGGCCCAGGTTCAGCAGGGCGTCCGCGGGCAGGGCCGACAGGTCCGGCCACCGGGCCAGGGCGGCCTGCGCACTTTTCAGGGCCGAATCGATCCGCCCCCCGGAAAGGTGGATTCCAACCAGATGCAGGATCGCCTCCCGGGCCTTCGGATGATCCGGACGGCGGGCCAGGAAGTCTTCCAGGCGCGCGGCCGCCAGGTCCAGTTTCCCCGTCTTCATGTTCATTTCGCCGATGAACAGGGGGGCATCCGCGGCCAGAGGGGAATCGGGATAGCGAATCAGCAGCTTTTCCATTGCCGCCGCGGCCTCGTAGTAGAATTTCAGCTTCTCATAGGCTTGGGCCAGGTTGAAATAGGCCCGGTCGTTTCCGGCGACGGGATCCGGATGCCCCTCCAGGATCCGCTTGTAGTCTTCGACCGTCTCCAGCAGTTTTTTGTTGTTTCCTTCCGCCAGATGAAAGGAGCAGTCCGCCAGGAGGCGCTTCGCCTGCTCCTGCGCCGTTGCGTCGACATTATTTTGACGCAGCAGCTCCGACAGCATTCCGGCGGCCCGTTCATAGCGGCCGCCGTCATACTCCGCCCGGGCGGGCTGAACGAGGGGATGGACGGATACGGCGGACGGTGTTGAGCCTCCGGAGGCCGCCGGCGTCGACGCAGCGACTCCGCGTTCCGCCCCGCCGGAGGCATTCTCCATCTTGTCAATCTCTTGACGCGTTGCCTTTTCTGACTCCGAAGCGGGAGCGGGGGGGGCCACGGAAGGAGCAGCGGGAGCCGCCGTAGAGTCGGCCCGGCTGACCACAGCGGGGACGGCAACGTCCGCCGGACCGCCCATGGCAAAATGCCAGACGGCGGCGGAGGCCGATGCCAGGACGATGACGCCCAGAGAGAGGATCATCGACATCCTTTTGACCCGCGAACCCTGGAAGGCCCTCTTCAGGGCCCCGGCAATCCGGGTCCCTTGGTTCCGGATCGTCCCGGCATAGCTGCCCATCACCCGGAACCCTCGTCCGAACAGACTGAACGACACCTTTCCCTCCCGTGAAGATCCGTCCCCGGCCTGCGGAGACGGGTGGTTGAATGCAGACAAGATGAAGATCCGCAAGGATCCCGACCCTGGAAAAGCAAGTTGCATACCATTCCATCATGAGAGGACTGCACCCTGGCCGTCCTCCTGGCATTTCCTTTGCATTAAAACCGGGTCGAAGCGATGTCGGTTCGAGCCACACACGAACACGGAATACAAAAGGATGAGATGACACCCATGGAAAAGGAAACATCGGCAAACCGCAGGGAATTCTCGAGAGTGTATGCGTATATCCCCATGTCTTTCCGCAAGATCCTGCCGGAGGAGCGTCCCATCGTGCGCTGCCGTATGGCAGGGGATTCCCTGCTCACGGGATCGAACGTTCCCGTCCCCGAAATCGGAGACCGTATCCTTTATGAATGGCTGAAGATGCTCAACAACAAGCTGGACGGCATTGTACGGCTGCTGACGATCCACGCCGAGGGCTTTCAGTCCCTCCAATCCAAGGCGGTCCAGATCAGCGGAAGCGGCATGAGCTTCTCCTCGGCGGAGCCGTTCGAACCGGGGGACATGGTGGAGATCAAGATGATCCTCACCGTAAACCAGCCGGCGGCCCTCTTTGCCTACGGGGAGGTCATCAAGGTGGACCGGCAGACCAGCGGGCATATTATAGCCACATCCTTCGTAAAAATGGACGACCAGATCCGCGACGAGATCGTCCGGTTCGTATTCGAGCGCGAGAGGGAAATCCTCCGTGAAAAAAGGCAGGCGGAGTAGTTCATGATCGTCATCATCGGTTGCGTCGTCGTACTGGTCGCCGTCATCGGCGGCTACCTCATGGAGCATGGGAACCTCTCGGTCCTCTTCCAGCCCGCGGAGCTCGTCATCATCGGCGGGGCGGCCATCGGAGGCCTCATCATCGCGACGCCCATGAAACTGCTCAAGAGCATCATGGCTTCGTTCCTCGACCTCTTCACGGGCAAGTCCCTCGGATCCGCGGACTACCTGGAGGCCCTGATGCTTCTCAACGGCCTCTTCTACAAGATCCGCCAGGAGGGGCTGGTCTCCGTCGAATCGGACGTGGACCAGCCGGAAAAGAGCGCCCTGTTCAACAAATATCCCAAGATCCTGAAGAACCCCCGCGCCATCGGCCTCGTGACGGACACGCTCCGGATGGTCATGACCACGACCATCGCCCCCCACGAGTTGGAGGCCCTCATGGACACGGAAATCGAAGGGCATTTCGAAGAGATGATCAATCCCTCCAAGACCGTGACCTTCGTGGCCGACGGCCTCCCCGGACTCGGTATTGTCGCCGCGGTCCTGGGCGTCGTTCTGACCATGGGAAAGATCGGCGCCCCGCCGGAGGTCCTCGGGCACAGCATCGGGGCGGCCCTGGTGGGAACCTTTCTCGGCGTCCTTCTGTGCTACGGGTTTGTCGGACCCATGGGCCGGAACATGGAGCACAAGGCCATGGAGGAGATCCAGTACCTCCAGGTCTACAAGGCCGCGCTGATCGCCTTCATCGGCGGGGCGGCGCCGAAGGTGGCCATTGAATTCGGACGGAGGGTCATCCCCTCCCACGACAAGCCCAGCTTCCTCGATGTCGAGGCGGCCCTGCGGAAAGCGAAGCGCTGACCGCAGCGGAGGAAACCGGCATGGAAGATCGCGCTCCCATCGTCATCCGCAGGATCAAGAAGAAGAAGCACGCCGAGCATCACGGCGGCTCCTGGAAGGTGGCCTACGCCGATTTCGTCACGGCCATGATGGCCTTTTTCCTTCTCCTGTGGCTGATCACCATGGTTTCGCCCGACAAGAAGCTTGCCGTTTCCGAATATTTCAAGAATTTCAATGTATTTAAAGAGGAGTCCGCAGGTGGCCGCTCTTTCATGGACAAGAACGCCGCGGTCCTGACCCTGACCAACAAGGCCATCCGCCTGGGCCCCCAGGACCTGGCAACGAAGCTCAAGAAAGCCGTGGACGAAAAGCTGGGGCAACTGAAGGACCAGGTTCAGGTGGACATCATCGAGGGAGGGGTTCGCATCCAGATCATCGACCTGGAGGGCAGCACGATGTTCCAGAGCGGCAGTGCGGACCTGACCGACAAGGCCAGGACGATCCTCAACCTTGTTTCGGAAAACCTCCGGGAGCTGCCGAACCGGATCGCCGTGGAGGGACACACGGACTCGGCCCCGTTCCGGGGATCCCAGATCACGAACTGGGAGCTTTCCACGGCCCGGGCATCCGCCGCACGTCGGGAAATGGAGAACGACGGCGTCGACCCCGGCAAGATCGCCCGGGTCGTCGGCTACGCGGACCAGGAGCTCTACATCAAGGAGAATCCCAAGGACCCCCGGAACCGGCGCATCAGCGTGATCGTCCTGCAGGGAGAAGGAACCGCGGCATCGCCCCCGGCGGCACCGCCCATTCCTCCCGGCGCGACCGTGCCGATCCCGGCGGCCACCCAGGTGGGAACGGGAACATCGGAAGCGCCGCCGGCACCTTCACAGGGCCCGACCCAGGGCGGCTCCGCTCCCGCGTCCCGCTGAGCGCGGGACCCGCCATACCCGCTTTCCTGCCGCAGGAGCATCGTCCGCCAGAGTTCTTTCGTGCTCAGGCTTCGATGACCTCGCGGATCTTCCGGGAAAGCTCGTCCAGGCGGAACGGCTTCTGGAGAAACCCCTGGACCCCCTTCTCCAGGATCTCCGAGGCCTGGCCCTCCAGGCTGTACCCGCTTGACAGAAGGACCCGGACCCCCGGCCGCATCGCCTGCAGTGCATCATTCACCTCGCCGCCGCCCATCCCCGGCATGATCATGTCCAGGATCACCACGTCGATCTCCGACCCCCGGGATCCGAAAACCTCCAGAGCCTCCGGACCGCTCTCCGCTGTCAGGACCTGGTATCCCAGCCCCGTCAGCATCTCCCGCGTCACCTCCCGGACCATCGGCTCATCATCCACCACCAGAATCACCCCCCGGCCCCGCTCGATCCCCGACGGTGCCGGCTCTTCCCGCAAGACAGCCTCCCCCGTCGCCGGGAGATACACCTCGAACGTCGTCCCCCGGCCGGGCTCACTGGACACGGTGATGATCCCCCCGTGACCTTTCAGGATGCCGTATGCCGACGCCAGTCCCAGGCCCGTTCCCCGGCCCATCCCCTTCGTCGTGAAAAACGGATCGAAGATCCGCTGCAGCGTCCGCTCGTCCATCCCGACCCCCGTGTCCGATACGGACACCTTCACGTAGCGGCCCGCCCCAATCCCGTATATCCGGCAAAACACATCATCCAGCTCCACGTTCGACGTCTCCAGGCTCAGGTCCCCTCCCCCGGGCATCGCCTGCCACGCGTTCACGAACAGGTTCAGAAACACCTGCTCCAGCTGGCCCCGGTCCACCTCCACGCTCCACAGCGATCCATCGTACTTCTCGTCGACCCGGATCTCCTTTTTTGTCCGGCCGAACATTCTGGCTGTCTTCGCCACCAGCTCGTTCAGGTCCGTCGGCTTCACCTCGTAACGTCCGCCGCGCGCAAGCCCCAGGAGCTGGCGCGTCAGTTCCGACCCGCTCCGGACCTGCGACTCGATCGCCTTCAGCTTCTCAAGGTGCGGATGCCCCTCCTCCAGGTCCAGCATCATCAGCGACGCATACCCCTGGATCCCCATGAGGAGGTTGTTGAAGTCATGGGCAATCCCTCCCGCCAGCGTCCCCAGGGACTCCAGCTTCTGTGCCTGCAGCAGCTGCTCCTGCATGTGCTCCAGCTTCTCCCGGGCCTCCCGGATCTCCGTAACGTCCATGTTGTTGCCCAGGACCGCCGCCTGCCCCTGGTAGGTAACCGACGTCACCGACTCGAGAATCCAGCGGATCTCTCCGCTCCCGTTTACGATCCGGTACTCGTAGGGCGGACCCGGTTCCCCTCTCAGCATCCGCCGCGCCTTCGTCCTCACCATGTCCCGGTCCCCCGGGTGCACGATCTCCCGGGTGGAGGTCCCGATCAGATCCTTCTCCGAGAGACCCGTGTACTGCAGCACGTGGCGGTTTACGAACCGGAACGTCCCGCCGATGGCGATAAACTCCCCCGCCTGGGAGTTGTTCGCCATGATGCGGTACTGCTCCTCCGCGCGGACCCGTTCCGTGATGTCGCGGAAAACGCCCCGGAAACCCGCGGGACGACCGTCCGCATCCCGGATAACCGATGCGGAGTGCTCGACGGTGCGACGCTCCCCCTTCCTGGAGAGAAGGTCCAGCTCATATCTCCGGATGGGCGCCCCTGTGAGGAACATCTCGCCATAGGCCCGGGCAATGTGCCTGCGCACGTCCTCGTCCGCCGTGAATTGTTTGTAGCTGGAGCCGAGGATCTCCTCCTCCCCGTAGCCCATGGCCCGCCGGAAGGATTCGTTGCAGAAGGTGACATGCCCGCCGATGTCGAACTCGACGTAGCCTTCCTCGATCTCCTCGAGGATCGTGCTGTAGCGTTGCTCGGTCCTCCGGAGCGCCTCTTCCGCCGCCCGGCGGTCCGTCACATCCAGGAGGATCCCGTTGAAGACGACCTCATCTCCCCTCCATGTCGGCACGGACAGGCCCCGGAACCACATTACATCACCGGAATCTCTCACGTACCGGCCCTCGAAATCCCATCGGCGAAAGGCTGCGACCGACTCCGCAATCGAATCCACGAATCGTTTGTGGTCGTCGGGGTGGACCCGGGAGGAAAACTCCTCGAAGAATGCCGCCGTGTCCCTGGATAATCCAAAAAGCTCCGCGGCCCGGTCGCTTAGGTAAGAAAGCCCCATCTCGCCGTTCGGGCGGGCATAGAACTGATAGACGAGACCCGGCAGGCTGGCAGTGACGGCGGACACCTGCTCCGTCCTCCGCTGCAGTGCCTCCTCGGCCTTCTTGCGTTCCGAGAGCTGCTCCCGGGCGGACCGCAGCAGGTCCTCCTGCGCCCGGAAGGATTGACGGAGCGTCGCCGCCAGGAGGACGATGCCGAAGGCGAGGGTGATCCAGCGGGCCAGGGGCGGCTGGGGGAAAAAGTACAGCGGCAGGACTCCCCGGATCTCCAGGACGGCCAGCGTGAGGCAGGTCAGGACGGCCAGTGCGATCGTCCAGACGGCCGCCCGCCAGCCCAGGATCAGCCCCGCCACGGCCGGCAGGACGACGAACTGGACCAGGTTCGTGTCTTTCATGCCGCTGCCCAGGATGACGACCGCGAGGAAGTGGATCCAGAGCCCGGCGATCACGAACGCGCCGGCCGCGCGGATGCGCCGGCGGTGCATCAGCAGGTAGCCGCCCAGGACGACGAGCAGGGCAAACAGGCTGGTGGCGGCGCTGGCCAGTTTCTCACCGTAGATGAAGGGGACTCCGACAAGGAGGGAAAAAAGCACCAGCGCGAGCATGAACGCCAGCATGGTGGCGAGCACCCCGGCCGCGCGGGTCTGGAACTCGTCGTCCGGAAACACGGGGGGACGGAGCCAGGAGCGGAGCGTCGTCAAAACATCCATCGGCATGCGGCAGGCCTCCTTTCCCGCTCTGCCACCCGTGCCCGTTCCGGAAGGGCATCACGGACCCGGCGACAGGATCGCAGCAGCAGCGGTTTCCGTTTTAACGTCGCGAGCGTTACCCGATATCCAACTCCAGGCCCTCGCGGGCAAACAGCACCTCCGGCCGGCCTCCCGTGCCGGCCGGGCAGAGTGTTGCCGCCAGGGCGTTCATCCCGGCATCGGTCCGCATCGGCTCATGGTGGAAAAGGACCAGCTTCCCGACACCGGCCCTTCCGGCCGCCTCGATGGCGTGCTCCATCGGCGAATGCCCCCAGCCGGTTTTCCCGTTTTCATACTCCTCCCGGGTGTACTGGGCGTCATGGACCAGGCAGTCGGCGCCCCGGAAGAACGCCTCGAGGCGCTGGTTCCGTTCCCTGGCAACGGCTTCCCCCTCCGCGGCCATTTCCGCGCTGTAGGAGGGATCGTCGGGATCCGTCGCAAAGATGTTCCGGAACGGCTCCGTGTCGAAGACGGTGCAGAGAACCGCGCCCTCCCGCTCGAACCGGTATCCCAGGCTCAGGACGGGATGGTTGAGATAGATGGTCGAGACCCGGAGCCCCTCTCCCAGGTCGATATGCTCTTCCTTCAGGTCAAAATACCGGATCTCCGCGGCCAGGTCCGTCCAGCGGACCGGGAAGTACCGGTAGGCCATCTGCCCGCCCATGACATCCCGCATCGTCTCCGCTTCATAGGTCGCGGGCCCGTAGATGTTGATCCTCGTTCCGGGAACGTAGACGGGCGTGAAGAAGGGAAAGCCCATGATGTGGTCCCAGTGGGTGTGAGTGAGAAAGAGGTCGGCACGGATCGGCCCCCCGGGGAGGTCGCGGGCCATCATGAGGTTGCCCAGTTCCCGGATGCCTGAACCGGCGTCGATGATCACGGTCCGTCTGGAGCCTTCAAGCCGAAGCTCGATGCAGGGGGTGTTGCCGCCGTATTGGACGGTGTCGGGCCCGGGGCAGGGGATGGATCCCCGAACCCCCCAGAACCGGATCTTCATCATGTCAGGCCTTCCCCGCGATGCTCAGGAATATCTTCGCCCGCTCGATTTCGTCCGTGACGGCGTCGCGGAGCTCCCCGACCGCCGGCATGTCCATCCCGGTCTCCGCCCCCAGGCGGGCGACCCGGGGATCGTCCGCGGAGAGTTCCCGGCTTCCGCAGCGCCTGAATAGATGATAGCAGTCATCCGCCAGCCGGACGATCGTCACCATGGGCCGCCACTCGTCCTTCGCGGCCGGGGGATCGTGGTGGCAGCGCATCACTTCCCGCATGGACTCCGCCTGTCGCCATTTGTCGGCGATCAGGACGCCGATCCGCCCGTGATTCATCCCCAGGACCCGCTCCTCCGCCTCGCTGCTGGATTCGGCTGTCCCGTCCTCCAACAATGCGACCGCGTCACCGTAATCATCCGGAAACACGCTGCTCAGGGGGATTTTCCCCAAGTCGTGGAGCAGACCCGCCACGAAGTATTCCTCCCGCCGGATCGCGGGAACGCCCTGCCGGGCCGCCAGGGATTTGGCAATCACCCCCACCCCGATGGAGTGGGTCCAGAACTCATCCATGGACAGCGCCTTGCGGCCTCCGCCGCCTCCCAGAGCCTCCAGGATCGCCGTGCTCAGGGCCAGGTTCTTGACGGTGTTGATGCCCAGGACGATGATGGCCCGGGTGAGGGACGTCACTTCGTCGGGAAGGGAATAATATGCGGAATTGATCAGGTGGAGCACCCTTCCCGTCAGGACCGGATCGAGTGAAATCACCCGGTTCAGGTCGTTGGGAGACGTGTCCGGCCGGTTGCAGATGTCCAGGACCTTCGCGACTGTCGTGGAGAGGCTCGGCATGCGGCCGATATAGGCTTCAACCTGCTTCAGGCGCTCATCCATGGGGTACCCCGCCTCCGTCTGCCGTTCATGACGGCTCACTCCGCCAGGACGCTGCGGACCTTCCGGGAGAGATCCTCGATGCGAAAGGGCTTCTGGAGGAACTCGCGAATGCCGCGCTCCATGATTTCCCGTGCCATCCCGTCGATGCTGTATCCGCTGGAGAGGATCACACGAACCTCCGGATTCATGGCCCGCAGAGCATCATAGACCTCTCCGCCCCCCATTCCCGGCATGATCATGTCCAGGATCACCAGGTCGATTCCTCCGCCCCCGGAAGCGAACAGGGAAACCGCCTCCTCGCCACTCCCCGCCGTCAGGACCCGGTACCCCAGATCTTCCAGCATCTCCTTCGTCACGTCGCGAATGAAGGTCTCGTCATCCACCACCAGGACCGTTTCACACCCCGTCTTCATCGCATCGTCTCGGGATTGTGCTTCTTCCTCCGGCGCCCGGTCCGACGCCGGCAGGAAAATCCCGAACGTCGTCCCTCGGCCGGGCTCACTCGACACCTGGATGAATCCTCCGTGTCCCTTGACGATCCCGTAAGCGGAGGCCAGTCCCAGGCCCGTCCCCCGTCCCATCTCCTTGGTTGTGAAAAACGGATCGAAGATCCGCTGTCGCGTCCGTTCATCCATTCCCACGCCGGTATCCGCGATCACGGCCTTCACGTAGCGCCCCGGAGCAACCAGGTGGACCCGGCTGTCCTCCTCGTTCAGCATCACGCCGGACGTCTCCACATAAAGCTCGCCGCCCCCGGGCATCGCCTGCCAGGCATTGACGAGCAGATTCAGGAAGACCTGCTCCATCTGCCCCCGGTCCGCCTCGACCGCCAGGGGACGGCCCGCATACTTCTCGAATACGCGGATCTCCTTTCTGGTCCGGCCGAACAGGAGTACCGTTTTCCGGAGCAGATCGTTGAGATCCGTCGGCTTCACCTCGTATCGCCCTCCCCGGGCAAAACCCAGGAGTTGGCGGGTCAGATCCGAGCCACTCCGGACCTGCGACTCGATCGCCTTCAGTCTTTCGTGATGCGGATGGCTCTCCTTCGTCTCCAGCAGCATCAGCGATGCATAGCCCTGGATGCCCATGAGCAGGTTGTTGAAGTCGTGGGCGATGCCGCCCGCCAGCGTCCCCAGCGACTCCAGTTTCTGTGCCTGGAGAAGCTGCTCCTGCACCCGTTCGAGCTCTTCCCGGGCGTCCCGCAATTCCGTGACATCCATCATTTCGCCGAGAACGGCCCGCTGTCCCTGGTACATGGCCGGGGTGAACGTGCCCATGAGCCACCGGACACCGCCTGTCTTCGTCCGGATCCGGTATTCGCAGGGAGTGGTCCGCCTGCCCGCCAGCATGTCCCGGGCCTGCCGGCCCGCCGTCTCCCGGTCCTTCGGATGGACGTAACGAATGCTCGACGTTCCCAGGAGCTCTTCCTCCGCGTATCCGGAAAGGAAGACGGCCTTGGGATTTATGTAGCGGAGAAGTCCGTCCGTGGCAATAAAGATTCCCGACTGGGAATTGTGCAGCGTGATGCGGCGCTGCTCCTCCTCCCTTCTCCGGGCCGTGATGTCCCGGCAGACAAAGACGGCGCCGAAGGGGGAGCCGTCCTCGCGGCGGAGGACGTCACCGTTGACCTCCGCGGTGAGCCGCCCGCCACTCTTCAAAAGGAATTGGTACTCGATCGGGCCCAAAGGGGCCTCCTGCATCCGAATCGTGTTGAGGAAGGCCCGGTCCCGGTCGTCGGGTGCGAGGAAGGACAGCATATCGGCCCCGACCATTTCCTCCCGCCGGTAGCCTCCGACCTCCAGCGCATGATCATTCACGTATTCGATCACCCCCTCCCCGTTGACCCGAATCACGACATCGGGAATCGTGTTCACCGTGCGGACAAACAGTTCCCGGCTCTCCTGCAGGGAATCGAGTGCAGCCAGGCGCTCCCGGCTCTCCCGGCGGGACGTCCGGAGAGACCGGTCCAGGGTCCGGAGGGCGTCGTTCAACATGAGGACGGTGACCAGGATGGCGAAGGTGGCCTGGCTCCACTGCGAAAACGGAGGCTGGGGAAAGAAGCGAAGGGGCAGGAGACCCCAGGTTTCCAGCAGCGTCAGGACCAGGAGCATCGCGACGGAAGCGGCCGTGGCACCCAGGGCGGCGCGCTGCCCCAGGAGGAGCCCCGTCATCACGATGAGTGCGGTGACAAATGTGATGTTTGCGTCCCCGAGACCCTTCCCGGCGATCATGACCAGGAATATGACGATCCAGAGGGAGGAGAGAAGGAGGGCTGCGCCCCTGCGGACGGCACCCCGGTGCAGGAGATGCCGGCAGACGAGGACGAGGACGAGGACCACGGCTACGAACACGGCGCTGGTCCCCTTGCGCTCATAGAAAAAGGGGATGACGATCAGGACGGCCGGCAGGCACAGGAGCAGGATGCCGTTCGTCAGGTGATGGAGAAGAACGGCCGCATGGCGGACATCCTCCTCTCCCGCTACGCGGGGGGGCTGAAAAAAAGAGCGGAGACGCGAGAACGCTTCCCGGCTCGTCATGACGGTTCCTCCGATGTCGGCGCTTTCCTTCGGCCCGGCCGGAGACGACCGGTGATCCGGTCAATCACCCATGCGGCGATTATCCTGGTCCCGTTCGGGAGAGGTCATCGCCGTGGGCCGCGCGGACCGGGAACTTCCCGGGTGTTCCGGAGAAGATCGATCCCCCGGGGGGGGGGATTCCCGCCGCTTGTTGTCGTTTCACCGCGTTCATCGATCCGATACCGTCCTTGAGGGGAATCGTTTCAGGAACCGTTGGCGAGTATCAGGCAGACATCCACAAAAAAGGGACCGTAATCCGTCTCAAAAGGAATGATGATGGAAGGGCCTCCGAGAACGTGCCGGATGGAATGCCCGCCGCCGGACACCACCGTGGGGATGGCTGCCGTAACGCTCAGGCCTTCCGACTCCAGCTTCTTGCGGGCGGATCCGGAGACCATGTTGGTCAGCTCCCCCACAGCATCTTTGACATCGCCGTTGATGGAGGTCTGTTCCTCGCCCAGCATGTTCGAAACGACCTTCAAAATGCAGGATTCGCTGAACGTGAGGGCCAGCGAACCGCGAGCGGCACCGGTTAGGCCGATGACGCCGGAGACATCCCCCTTGGCCGCGTTGTCTTTCTTCAGGAAGGCCTTCCCCGGCCTCGGCTCCACGAAAGCCATCATCTGGAGCACATCCGTGGTGCCGGCCAGGAATGCATTGATAAAGCGAACGTCCATAGGTCTCTCCTAACCGTTCTTCACTACCCCAGAATTTTCTGCAGCTTTTCATTCATCGCTTCCGCCGTGAAGGGCTTGACGATGTAATTGCTCACCCCCGCCTTGACCGCCGCCACGACGTTTTCCTGCAGCGCCTCGGCCGTGACCATGAGGAAGGGTGTCGCCTTGAGCTCTTCATCGGCGCGGACGGCCTTGAGGAGTTCCAGGCCGGTCATGTTGGGCATGTTCCAGTCGCTGATGATCAGGTCGATCTTCTGGGACTTGAGTACTCGGAGCGCAATTGATCCGTCTTCCGCCTCCACGACGTTCTCATACCCGATCTGCTTGAGAATGTTCCGGATCACCTTCCTCATGGTGGCGAAATCATCAACAATCAGAAGTTTTAATCCCTTGTCCATATTGGGTGCCCCTTTCTATGTACCTTATGAAATCGTTGCCCTGAACACGACCTGCATCCCGTCGGCATCGAACCGGAGATGGATCTCCCCCGCCTCCCCGCCTTCCGCCGGCACAGGTGCCGCATCCGCCCTTCCGCAGGACGGCAGCGTGAGATTCGCAATGCGGTCGGAGTCGACCAGCCGGAGAAAACTGCCACATATCATGTTGACGCACTCCTTGAGGCAGTCCTCCCTCAGGGCGTCCGTCACATCATCCCCTTCCAGGACCAGGCTGTTCTCCACCATTGCCGTGGCGATCTCCCCGCTGAACCAGGCGTCAAACCGTCCGTTCAGGACTCCCGTGAACCCGATCGAGGCCTGCCATGACGGCGCGCTCTCTTCTCCCTCCAGCGGCTCCAGGTACAGGTAATACATCTTCTCAAAGACATCGAAGATGGCCTTGACCAGTTGCTGCTCGGTTTCTCCGTATCCCTGCTTCTTCATACTCTCTCCCCTCTGGAATCCGCCCTTTCAATTGACCAGATGCAGGACGTCCGCCGCCTTGTCGAGCTCGTCGAGAAGGACGATCAGGTTCTTTTCCAGGTCGACCTCCCGGAGCTGGAACTGTTTCATGACCGAACCGATGCCCCGGTGGGCAAGGCCGTCGAGTCCTCCGTCAATGCCCGCCATCAGGCAGAACTGATCGGAAAGATAAATCAGGCCGGCATTGGAATTTTCGTCCTCGAGGAGGTCCGGGCGATGGTGGAACGCAATCCCGTCCCGGATCGCCGGCGGAAAATTCCACTGATCGGCGATCCTTCCTCCCAGCTCCGCATGGTTGATTCCCAGGATCTCCTCCTCCGCTTCCAGGAAGGAACAGCTTCTGCGTTCCATCAGGACCTGGATCTTCTCGAAGGCGTCCTGGACGAATTCCCCCAGGATCAGTTTCCCGATGTCGTGCATCAAGGCCGCTGTGTAGAGCTCCTGGTCCTCGCGCTTGCGCAGCTGCCGGGAGAGGATCTGGGACATCACGGCTACGGCGACCGAGTGTTCCCACAGCGCCTTCCCCTTGTCCACGTAGCCGCCCTTGGACGCCTGGAAAAAACGGGACGCGCCGGCGGTGAACACGGCGGACTGGAGATGTCTCCGCCCCAGGAAGACCACGGCTTCATGGATGGTCCGGATCTTCTGCCTTGAGCCGAAATACGCGGAGTTGCTCATTTTCATAATGTTGGCGGTGATGGCCTGATCGTACTGGATGACCTTCACCAGATCCTGGGTCGAATAGTCGTCGTCCCGCAGCAGATCCGCGACTTTCTGCACGGAGGCCGGAAACGCGGGCAGCTTTCGGATGGACTGCAGTATTTTCTCGACCATTTAGATTTCCTTCAAAGTTCCGTTCGACACCTTGACGAGGCACTTGCCGTCGGACACGCTGAGTCGAACCGTCCGGTTGAAATTCAGCCCCGTATCTTCCGCATTGATCAGGACATTGTTCCTCCAGAAGATCTTTCTCATGGCCGTGATGTTTTTCTTCCCGATCCGGAAGTAGTCCGTATCGTTCAGAATGCTGGCTCCACCGGCCACCTTGACGGTCATTCTCTTCTTCTCGGCGCCCAGTTGATAGCAGGACTTGAACAGCATGGGGATCCCCGTATCGGCGAACATGGCCGGCGCCTGGCCCGCCTTCGCCTGGTCGAGGGTGGAATCGGGGAGCATGAAATGAAGCAGTCCCGCCACCCCGGCCACGGGATCATGGACGGCCACGGCGATGCAGGATCCCAGCGCATAGGTCACGAGGACGTCCTCTTTCCGGTTGCTGCACTTGATGTCAGAAATGCCGACGACGATATCCACCTTGCCATCCTGAGCGAGGAATCATTTCAGGATGCGGCAATGCAAATTCGAGACCACACTCAAAAAGGCCTCGACGCCGGACGACAAAGGAAGGTCCATTTCGGGAACAAAACAGGAAGTGGTTACAATCGTTTCAGTTTTTCCACAAGGGTAGTCCGATTGAGATTCAGCAGCTTGGCGGCTCGATTCTTGACTCCCCCCGATTTTTCCAGGGCCTTCAGGAGAAGATCCTTCTCGAACTGGATCACCATGTCGTTAAAATTGACGCCCTCGTCAGGAAAGTCGACAGAGTAGACCTGCTCGACCCTGCTCTTGCGCGAGGCGATTTTCTCCGGAAGATCCTCGACGGTGATCTCCCCGGAATCCTTCATGACCACGAGCATCTCCACCATGTTTTCCAGTTCCCGGACATTGCCCGGCCAGGGGTAGTCCATGAGGGCCTGGATCGCCTCGGCGGAAAACCGGGGCACCGTCTTTTTGTTCTGCTTGTTGAATTTCTTGAGAAAGGAGTTCGCCAGGATGGCCACGTCCAAGCCCCGTTCCCGGAGGGGCGGCAGGTAGATCGGGATCACGTTGATGCGGTAAAAGAGGTCCTCCCGGAAACGCTTTTCCCGGACGGCATCCTCCAGGTCCTGGTTCGTTGCGGCGATGATCCGCACATCCGCGTTGAAGGTCCGGACTCCGCCGATGCGCTCGTACTGCCTTTCCTGGATGACCCGGAGCACCTTGACCTGCAGCGCCTGGCTCATGTCGCCGATTTCATCCAGGAAGATCGTGCCTCCCTGGGCCAGTTCGAACCGTCCCATCCGGGTCCGGATGGCCCCCGTGAAGGCGCCCTTCTCGTGGCCGAAGAGCTCGCTCTCCAGGAGGTCTTCGGGAATGGCTCCGCAGTTGACCGGCACCAGGGGCGCCTCCTTGCGTTCGCTGTTGAAATGGATCGCCCGGGCGGCCAGCTCCTTCCCCGTCCCGCTTTCCCCGTGAATCAGGATCGTACTGTCGGTGGTGGAAACCTTTTGAATCTTCTCGAAGACTTTCTTCATGGTCTCGCTGTAGCCGATCAGCTTGCCCAGATCGAATCGCTCTTTCAGGTGGTCCCTCAGAACCACGTTTTCTTCCTTCAGTTTATGGAAGGACAGCGCCCGGTTGACGGAGATCTTGAGACGGTCTTCCCGGATGGGCTTGGTGATGTAATCGAACGCGCCCATTTTCATGGCGTCCACCGCCGTGTTCACCGTTCCGTAACCGGTAATCAGGATGACCAGCGCATCCGGATTGATTTCCTTTATGAAGGATAGAAGCTCCAAACCATCGATGCGGGGCATTCGCAGGTCCGTCAGGACCAGGTCGTAGCGGTCGGTGACATAGGCATCCATGGCCTCCTTGCCGTCGGTGAAGGCGACGGCCTCGTAACCGCTTTCCTCCAGAAGGTCCTTCAGATTCTGGCGGCTCATGTCATCATCTTCGGCGATCAGGATCCGGTGGCGCTTCGCCATGGGTTTTTCTCCTCCGACTCCAAGGGTTTGACGGATTGTCAATTTCATGACAGGAATTGTCAAGCAATTTGTAAGGCTGGAATCATTATCTTTTCGTCCCTCCCGGTTACCCCTCGCACCTGTCCCGTCTTTCGATCCGTCGGAGAAACGGTGGCACATCGCAGCAATACCGCAGAACCGGCTTTCCCTGCTGCATCGTGATTCCCTGTCGTTTTCCCGCTACGCGACGGGCAGGCGATACGAGATCGTCCGGAACAATCGCAAAATCAAGATGGCCCTAAAATTGCTTTGGACTGCCCAGACGCATAATTCCCGCAACGACCCCGCGAGGGCCGAAATAGATGCAAGGAGGCGATTTTTCATGAAGAAGCGGTCTTTGAACTTCAAACTCATCACCGGCGGAATCCTGATTGTCCTGATCCCGCTGATCGTGGTCGGCACGTTCAGCGCCTGGAAGTCGTCCGAGGCATTGACCGACATCTCGGAAAACCAGGTCGAGCTCGTCGCAAAGAACGTAAGCGGACTCGTCAACATGGCGCTCCTGGAGGAAATAAAGCTCATCTCCGGGATCGCAGCCGACGTGAACGTAATCGAGGCGACAAGCGGCAAAATCGACGGGGCGACCCAGCGCCTGACGGCAACCATGAAGAAGATCGGCCATGACTACGAGACGATCTTCGTGACCGATTCGACCGGCGCGATCCGCGCGGACGGCGTCGGCGGATCCTATGTCGGCATCAACATCGGCGAACGGGACTATTTCGCCGCGGCGAAGGCCGGCAAGGCAAACGTCGGGTCCGTCATCAAGTCCAAGAAGACGGGGAGTCCCGTCGCGGTCGTGGCCGCCCCCATTGTGGGAGGCAACGGCGAGTTCCGGGGGATCGTGGCGGTCGCCCTGAAGATCGACTTTCTCGTCGAGCAGATCGTCTCTGTCAAGATCGGGAAGACAGGGTACGCCTATATGACCGACCACGTGGGTACCGTCATCGCCCACCCGAAGAAGGAATTCATCCTGGAGCTCAACGCTACCAAGATGCAGGGCATGGAAAAAATCTCCCAGCGGATGATCGCGAAAGACACCGGCACGGAGAAGTATGTCTTCAACGGCGTCGCCAAGATCGCCGGCTTCGCCCCGGTTCAGCTCACCGGCTGGTCCGTTTGCTTCACCCAGGATCAGCAGGAGTTTCTCGCGGCGGCCCACATGATCCGGAACTTCATCCTGGTCATCGCCGTCGGCTTCCTGGCCCTGACCGTCGTGGGCGTCCTCTTCTTCGCCCGCAGCATCAGCCGTCCCATCACACACTCTGCCGACCAGTTGGGCGAGGCGGCGCAGCAGGTTTCCGCAGCGGCGGGTGAGGTCTCCGCCTCCAGCCAGTCCCTGGCGGAGGGAGCCTCCGAGCAGGCGGCGGCCCTGGAAGAGACCTCCTCCTCCCTGGAAGAGATGTCCTCCATGACGAAACAGAACGCCGGCAACGCCTCCCAGGCGGACGCCCTCATGAAGCAGGCCAACACCGTCGTGAAGAAGGCCAACGATTCCATGGAACATCTGACCAGCTCCATGCGGGAGATCACTGCGGCGAGCGAGGAGACCTCCAAGATCATCCGGACCATCGACGAGATCGCCTTCCAGACCAACCTCCTGGCCCTGAACGCGGCCGTGGAGGCGGCGCGGGCCGGGGAGGCCGGGGCGGGATTTGCCGTCGTGGCGGAAGAGGTCCGGAACCTGGCCATGCGGGCCGCCGAGGCCGCGAAGAACACTTCGGGCCTGATCGAGGGCACCGTCAAGAAGATCCGGGAAGGGTCCGATCTGGTGGGGAAAACAAGCGAGGCCTTCAGCGAGGTTGCCGTAAACTCCGCCAAGGTCGGGGAGCTGGTCGGGGAGATCGCCGCCGCCTCCAGCGAGCAGGCCCAGGGCATCGACCAGATCAACAAGGCCGTCGCGGAGATGGACAAGGTCACCCAGCAGACGGCGGCGAACGCCGAGGAATCGGCCTCCGCCTCGGAAGAGATGAACGCCCAGGCTGAGCAGATGAAGCAGGTGTCCATGGAGCTCCTTTCCGTCATCGGCGGCAGCAGCTCCAACGGGCACGGTGCCCTACATCTGTCGGAAGGTCCTGCGCGAAAGCTCCGCCTTCCGACCCTGAAGCGTCCCCCCGCGGCCGGCACAGCCCCGGCAAAAGGGATGAAACCCAAGGACATCATCCCCCTCGAAGACGGCGAGTTCAAGGATTTCTAAGATGACACTCTTTCAGTCCGCCACAGAACTGAAGGATAACGAGTACGACAAGATCAGCCGTCTCGTCTACGAGCAGTGCGGCATCTGCCTGCACGAGGGCAAGAAGGACCTGGTCAAGGCAAGACTCGGCAAGCGCCTGCGGGAAGGGGGGTTCAAGTCCTTCCTGGATTACTACAAGTATGTGACGACGGCGGAGGGAACGGAGGAGCTGATCACCATGATCGACTCCATTTCCACCAACGTCACGTACTTCTTCCGGGAGGAAAAGCATTTTCAGAAACTGACGGCCCTCCTTCCCGAGCTTGCCAGAGAGAAGGAGAAGAAGGGAAGGACGGAGGCAATCCGGATCTGGACGGCGGGCTGCTCCACCGGCGAGGAGCCCTACTCCGTCGCCATGTGCTTGAGCGAGGGTCTCAGGGACCGGCCCGTGCCTTTTCAAATCACCGCCACGGACATCTCCACCCGTGTTCTCCGCACGGCCATGCAGGGCGTGTACCCGGCGGACAAGGTGAAAGGCGTCCCTCCGCCGATGATGAAACGGTACTTTCAGTACGGCACGGGCGCATCCGAGGGCCAGCTCCGGGTCAAGCCGGAACTCCGCCGGCAGATCAGCTTCGAGCGGTTCAACCTGATGGAGGTCCCCCGTTTCACGCATCCGTTTGACCTCATTTTCTGCCGGAACGTGATGATCTATTTCGACAAGAAAACCCAGAGCGGGGTCGTCAGGCGCTTTCACGACGTCCTTTTGCCCGGCGGCCACCTCTTTATCGGCCACTCGGAAACCCTGACGGGCCTGGACCACCAGTTCCACTACGTGCAGCCCAGCATTTACAGGAAATAGGGCGGGCCGCCGCACAAAGGAGACCACATGTCCTTCAACATCCTCATCACCGACGATTCGCTTTCCATGAGGGCCGTCATCCGCAAGGTCATCAACCTGTCGGGGATCCCCGTAGCGGAATGCTTCGAGGCGGCCAACGGACGCCAGGCCCTGGAGATCCTTTCCCGGCACTGGGTGGACGTCATCATCTCCGACATCAACATGCCGGAAATGAACGGAATGGAACTATTGCAGGAGCTGAAGAGGGACAAGCTGTTCCAGGAGATTCCCGTGATCATGGTCTCCACCGAGGGAAACCGCGAGCGGATCGAAGAGGCGGAGCGCATGGGTGCCCGGGGGTTTCTCAAGAAACCCTTTGTACCGGAGGAGCTGCGGTCGGAGTTGTACCGCATCCTGGGACTCACCGAAGAAGGGACATACCAGGACGACTCGGGAACCAGTGATTTCTAACAACGAGAAGGACGGATCGCAGCCATGATCAAAGTGCTCATTGTAGACGACTCGGCCATCGTCCGGAACGTATTCACAAAGGAGCTGTCCACCTATCCGGACATCGAGGTGGTCGGCACCGCACCGGATCCCTTCGTCGCCCGGGACAAGATCGTCCAGCTCAAGCCGGACGTTCTGACCCTGGACATCGAGATGCCCCGGATGGACGGGCTGACCTTCCTGAAGAAACTGATGAAGTACTATCCCGTTCCCACCGTCATCGTCAGCTCCCTGACGCCCAAGGGCAGCGCCATGTCGCTGGAGGCCCTGGACGTCGGGGCCGTGGATGTCGTGGCCAAGCCGGGCGGCTCCTACTCCGTGGCGGATATCCGGGCCGAGCTGGTAGACAAGATCCGGGCCGCTTCCGTCGCCAACCTGTCTCGCGACCGGTCGCAGGAGAAACAGGAGACCGTCGTGGAAAGAACCACGGTCAAGCGGTCCATGACGGAGACGACCAACAAGGTGATCGCCATCGGGGCCTCCACGGGCGGCACGGAGGCCATCAAGGCGGTCCTGACGAAGCTTCCCGCGGACATGCCGGGCGTCGTGATCGTCCAGCACATGCCCGCCAATTTCACCGCGGCCTTTGCAGACCGGTTGAACGGAATCTGCCAGATGACGGTGCGCGAAGCGAAAAACAACGATCCCGTGGTGCCGGGCACGGCCCTCGTCGCGCCGGGCAATTTTCACATGATCCTCCGGCGCAGCGGCGCCCAGTACTACGTGGAGGTCAAGACGGGCCCGATGGTGCACCACCAGCGACCCGCTGTGGACATTCTCTTCAAGTCGACCGCGCGATACGCCGGCGCCAATGCCGTCGGCGTCATCCTGACAGGGATGGGGAGCGACGGCGCGGAAGGGCTCCTGGAAATGAAGAAGGCAGGGGCGAAGACCATCGCCCAGGACGAGAAGTCCTGCGTTGTTTTCGGAATGCCGAAGGAAGCCATCAAAGCCGGCGCAGCGGACCGGGTCATGTCCCTGACCTCCATCGCCGGCGAAATTATCCGAATGGTATGAGACATGGAAAAAGACAAGCTTGCAGGCAAAATCGATGAAATGGCCTCTGATTTCCTGTTCCTGGAAGGACAGGAAATCGACATCCCCACGGCGGGTAAGTTCCTCAACCACCTGGAGGGCCTTCTCCAGGAAGCGGCCTCGGAAGAATTCGCGCCGCTCCGGACGATTGCCGACGGCATGAATCTCCTCCTGGAGCGAATGGTGCTGGACTCCCTGGACGACAAGAAGGCCGGCTTTGCCGCTCTCGAGTCGGGCCTACAGCTGCTGCAGGGCATGGTCCGGGACGCGGACCTTCCTGCGCAGCCGGGACCGGATCAGACGGCGTTTCTCCGGAGCGTGACAGCCCTCACCGGAGTCACCCTGGGAGAAAGCGGAGCGGAGGAAGCGGCCGCGTCGCCGGAAACCGCCGCCCCGGAGGAAAAGCCGGAGGCCATCGTGTTTCAGGACGAGGCGCTGGTGCGCGATTTCATCATAGAATCCCTGGAATACATCGGGGAGATCGAAGTCAACATCCTGAACCTGGAGCAGAATCCGGAAGACCGCGAGTACATCAACGTCATCTTCCGGCCGTTTCATTCCATCAAGGGTGTTGCCGGCTTCCTCAATCTGAACGTCATCCGCGATCTGGCCCACAACCTGGAAAACCTTCTGGACAAGGCCCGCAACGGCGAGTTGACGGTGACCCCTCCCGTCATCGATGTCGTGCTCGACGGCTCGGACGCCTTGAAGTCCATGATCCTGCAGATCAAGGAACAGCTGGAAGGCCGGATTGAAGCGGCGGAGTTTGCCGATACGACATCCATCTACGAGCGCATCAAGGCCATTGATGAGGGCCGCGCGGAACCGGCCCAGAAGCCGGCAAAGCTGGGCGAGATCCTCAAGACCGACGGCGTCATCACGGAAAGGGGCCTGGATGCGGGTCTCAAGGCGACGCAGGCCGAACCGGGAAAGAAGCTCGGCGAGGCCCTGATCGAGGAGGGAATCGCCACTCCGAAACAGGTCACCCAGGCGCTCCGCAAGCAGGCTGAGCAGGCCGCCGATACGGCCACGATCCGGGTCGACATCCGGAAGCTCGACGACATCATCGACATGGTGGGGGAACTCGTCATCACCCATTCCATGATCCAGCAGAACATCAGCCGGACGCTCAGCGCCGACCGGGCGCTCACCCAGAACGTGGCCCAGTTCTCCAGGATCACATCGGGGCTCCAGCGGGCATCCACCAGCCTGCGCATGGTTCCCATCAAGCAGACATTCCAGCGCATGTCCCGCCTCATCCGCGATCTGGCGAAGAACAACGGGAAAAACGTCGGCATCGAGCTGGACGGGGAGGACACCGAAATCGACCGCAACATGGTCGACGAGATCTACAATCCCCTGGTTCATCTGGTGCGAAATGCCGTCGATCACGGCCTGGAAGCACCGGAAGAGCGGCTCCAGAGCGGCAAGCCGGAGCGCGGTCTCGTCCGTCTGAAGGCCTATCACCGGGGAGGGAACATCATCATTGAGATCTCCGATGACGGGCGCGGCCTGAACCGGGAAAAAATCATCAAGAAAGCCGAGAAGAACGGCCTCATCTCGGGAGGGGAGATTCTGACGGACCAGGAGGTGTTCCGGCTGATCCTCCTGCCGGGGCTGTCCACAGCGGAGAAAGTCACCGACGTCTCCGGCCGCGGTGTGGGGATGGATGTAGTCAAGCAGGCCGTGGAAAAACTCCGGGGCAAGATCGAGATCGAAAGCCGATCGGGAGCGGGAACGAGATTCGTCACGAGTTTCCCCCTGACACTGGCCATCATCGACGGAATGATCGTCCAGGTGGGGCCGGAACGGTACATTCTTCCCACAACGGCCATCCGGCAGGCGCTTCGTCCCGCCTCGGATGCCTACACGAACGCCGTCGGCAAGGGAGAGATGATCCACGCCATGGGCCGTCTCTACCCGCTGGTCCGCCTGAACGACCTGTTCTCCATCAGCGACTCCATCCAGAACCCCATGGAGGCGATCATGGTCCTCACGGAGGGCGAAGGCCGCAGCAAGTGCCTCATGGTCGACGAGATCCTTGGGAAAACAGAGGTCGTGATCAAGAGCCTGGGCGACGGGATGAAAAACCTCAGGGGGATCTCCGGCGGTGCGATCCTGGGAGACGGACAGATCGGGCTGATTCTTGATGTGGAGGGGATCTTCGAACTCAGCGAAACGAACACATAGGAGGGAACCATGAATCTGCGGCAGAGCATGTTGCTGAACAATCTCTTTTCATCCGCACTGATTCTCGGCGGGGGGACAATCGGATATGCCGGATCTGCGAATCTTCTGAAAAACTACCTCAGTCCGGGAGCTCAGGCCGCCCTTCTGATCGGGGGAACCCTCGCCGGCGTCATGCTCTGCCTGCTGGGCGGCTGGTTCACGATCCGATCCGTCAGCAACCGGTTCTCAGGCATCCTGGCGGGCCTTTACGAAAGCACACACCAGATCTCCAGCGCTTCCGTACAGGTGGCCGCCAGCAGTCAGGCCCTGGCGGAGGGGACCTCCACGGCGGCATCGGCCATCGAGGAGACGTCCGCATCCCTGGAGGAGTTGTCGTCCATGACCCATAAAACGTCGGACCACTCTACCAGCATGACCAGATCGGGGGATGTGACCTTCGGGCTCATGAAAAGCTGCCACAAGTCCCTCCGCGAAACCGACTCCTGCATGAAGCGGATCGGCGATGCGGGGGATCAGGCCGCCAAGGTGATCAAGACAAGCGACGAGATCGCCTTTCAGATCAACCTGCTGGCCCTGAATGCGGCCGTCGAGGCGGCCCGGGCCGGGGAGGCCGGCGCCGGTTTCGCCGTCGTCGCCGAAGAGGTCCGGAATCTGGCGACCCGTTCGGCGGAAGCGGCCAGGGACACGGAACGGATCATCGGCGCCATGTCCGGCCATATCCAGGAGGGGGCCTCTCTCGTGAGCAAGACCCTGGAGCAGTTCTATTCCATGGGAGACGAGGGCAAGAAGACCAACGCCCTCATCAAGGAAATCAATGCTGCCTCGGGGGAGCAGGCCCAGGGAATCGTGCAGATCAACCAGGCCATCGCGGAACTCGACAAGGTGACCCAGCAGGCCGCTTCCGGCGCGGAGGAATCGGCAAGCGCGGCGGAGGAGCTGGCCGCCCAGGCCCAGCAGATGAGCATGCACCTCGGAGAGGTTACGTCACTCTTCGGCACCAGCCTGGACACCATTGACAACCGGGCCGGGAGGCCGGCGGATCAAGGCGAGCGTTTTCCTGCAAACGCTCCGGAGCAGCTTGAGCACATTCAGACAGCAAACACACTCAGGAGGTAAAACAATTATGAGCCAGAATGAACATGAAGCAATGGAACTCATGGGAAAATCCACAGTCGAGCGCGAGGGGAAATATCTGACCTTCACGCTGCACGACGAGGAGTACGGGATCGGTATCCTCAAGGTCAAGGAGATCATCGGCATGATGCCGATCACGACGGTCCCCAAGACACCAGAGTACGTCAAGGGGGTCATCAACCTCCGGGGCAAGGTCATTCCCGTTGCGGATCTGCGGTTGAAGTTCGGAATGGACCCCATGGATTACACTGAGCGGACCTGCATCATTGTCGTGGAGATCAGCGGTGCGGGAAAGAAAATCCATATGGGCATCGTCGTGGACTCCGTTTCGGAAGTCCTGAACATCAAGGCGGGCGACATCGAAGACACCCCCAACTTCGGCAGCCGCTTCGACACGGACTATATTCTCGGAATGGCCAAGGCAGGCGGCGGGATCAAGATCCTGCTGGACATTGACGAGATTCTGAACATCGACGAGATCGCCGTTCTGGAGCGGGCGGCCTGATCCGGGGCCGGAGCGGGCAGGCGAAGCAGTCGGATAGGGTTTCACTGCTTCCTGCGTTTCGCCTGCCCGCCCTTCGGGCCGACGGCTTCTGAAGGCCGTGGGATTTCTTCCGGACAGGATTTTCCTCCACCGGCCGTTGCGACGGCGGGAAGGGTGATCCCTGTCCGGCAGCGGCCCGGCCGTCCAAGGCAACAAAGAATAAATATCATGGAGGATTGACAAGTCTTTCCATCCAGGGCGGCTCCCAAGACGGCGGGTAACCGCAGGCTGTCCCGAAAAGCAGTTACGATCATCATCGAGGAAGGGACCGGATGAATCCCGGCCCCTTATTGAAATCGCACGAGAGCGGAGGGCATCGGAATGCTGGCAGGCGTGCAGGCCCACTATTTCATCAATATCCTGATACATGCTCAGGTACATCACAACCTGGTGATCTCGGCAGTACATCCATCCCGCACCCTTTCCCCACCCGAAACTCGCGCAGTAGACCAGACAACGGAACAGCAGACCTGACGTGAACGGCTGACCCGCCGGACCTGTTGAAGGCGGCGGTCCGCAGACCCTACGGAAGGCGCGAACCCGATGATCGCTCGGGTATTTCCGTCCGATCGATAAGGAGACAACCATGTTCTCAACCCTGCGCTTGCAGACCAAGACATTGATTCTACTCGTTCTATTCGCCGTTTTCTTCACCGGTGCAATCCTGTTTACCGTCATGACGGTTCGCGAAAAAATCATCCTGACCGCCCAGGAGAAACTGAAATCGGACATGGCCTTGGGATACGCCATGTTCAACGACCGGCATCCGGGAGACTGGTCCGTCCGGGAGGGCAGGCTCTTCAAGGGAGACCTGCAGATGAACGACAACTTCACCGCCATCGACCGGATCGCAGAGATGACGAACGACGCCGTGACCGTCTTCCAGGGAGACACGCGGATCGCCACAACCGTCAAAAATGCATCCGGAGCGCGGGCCGTGGGAACGAAAGCGGCAGCCAACGTCGTCGAGACGGTCCTCCGGAAAGGCCAGCCCTACACGGGCAAGGCCAACGTCGTCGGCACCTGGTACCAGACGGCCTACGAACCGATCCGGAACGGCAGCGGCGACGTCGTGGGCATGTTCTACGTCGGCGTCCCGGATACACGCTACAACCAGGTGGTCTACGACATTGTCGTGAAGGTGGCGATCTTCGGCGCTGTCAGCCTGCTGATCGTCTTCGTCCTGGGATTCCTCGTGGTTCGCTCCATCACCGGACCGATCCAGCGCATCGCCCGGGGGCTGTCGGAAGGCGCCGACCGGGTCGCCTCCGCGTCCGGCCAGGTGGCTTCGGCAAGCCGGTCCATGGCCGAGGGAGCCGGGGAGCAGGCCGCCTCCGTCGAAGAGACGTCCGCCTCCGTCGAGGAAATGTCCTCCATGACGCGGAAGAATGCCGACAACGCCGGCCTGGCGAAAGCACACATGTCGGAGGCCCGGGTCATCGTGGAGCGGGTCAGCCGGCACATGGAGGGCATGGCGGAGGCCATCGGGGAAGTCACCCGGTCCAGCGAGGAGACCGGGAAAATCATCAAAACCATCGACGAAATCGCATTCCAGACGAATCTCCTGGCCCTCAATGCAGCCGTTGAGGCGGCCCGGGTGGGAGAAGCGGGGGCGGGCTTTGCCGTCGTGGCCGGCGAGGTCCGCAACCTGGCCACGCGTGCGGCGGAAGCGGCCCGCAACACGACCGGCCTGATCGACAACACCATCGGCGTCGTCAAGAGAAGCGGCGAGATCATGAACCAGACGCGCGAGGCCTTCGAAGAAAACATGCAGGTGGCATTCAAGATCGGAACGGTCATCGACGAAATTGCCGCCGCCTCGGAAGAGCAGGCCTCGGGCATCCAGCAGATCAACAAGGCCGTCTCCGAGATCGAGAAAGTCACGCAGCGGGCGGCAACGCATGCCGGAGAGTCCGCGGCCGTCAGCGGGGAACTGAACGCCCAGGCGGAGACGATCAAGGAACTCATGGCCGCCCTGTCGGCCCTGGTATCCGGGAAAAATGCCCTTGCGGAACGGGGCCGTCCGCACGACACGCCGGTCCCGGTTGTCGGAAACGCGCTCTTTCCGCTGCGCGAATCCGTTTCGAACCGTTTAACCTGATCAACTTCAAGCAGAAAGGAGAGGAAGATGTTGAAAAAATTTTCATTCAGGAAAGGTGGATTGCGGTCGAAACTCATGATCGGCGGCTGCCTGATGGCGCTCGTTCCGGTCGTCATCCTCGGGTCCATTGCCGTCTTCAACACCATCTCGACCATCCGGCAGGAAACCGGACAGCAGATCACGGCGGTCTCAAAGAGCACTGCGGACATGGTGGACGCGGTCCTGACATCGGAGATGGCCTCCATCGCCATGCTCGCGCATCGTGATTCGGTGATCCAGGCCATGAAGGAAGCCAATTCCGGGGGCGCAGGACCGAAGGCCGACGCCCTGCTGAAGGAGATGACCAAGCTGCATCCCATCGTGCAGGAACGCTATGAGGTTTTGATCGCCGTCGGGGCGGACGGTACGACGTTTGCGGACAGTCTGAACGGCGCCATCCGGGGCATCAAGATCAACGACAGGGACTACTTCAAGGAAGCGATCCAGGGCAAAGCAAGCTTGAATTCCGTTGTGATCTCGAAAAACAGCAAGGAGCCGGTCTGCACGGTCGCCTATCCTGTAAAGGATGAAAGCGGCAAGGTGCTCGGGATCATGGCCGGAATCATGAAGACAACCTTTCTGATGGCCAAGATCAACGAGATCAAGCTGGGGAAAACAGGCTATTCCTACATGATCAACAGGGAAGGCCTGGTCATTATTTATCCCGACAAGAAACAGATCCTCCAGTTGAACCTGGCCAAGCAGCCGGGCATGGAAGAGGTGATGAAGAGGACCGCTTCGGGAGAGACGGGCGTTCAGGAGTACACATATCAGGGTATCCGTAAGTATGCGGGATTCGCCCCGGTCAAGATCAACGGCTGGAGCGTCGTGTCGGCCGTTCCCGTCGAAGAGATGCTGCAGTCAGCCTATACGACGAGAAACATCATTTTCATCGGCGTCATCATTTTTGTGGTGCTCGCGGCCATCCTGGCCTATTTCGCCGCCGGATCGATCGCCGTTCCCGTCCAGAAGGCCGTAAGAAAACTGATGGCCAGCTCCGAAGAGATCTCCGCGGCTTCCGGCGAGGTCGCCTCGTCCAGCCAGTCCCTGGCGGAAGGAGCCTCCGAGCAGGCGGCATCCCTCGAAGAGACCTCCTCCTCCCTGGAAGAGATGTCCTCCATGACGAAGCAGAACGCCGGCAACGCTTCCCAGGCGGACGCCCTCATGAAGCAGGCCAACACCGTCGTGAGCAGGGCCAACGACTCCATGGAACACCTGACCGGCTCCATGCGGGAGATCACCGCCGCAAGCGAGGAGACCTCCAAGATCATCCGGACCATCGACGAGATCGCCTTCCAGACCAACCTCCTGGCCCTGAACGCGGCCGTGGAGGCGGCGCGGGCCGGGGAGGCCGGGGCGGGATTTGCCGTCGTGGCGGAAGAGGTCCGGAACCTGGCCATGCGGGCCGCCGAGGCCGCGAAGAACACTTCGGGCCTGATCGAGGGCACCGTCAAGAAGATCCGGGAAGGGTCCGATCTGGTGGGGAAAACAAGCGAGGCCTTCAGCGAGGTTGCCGTAAACTCCGCCAAGGTCGGGGAGCTGGTCGGGGAGATCGCCGCCGCCTCCAGCGAGCAGGCCCAGGGCATCGATCAGATCAACAAGGCCGTCACGGAGATGGACAAGGTCACCCAGCAGACCGCGGGGAACGCCGAGGAATCGGCCTCCGCCTCCGAAGAGATGAACGCCCAGGCGATGTCCATGAGAGAGGTCGTGCAGGAGCTCATGCTCGTGATCGGCGGAAGCAGCAATGGGAATCATCCCGCCGCCACGCGCGCCGTCCCGGGACAACGAACGAGGGTGCAGCTGCCGGAGCGCAAGATCATGGCGGGACAGGCATCGGCAAAGGGAAAAGGCATGGCGGCACTGCCCGTAAAACCAAGCCAGGTCATCCCCCTGGAAGAAGAAGGGGAATTCAAGGATTTCTAAAAAGACGGGCTGATCCGGGGGAGGCCCCAGGGCCTCTCCCGATCCCTTCGGCCTGTACAAAGACCGGAGCCGAACCGGAGCCTCCCGGGTTTTCGATCTGCGCCGGGAGGAGAGCGGACGGTGCGCGCACCCGGGACAACACGGTCCGCAGGAGCGCAACTTGCTACGATTTGTCCTTGGGGCCGTAGTGCTGGTAATGACGGGTGATTGTCGGATTGTCCAAATCGTCCTGGGACAGCTTGGTCAGCATCTCCAGGGCCTGCATGTCCAGCTTGAGGCGCTTGATCTTCTCGTCCAGGAAGGGCAGCTTTTTCTTGTAGGCCTTCCGCTGTTCCACCGCCATGAACGGTTTGTCCCGAAGCTCCTGGAAGATGTGGTTCCGGGCCTTGACCATTTCGGAGAGCGCTTTCTTCATGTGATCGATCCGCTCCGCTTCGGTCATCGAGGCAACACTTTTCGCCGGCGGGGCGTCCGGGGCACCCTCCGCCGCAGGGGCCGGCCGGGGCGGCTGCGAAGGCGCCGGCGGGGGAACGACCGGGGATGTCCCCGGCCCTTCGGCTCCGACAGGGGCCGCGGCCTGTTTTTGGACCTGCGTGCGGACGTTCATCACCTGGTAGCCTTCCTCCTTCTTCTCCGACTCTTCGGAGCGGCGGATGCAGACGTCCAGGACAAAGTTCCCCTGTTCCGTGGAAAAGGGGATCACGATGCTGGGGGTCTTGAGGATATGGTTGAGCTGGTGATTTTTCCCGTGAATGACCGAGGGAATGGCGGCATACACCGACAGCCCGTCCTTTTCAATGCCGCGGCGGGCAGCGCCGGATATCATGTTCGTGAGCTCCCCCACGGCGTCGAGCACGTCGTCGCTCACCTCGGAGATCGTTTCGCCGAGCATCTGGCCGGCAATGCGGCAGATGCAGGACTCGGTGAAGCTGATTGCCATGGAGCCGAGGGCATCGCCGGTGATGCCGATGATTCCGGAGACGTCCCCGTATGCCGTATCGTCCTTCTTCAGAAACGGCTTCCCCACGACGGCGTTCGTGGACGCCATGGTCGAGAGAACCTCGCGGGTTGCGTTCAGGAAGGGGTTGATGATCCTCACATCCATCGTTATGCCTCTGTTTTCTGGAGTTCCTTCACGAGTCGAGGATCTGCCTGATTTTCAGGGACAGTTCCCCCGGCTGGAAGGGCTTCTGGATGAAACCGTTGCAGCCCTTGTCCATGATTTCCTGGGCCTGATCGCCGAGGCTGAATCCGGTGGACAGGAGAATCCGCGCCTCCGGATTCATCTCCCGGATCCGGTCGAAGACTTCGCTTCCGCCCATGCCCGGCATGATCATGTCGAGAATGACCAGTCCGATCTCCTTTCCCATCCCGCGGTAGAGATCGACCCCCTCCCGTCCGCTCGCGGCCGTCAATACACGATACCCCATGAGCTCGACCAGTTCGCGGGTCACATCCATGACAATCTCTTCGTCATCCACGATCAGGATGGTCTCCTTTCCCGGAACGACACCCTCCTCCACGGGCTGCTCTTCGACCGCCGAAACCAGCCTGGCCGGGAGGTAGATGTCGAAGCGCGCCCCGGCATTGAGGCTGCTGGTGACGAAGATATATCCCTGGTGCGCCTTGACCACGCCGTAGACGGCGGCGAGGCCGAGGCCGGCCCCTTTTCCCATGAACTTCGTCGTGAAAAACGGCTCGAAGATCCTTTTGCGGGTTTTTTCGTCCATGCCCATCCCGGTGTCGGTGACGGAGAGCCGGACGTAGCGGCCGGGGATCATGGGAACCTCCATGACGTCGGAGTCGCGGATGAGACGGTTGTCCGATTCGAGGAAGAGGTTCCCTCCCCCCGGCATGGCCTGGCCGGCATTCACGTACAGGTTGAGGAGAACCTGCTCCACCTGCGCACGGTCCACCATGGCGCTCCACAGCGCGGGCTCCAGCCGCTCATGGACCACGACATCCTTGCGCGTCCGGCCGAACAGCTCGGCGGTCTTGCGGATGAGGTCGTTCAGGTTCGTCGGCTTCATTTCATACTGCCCGGCCCGTGCAAATCCGAGGATCTGGTTCGTCAGACCGGCACCGGTGGATACCTGCTCCTGGATTTTCTGCAGTTTTTTCACATGCGGATGCTCCGGAGCCAGTTCCATGAGCATCAGGGAGACCAGCCCCTGAATTCCCATGAGCAGGTTGTTGAAGTCGTGCGCAACTCCTCCGGCCAGCGTGCCGACGGCCTCCATCTTCGCCGCCTGGGCGAGCCGGGCCTCCATCTTCTTCCGTTCGGTAATATCGATAAAGCTTACCAGGGCGGCCTCTTCCCCCGCATAGGGAATCGGAACCGCCGACAGCAGGGCGGCAAAGGTCTCGCCGCCGGCGCCCCGGAAGATCCTCTCCACATTCGCGATGCTCTTGGATCGGCGAAGCTCTTCCCGGAGAGCGTCCCTCTCGGCCGGATTCTCGTAAAATTCGTGGACCGTTTTCCCCCTCACCGTCTCTTCGGAGAGTCCGAAGATCTTGGCCGCCCGGGGGTTGAAGTAGAGGATCCCGTCATCGGAAAGGCGGGAAACAACGACGGCGATGGGGATTCCGTCAAGAATCCTCCGGAGTCCCTGTTCCGATTCCTTGAGGGATTCCTCCATCAGCTTCCGGGACGTCACATCGTAGAACGTCCCAAGGCCGGCGGGTTTCCCTTCCCATTCCACGGCCACGGCGAAACAATCCACCCACCGGTCGGCTCCCGCTTTCGTCCGGATCTTGAACTCATAGTGCGACGGGGCTTCCTGGCCATGAGGACTCGAAAACCCATGCTTCCGGAGCATATCCCGGAAATCGGGATGCGCGATATGCCAGAAGGGCATGCTCAGAAGCTCCCGGGAACCGAATCCCGTGATGGCCTCCATCCCCGCATTGACGTAGCGGTAGCGATCGTCCTGGTAAATGAAGATCGCGGCGGTCGTGGCTTCCGTCAGCTTGCGGAAACGATCCTCACTGCTCCGGTAGGCGTTCTCGATCTGCTTGCGCTCCGTAATATCCCGGATGGACTCGATGGCTCCCACCGCTTCACCGCGGCTGTTGTAAATAACGCTGGCTTTCCCCCACAGGGTCCGCTTCCGGCCTTTGATGCAGGGCGCATCCGTCTCCGCGATGAGGAGGTTCTTCTCTTTCTGGATGAAGGAATACTTCTGTTCGATCTCCTCGTGGGGTGCAAACACCAGGTCGATGAGAATGGGTCTCCGCTCGTTGTAGAAAGGCAGGGCGTATTCATAGTCTCCCCGGCCGATCATGTCTTCCTGCCGGACGCCGGTCATCTCCTCGATCGCCCGATTCCAGACGATCACCTTCCCCTCGCGGTCGATGACGAGCGTGGGGTCGGGAAGAAAGGAGATGATGTCGCTCATCCGCTGCTGCGACTCCCGGAGGGAATCCTCCACCTTGATTCGCTCGCCGATGGTGGCGCTCAGGGTTTCAAGGACTCCCGAGAGCTCCAGGGACTGGTCCTGGACCCTCATTTCCAGGGCCCGGCAGGTCTGACGAACCGCCTCCTCCAGCACCCTGCGTTCGGTGATGTCCTCGTAGGTGGCCACGATCATTCTGTCCCGGAGCGATGCCCCGGTCCGGGACGTGCTGATCATGCATTCGATGTCCTTCCCATCCTTGCGCCGGCAGGGAAAGGGCTCGGAATGGGTCCGTTCGTGCTCGAGGGCCGAATAAAACCGCCGGCCCACCTCTTCGTAATCTTCCGTGCTCCGGTAAAGAAAATGTGTATCCCTGCCGACGACTTCATCGGGACTCCATCCGAAGACGCCGGCCACCGCCGGATTCGCGAACACGATCCGTCGATTTGTCAGCACCAGAACGGCATGAGGAATGGCGTTCAGAACGGATTCCAGGATGTCCCTGCTGTCTTCCGCGCTCATTCAACCCGCCTTCCAGTCCGCTTCATCATGCCCATTCGGTTCCCGCTCCGTCTCTCATTCCGGCCCGGCCATCCGTATCGGCCGTTTTGAATCCCGCAATTCCCAAAGCTGCAGAGAGACAGCGGGAAACCCGGCGCACATTGTATCCGTCAGATCTCCCGGGCATGTCCTTTTCGCCAGCGGCCCAGTTTTTCGAACGCATCTTCCACAACCCGGAACAGAAAGTCAACGGGCAGGGGTTTCGCGAAGAAGTCGTCGAATCCTGCCTCCCGGCATTCCTCCACTTCGAAGAGTCCTGTCCAGCCCGTCATGGCGTAAAGAATGCAGAGCGGCTTCTCCCGCCGGATCTTGCGGCACAGTTCAATGCCGTTCATCCCGAAGAGATTCAGATCCAGGAGCAGGAGTCCCACCTCTTCATGGGACAGGATCTCAAGGGCGTCGACGGCTCCTTCGGCCGTAAGGACCCGGTAGCCTTCGTCCGTGAGGATGTCGCGAAAGAACTCCCGCAGCGACTCCTCGTCATCCACGACCAGAAGGGTCTTCTCGACCGGTAAATCCGATTGATTCACAAAGACTTCTCCACTGTTTGTCAAGACTTCGGGGCAGCGGATGCTTTCCTCGGGGATATGGAGCACGCACCTGTCCGGACGCGGCATTCCGTCACAGGCCTCCACAGCACCCGTTCCTGAGGCCAGTGCATTCCCATGCAGAGGCCCGTCAAATCAAACACCTCCGCGGGGAATTCCCCCCGGATCGACGGGAACCCTTCTCACGGGGAAACACATGGATATCTATTCTATTTTCGTGCCGAAGCGGCCAAAACTTGAAAAAAAAGCGCCGACACGGCGCAACGCACTGATAATCAAAGATTATTCATGAACCCACCGAGGGTCTTCCGGGGAATTGCGAACACCGTGTTCCTGCCGTTCAGGGCAGGGGGAGGCCTCCTATGACACATTTTTGACATGCCGTCATAAACCGCACGAGAGGATTCCTGCCGGCATGTCTTCCGCAAGCCCCCGGAAAATCTCTTTTCAAAGTCCCCCTTCACCGGTATCCTGTCCGCCCCCGACCGGGCCCCGACCGGGGGTGGACCACAACCCGCCAGGCGGGAGCGTGCCGGGACAGGAGGGCCTTTTCTCCACCGGTTTTCCGCAAGGACATGAAGACAGGGAAAGGAAGCAACATGCCGTTATACGAGTTCGCCGGGGAAAGACCCCGGATTGGAGAAGAAACCTTTGTTCATCCCCGGGCCGTCCTGATCGGGAATGTGACCGTCGGCAGGGAGTGCTTCATTGGCCCCGGCGCGGTCATCCGGGCAGATTTTGGACCGATTACAGTCGGCAGCGGTTCCAGCGTCCAGGACAACGCCGTCCTGCACGTGACCCCCGGCGATGAAGTCAGGATCCACGACCGGGTCATCGTCGGCCATGGCGCGATCCTCCACGACGTCAAGCTGCACGAGGGATGCACCATCGGGATGGGAGCCATCCTCCTGCAGCGAGCGGTATGCGAGGAATTCTCGCTGGTGGCCGCCGGGTCGCTGGTTCCGCAGGGAATGACAATCCCCGCCAGGATGATGGCCGCGGGAAGCCCCGCCCGGATCGTCAAGGAGGTGCCGGCGGACCTGGCGGCCTTCATCGTCATGGGCGTCGACGAATACCGAAACCTGACCCGGCGGTACCTGGAGACCTTCCGGGAAGTCGCTCCGGAGCCGGAAATCAGCGGTCGCGGTTGAACAGGCGCAGATACGCGCCGTATCCCTCCCGCTCCAGGTCCTCTTTCGGGATGAAGCGGAGAGCGGCGGAGTTCATGCAGTATCTCAGCCCCGTCGGGCGCGGGCCGTCCGGGAAGACGTGCCCCAGGTGGGAATCCCCGCGCCGGCTCCGGACCTCGGTCCGGGTCATGAGAAGTCTCCGGTCCTGCTTCTCCACGATGTTGTCCTTTTCCAGGGGCTTCGTGAAGCTGGGCCAGCCCGTTCCCGAATCGAACTTGTCAAGGGAGCTGAAGAGGGGCTCCCCGGAAACGATGTCGACGTAGATTCCCTCCCTCTTGTTGTCCCAGTATTCGTTGCGGAACGGCGGCTCTGTGCCTTCGTGCTGCGTCACGTCGTACTGGAGAGGGGTCAGGCGTGCTCTGAGCGCTGCGGCGTCAGGTTTCGACGGAGCGCCGCTCCCCGCTCCCGGCGTGATCGGGCATTGGGGTTTCTTCTCCTCATCCCGCCAGGATCGCTCCAGAAATGAATCCCGTCCCGATCCGCTCCGGTAAAGCCGGTATCGGAGCGGACTTTTCCGATGGTAATCCTGATGATATTCTTCCGCCTCCCAGAAACGGCCGGCGGGGAGGATCTCCGTCATGAGCGGCCGCGAGAAGCGACCCGACTTCTCCAGGGCCGCCTTTGACTCCTCCGCCTGCATCCGCTGCTCCTCGTCGTGGTAAAAAACGGCGCTCCGGTACTGGCTTCCCCGATCGACGAACTGACCGCCGGCGTCGGTGGGATCGATGTGCCGCCAGAACACGTCCAGAAGCTTCGTATAGGAGACTTTCGCCGGATCGAAACGGATCTGCACAGCCTCCAGGTGGCCCGTTTTCCCTGCGGATACGTCCTCATAACGCGGATTATCCGTCCGTCCCCCCGTGTAGCCGGAGACGACCGCAATGACACCGGGGATCTTTTCAAAATCCGCTTCCACGCACCAGAAGCATCCACCGGCAAAGGTCGCCAGGCGGACGCCGTCTTTCGAACCGGACATGGCCCCTCCCACCTCCTTTGAATTTCCAGCCTGTCCGCAACCGGACAGGAGAACCGTTAGAATCACGGCGACGCTCATCGCCAGGCGTACGTTCATGACCTGCCATCTCCCTTCCCGGCATCAGCCGTGAAAAAAAAGGTAGGGCGCTTTCGTCCGATGTCAACCGGACGATCCCGTACAACCACGTTCATGGGATCGGGAATCAGGGAGAAAGGATGGATGCGCCGGTGGGGCCGTCCCGGCCTGCGGGATTCCCCACCCGCCGGAAAGGCTCTCCCCGACGGGAATCCCGGGTGCGGCAATGGCCCCTCTCAGAAGCGGTCCAGGACCTCGGTGACCTTCTCCGGACGGCGATGGGCGAGACCCTGGACCACCGCCAGGAGCTCTCCCGTGTCATCGGTGACATGGACCGTGTAGGAAGCGAGGGTCCGGCTCGAGGAGATTTCCCAGGCCTCGGCGGTCAGGCACCGCCCCCTGGGTGATTTGAGAAACGTCACGGACGCATTGACTGCCACGGCGACACGCCCCCTGGAGTTGGCAGCGGCGGCAAAGGCCAGGTCGGCCAGCGTATAGATCACGCCGCCGTGAACGATGCCGATGCCGTTGAGGTGTTCGTCGCGGATCGAAAGAACGGCCTTGGCCCGGCCGTCGAAGACTTCGATGAGATCAATCCCCACGAAGTTGCAGAAAACATCCCTCCTGAAAAAACGTTTCAGGCTCTCCTCGGATACAGGCGGCTCGGGGACGGCATGTTTCGTCATGATCGTCGGTCTCCATTCCGGACTCCTTCTTCAGGCTCCATCGGCCGGAAATCGCTCGTCCAGCCGCCCGGGAATCTCCAGCAGGTCCGCCCCGGCCGGGGTCAGCATGAAGAAATCGGGCCGGCGGTGTCCCGTTGTTGTGGAGCCGGTGCATTGTATCAGCCCGGAATCGTTCAAGTAATACAGATCAAAGAGATTCGCCCTCCCCGCTTCCGTATGCCAGTCGAAAACCTCCGGATCGCAATAAGCAAATTCAGGGTAACAGGCATAGGCATCCCGGAGAATCTTCCGGCGGTTCCGGCTGATTTCCGGATAGGAACGTTCGGGCAGGGGGGGCAAGGAATTCACAGCTTCGCTCCCTGATGATGAGGCTTGCGCAAAAGCTCTCTTACGGCCGTCATACCTCATTTTTGGGGTACAGGCAACGGGCGGGCGGGAAATCGCGAAAACCTGAATATGGATCTTCCATAAACGTTCGGGAGTTCTGAGAAAGGAGTGGCGACCCCGGGCTTGCACAACCCGGGGTCGCTGAGAGGAAGGTAACTTCTGTGGATGCGTTAGACTTCCGCTGTCTCGATCCGAGAGGCACCCTACGCGATGAGCACAAGGGGTCCAATCGGGTTCAGGCCTTTTTTGCGTTCGGTATGCGTCCGAAAGCCATATCGGTGTTTGTCCTATCACACCTACCTTTTCGTCAGGGTACAAACACACTTTTATCGAAATGCCGTCCCGTACCGGGAAGCAAGAAGAAAAACGGACAGGCCGTTCCAGCGGCTTGACGACGGGGCCGCGGCATTGTAACGTCCCGTTTCAAACCGGATCATTCCCATCCGGTGTCTCGCCGGGCCGAAAGGAAGCATCCGGCCCGTTTCCGAGGCCGCCCTCCGTACCATAATAACGGCCTCATAAAAGTATGCAGGCGAGGCGCGGACGGAGCGAGGAGGGAAGCGTACCCTGGGGTACGCCGCACTGACGAGAACCGCGACGCAACGAAGCATCCGACCCATTTCCGAGGCCGCCCTCCGTACCTTCAAAGGCCTCGCAAATGGGGCGCAGGCGAGGCGCGTACGGAGCGAGGAGGGAGGCGTACCCTGGGGTACGCCGCACTGACGAGAACCGCGACGCAACGAAGCATCCGACCCATTTCCGAGGCCGCCACACAGGAGGAAAGACATGCATCTCCCCCTCTACCAGATCGACGCCTTCACCAACCGCCTCTTCGCAGGCAATCCGGCGGCGGTCTGCCCGCTGGATGAATGGCCCGCGGACGCCGTCCTCCAGTCCATCGCCGCCGAAAACAATCTCTCCGAGACGGCTTTTTTCAGCGGCCGGGACGGCGAGTACCGCCTGCGGTGGTTCACCCCCGCCGCGGAAATCGACCTGTGCGGCCATGCAACGCTTGCCTCGGCATACGTCATTTTCCGCTATCTCGAGCCCGCCCTGGGCCGCGCGGAGTTCCAGACCAGAAGCGGAATCCTCACGGTGGAAAAACAGGGAGACCTCCTGGCCATGGACTTCCCCGCCCGGCCGGCGGATCCCTGTCCCCTGCCGGAGGCGCTGACGGCGGGCCTGGGCATTTCGCCCCTGGCGGTCTTCCGTTCCCGGGACTACATGGCGATCCTGGACAGCGAGGAGACGGTCCGGGGACTCCGGCCCCGGATGGAGGAACTGGTCAAGCTCGACTGTACGGGAATCATCGCGACAGCGCCGGGAAGAGAGTCCGATTTTGTCTCCCGCTTCTTCGCCCCCCGGGTGGGCGTGCCGGAAGATCCCGTCACAGGATCCTCCCACTGCACCCTGATTCCCTACTGGTCGGAGCGGCTGGGAAAGAAGGATCTGCATTCCATCCAGGTCTCTCCCCGGGGCGGAGAGCTCTTCTGCGCCCACCTGGGCGACCGCGTCCGGATCGCAGGCCGGGCCGTGACATACCTCGAAGGAATCATACACACCGATTGACGGGATGGGGGTCGTGTTCCACCGCGGCCGACCGTCACGGAAGCGGACGGTCCCGTTCAGGAAGGCCGACAAAGAGACGATCGCGGCCGGCAAGGAGGGAAACAGGCATTCATGGAAACAATCAGGGTTCTCGGCATTCACTCCAGTCCCATAAAGAACGGGAATACCGCCTCGCTGACGGAGTACGCCCTCCAGGCCGCGGCGGCGGAGCCGGATGTGGCAACGGAAATGATCGCCCTGGCGGGTCTCGCCATCGGCGACTGCAACCACTGCAACTGGTGCATGCGCAAGCAGACGCCGGAGAAGCTCTGCAGCATCGAGGACGACGCTTCGGACATCCTGCAGAAGATCCGGGAATGCGACGTCCTCGTCCTGGCGACCCCTGTCTATTTCACCCGCCTCTCCGGCCGGATGGCCTGTCTCGTCGACCGGACGAGATGCTTTACCTTCGGCCGCCAGGGCCACACGGCCCTTCGGGACAAGGTCGGTGTGGCCATCGCAGTTGGCTGGCTCCGGAACTTCGGTGTCGAGTCCACCCTCCAGAGCCTCCACAACGCCTTTCTTCTTCATGAAATGTGGACACCGGCGGTCCACCACGCGGGGGTTGCCTGCGGGATCGGGGCCGTGGCAGGCAAATTGAACGACGACGGCACTTTCTCCGACAGGAAACGGGCCGTCATGGACGATGCCTGGGCCCTGTCGGCGACGGAGCAGGTCATGAAGAAAGCCGTGCATACTGCCCGGAGGCTCAAGGAGCGGAAGGCTTGATGCCACGGGCTTTCAAGAAACGGACTGGGCCATGGATACCATGAGAATTCATTATCTGCAGCACGTTCCCTTTGAAGGCCCTGCGGTCATCCAGGCCTGGGCGGAGTCCAGCGGCCATCAGCTCACGGCGACCCGCTTGTTCGAGGACGGCGGGCTCCCGCAGATGAACGATTTCGACCGGCTGGTGGTTATGGGCGGCCCCATGAACATCTACGAAGAGGATCATTATCCCTGGCTGGCCCGGGAGAAGCGCTTTATCGGCGAGGCCATCGCGGCGGGGAAGACCATGATCGGCATCTGCCTCGGCGCACAACTCATCGCCGATGTTCTCGGCGCCAGGGTCCGCAGGAACCCGTACAAGGAGATCGGCTGGTACCCCATCGAGTGGACGGAGCCGGCCCGGCGGTCCGACGTCTTCGGATCTCTGCCGGAACGGCTCGTCGCTTTCCACTGGCATGGCGACACCTTTGACATTCCACCGGGAGCCGCTCACCTGGCCCGCAGCGAGGCCTGCGAGAACCAGGCGTTCCTTTACGGCGGACGCGTCCTGGGGCTCCAGTTCCACCTGGAATCGACACTGGAGAGCGTTCGGCTCCTCGTGGAGAACTGCCGGGATGAACTCGTCCCGGCCCCCTGGATCCAGAATGAAGCCGAGATTCTGTCGCCTGGCACACATCGGTTCTGCGGGATCAACGAGGCGGTGTTCGGGATTCTCGACCGTCTGCCGGCCTGAATCGGCGCGTACCGGCGGAAGTTGGCGGCCCCGGACACAAGCGTGCTTTCCGAGTCGGGATCCCGCCTTTTCCATCCGCCTGAAGGCCTCTCCGGGAGACCGGAACGATAATAATCCTTGCATTGAAGCCGGATCGGGGATACAAGCCGCCGCAATCCATGCGAACCATACGGTTCGTAAATCAACCACGCAAAGGAATTTGCAGAGCTTCATCGAGCTGAGAGTGCCCCTTGGCTCAACGGAGTCAAGGAGAACCATTCGTGCATTTTGAAGAGTTTCAGCTCGAGCCCCACATCTTTGCCGGCATTCGGAAGGCCGGCTACAAAACCCCCACCCCCATCCAGGAACAAGCCATCCCTGTCGTCCTTGAAGGACGCGACGTGATGGGCCTTGCCCAGACCGGCACGGGAAAATCGGCGGCCTTTGTGCTGCCCATCCTGCAGCGACTGGCCAGGGGGCCTGCCAAGCGCATCCGCGCCCTGATCCTCGCCCCCACCCGCGAACTGGCCGAACAGATCCACCAGACCATCGCGGACCTGGGCCGCTATACCCCCATTCGCAGCGTCGCCGTCTACGGCGGCGTGGGAAAGGGAGGACAGGTCGCGGCCATCAGGCGGGGCGCGGCGATCATCGTCGCCTGCCCCGGCCGCCTGCTGGACCACATGGGAGACGGAAACATCGATCTTTCCCGGGTCGAGACACTGGTTCTGGACGAGGCCGACCGCATGTGCGACATGGGCTTCCTGCCGGACATCCGCCGGATCCTCCAGAAACTGCCGGCGAAGCGGCAGACCCTGTTCTTCTCCGCCACCATGCCGAAGGACATCCGCTCCCTGGCGGACAGCATCCTGACCAACCCCGCCACGATCCAGATCGGTGCCACCGTGCCCGTCGAGACGGTCTCCCATGCCCTCTACCCGGCGGCGGACGGCCTCAAGACGAAGCTCCTCACGACCGTGCTCAAGGAAACGGCGACGGGCCGTGTCCTGGTCTTTACCCGGACGAAGCACCGGGCCCGCAGCCTGGCGGCACACCTGGAGAAGAGTTCGTTCCGCGTCTCGGCCCTCCAGGGAAACATGACACAGAACAGGCGCCAGAGTGCCATCAACGGCTTCCGGAACGGGACGTTCGACATCCTCGTCGCAACGGACATCGCCGCCCGCGGCATCGACGTCTCGGACATCTCCCATGTCATCAATTACGACATGCCCGACACGGTCGATGCCTACACGCACCGCATCGGCCGTACGGGACGCGCCAGCAGAACCGGCGAGGCCTTCACCTTTGCTTCGAAGGGGGATGAGGGGATGGTGCGGGAAATCGAGAGAGTCCTCGGCGCCCGGATCGAGCGGAGGCGCCTGCCCGATTTCGATTACAGCGGAACCATGGAGGAGGGCCACGCCCGGCAGGCAAAAGAGAGGAAGCAGAGCCCGCGACCGGCATCGCCCCGCCCCCTCGCCCGATCCGGCAAGGAACCGATCCGCCGGTCTCTCCCGGCGACAACGGGGTCTGCGGGCTCGCAGCAGCAGGGCGGCGCCGCGGCCGGCCCGGCGGGTTCCAGTTCATCCGGCCATCACCGTTCACCGCGGCCCCTGCGTTTCTCCACCCGGGGCAAGCGCTGACGGCGGCCCGTCGAAGGGCAGATCGACATCTCATCTCACAAGCGGCCCGCCGGCCAACCCGGCGGGCCGATCGTTTTTCGACGCCTATTTGTAGTCTTCCCGGACAGGGGAAAAGACGTCGATGACCCGGCAGTCCGTCTGCGATTTGGCGGAATGCGGCACGTGCGGCGGGATCACGGCAACATGGCCCGCCTCGAGGACCTTCGTCTCGCCGCCGACGGTCATCGTGAAGGTGCCCTCCAGGATCGTCGTGATCTGCTCATGCGGATGGGAATGGTCCGGCAGGGACGAGCCGGCCTTGACGTCCCAGTAGGAAATCGTCATGGCACCGGCATGGATCATCCGGGCCGTGAAGCCGGGCAGCATCGGTTTGATCGCCAGCTCCGAAATCTCGAAAAAAGGCATGAGGTCTCTCCTTTCGGCTTGGGTCAGACGGGATCTGCCCGCCTTCCCCGCTTTTTCATCCTTCCAGTCCTGGTCGGCGGGAGCCCGTATTTCTCCACGAGATCCGCACCCGGACCCGCTTTTTCACACCCCGGACACCTGGACGACCACCCTGCGCCGCCGCGGCCGGTTGTCGAAATCCATCAGGACGATCTGCTGCCATGTCCCCAGGATGAGCTGCCCAGCGGAAACGGGAACGGTGAGGGACGGCCCCAGCAGCGCGGCCCGGACGTGGGAATAGCCGTTCCCGTCGCCCCAGCGGGCGTCGTGGCGATAGGGGATGCCCCGCGGCGCGATCCGTTCAACGGCCTCCGCAAGGTCCCGGACGACTCCCCGCTCATACTCGATGGTGGTCAGGGCGGCGGTGGACCCCGGGACGAACAGGAGGACCTGGCCTTCCCGGATCTCCGATTTCTCCAGGACTCCGGCTGTCTCCAGGGTGATATCGATCACGTCGGTGTCAGCCGATGTGGCGAAACCCAATTCGTCCCGATGGATCTTCATGTCCGATCTCTCCTCCCGAGTATCATCCTGAATTCACGCATACTCCCTACCATGCGGAACGGCTCTTCCACAAGGTAGCCCTTCCCCCAAATCATGCCCGTTTCCGGTTTACCAAACAGATCAATCCTACTTTCGTCGTCTCCTCAAGATGGCTCAGTTCCTGTGTATCCATATGCCATGGCCCCGTAAACCCCGTCATATATAGATTCTCTGAACAGAGGAGCAGGATAATCAGACGGATGCAGATCACGCTTGACATTATGCAAAACATGACATAAGGCACGAGTCGAGCATTCGTGGCACGCGTGATATTGATCTCTTTCATGACTGCATGGACGAACCGGATGTTCAAACAACCGGCAGGCCTCGCGGGCCACCTGTTTCATTCCGTTTGAAGGGTACAGGAGGCGGGCAGGCCGGGTTTGGACCCGTCCGATCCGTTCGAGACGACCACAGGGAGGTTTGGGACATTGAACCAGGAGACAAAAACCTATCGGAAGGGGGAGATTCCCGGCGTCATCGCCATCAACGCCCGGGAATGCAAGGGATGCGATGCCTGCAAACGCTTCTGTCCCACGGGAGCCATCACCGGCCTGTTCGGCGCAACACACCGCGTCGAAGTGGATCTCTGCATCAGCTGCGGCCAGTGCCTGGTCAATTGCCCGTTCGGGGCACCGTATGAAACGGTGGACCCGGTGGACGAGGTAGCGGCGAAACTGGCGGACAAGCGCACGACCGTCGTCGGAATCATCGCCCCGGCGGTCCGCGTGGCCATCGGCGAACCCTTCGGCATGCCCGTCGGCAGCCTCGTGACGGGCAAAATGTACAGCGCCATGAAAAAAGCCGGGTTCGTGATCCTGGACAACAACTTCGCCGCGGACCTGACGATCATGGAGGAAGGGACGGAGTTCATCCAGAGGGCCCGCCACGCCCTCTTCGGGGAAAAGGCTGAGCACGGGGGCGAGATCGGCCCGCTGCCGCAGTTCACGTCCTGCTGCCCGGCCTGGGTGCGGTTCGTGGAAACGAACTACCCCGCCATGATCCCCAACCTGTCCTCGGCGAAGTCGCCCCAGCAGATGGCCGGCGCCGTGGCGAAGACCTACGGGGCCGCGCAGGTCTTCAAGGTGGCCCCGGAGTCCGTCTACACCGTCGGCATCATGCCCTGCACGGCCAAGAAGTTCGAAGCCTCGCGCCCGGAGTTCCAGTCGGCCTGGCATTTCATGAAGGAGAAGGGCGCCACGGCAGCGTCCAAACCCTATCCGGACATCGACGCCGTCCTGACGACCCGGGATCTGGCGCGGCTCCTGAAGAAAATGAAGATCAACCTGGCCGCGGAAAATGAAGTCGAAGGGGGCACGCTCTTCGCGGAATACACCGGCGCCGGGACCATCTTCGGCAACACGGGGGGAGTCATGGAGGCAGCCCTCAGGACGGCCTGGGTCGTCCTGACGGGAACCCCCCTCGCCAGGATCGAGTTCCAGGCCGTCCGCGGCCTGAAGGGAGTCAAGAGCGCCGCCGTTACCCTCCGGGACCGGAAATACGGCAAGGAAGTGACCGTGAAGGTCGCCGTCGTGCACGACATCCGGGCGAACATCCGGCCCCTCCTGGAGGATGTCATGGCCGGCCGGTCTCCCTATCATTTCGTCGAGGTCATGAATTGCCCCGGCGGATGTGTCAACGGGGGCGGGCAGCCCGTCTGCGATACCGGTTCGTCCTGGATCGGCCGCGTCCTGCCATCGTTTGCCTGGTCCTGAGGAAAGGAGAAGAACATGAGCAAGAACGATCCGAACCATGAATTCATCGAAAGCCCTTTCATCCTGTCCCGAAGGGAATTCATCGCCATCGGCGGCATCATCGTCGCCCTCCTGGCCCTGCCGGCCGTCTGGGTCCGGTCCGCCCTGATCAACCGCAACCAACACATCCAGGCCCGGACCAGGGGGCTCTACAAGGACGACGTCACGTCGAAGATCCGCCTGAGCCACGAGAACCCGGCCGTCATGAAGCTGTACAGGGATTTTGCGGGAAAGCCCCTGAGCCCCGTATCGGAGGAACTCCTGCACACGAAGTACGTCAACCGAACCAAGGCACTTGCCTGAAAGGAGCATGGGCATGTCCGAATCATCCTTCATCCTGAAACACCCCCTCAGGGTCCGCGTATTTCACTACATTCTCGCCGCGAGCTTCCTGACGCTGGCAGTGACGGGCGTCATGCTCTACTTCAAGCTCCTGGCCGAGCCGGCTATGAATACGGCCATGCAGGTTCACGTCCTGGCGGGAATCGTCCTGACCCTGGACGCCCTGGCCTTCTTCTTCCTGGCCTTCGACCGAGTCGTCCTGTTCACGAAGCGAACCTTCACCTTTTCCGGCAACGATATCAAATGGTTCGCCGTCCTCGGCGGTTATCCCCAGAAAATCCTCCTGCATCGAAAAGTGACCGTTCCCCCCATGGGGAAATACAACGCCGGCCAGAAGCTGTTCGGCATCTGCGTCCTGGTGGGCGGAACACTTCTCATTCTTTCGGGATGGGTACTCTGGACGATTCCCCACGCCGTGGGCCACGGCGCGGCATCCTGGGCCGGCTCAATCCATGTCGTCGCCAGCTGGGTCCTGATCCTCTTCCTCTTCGTCCACCTGTTCCTGGGCATCTACATGTGGGACGATTTCAAGGCGATGTTCGGCGACGGCCGGATCCCCTATGAGGATGCGGCGGAGAAGGCCCCCCTGTGGGTGAAGAACGACCTCCGGCGACTGTGCTGACCCCTCGTCGCATTCCGCCGTCTGATCCACAAGGGCAGGCGGCCCTCGCAGAATCCATTTCCCGGCGCCCCGGGAAACGAATCGGCCAATCATAAAGAAAAAGGCCGGGGGCTTCTTACCGCCTCCGGCCTTTAAAGATCCTCCTGACCATCACACGGGAGTCGTGAACGCTTAATAGGTCTCCTGCAACCGGTAACCCCGTTCCCGGAACAGCCGGATACAGGCATCGACGACGTCCGCATCGAACCGGATCCCCCTGGATTCCAGAATCTCCGCCAGGGCCGCCTCGACACCGAGGGCCGGCCGGTAGGGCCGGTGGGACGCCATCGATTCCACAGTGTCCGCGACAGCCAGGATCCTGGACGAAAGAAGGATCTCCCCTCCTTTCAAACCCCGGGGGTAGCCCGATCCGTCCATGCGCTCGTGGTGCTCCAGGACGGTCCGGCTGATTTCCCAGGGGAACGGGATCTCCCGCAGAATCCGGACCGCCGTCTCCGGGTGCTCCCGAATCATCAGCATCTCCATGTCATTCAGTCTCGCCGGCTTACTGAGGATCTCCGCCGGAATGGACATCTTCCCCACGTCGTGAACCATCCCGGCCATGAGGAGTCCTTCCATCTCTTCCGCATCCAGGCCCATCTCCCCGGCGATGGCCGCAGCGAGATCGGCAACCCGCTGCTGGTGCCCCGCCGTGTAAGGATCCCGCTGCTCCACGACCCTCACCAGCACCTGGATCACCCCGCGCAGCGCCTGCTCTAGCCTCTCCATTCCCTCGCGGATCTTTTCCTCCGCCCTTTTCCGGTCCGTGATGTCGATGACCCGTCCTTCGTAGGAAAGCATCCCTCCCTCATCGTCCCGGACGACGCGCGCCGTCAGCGAGACCCAGAAGGGGGCTCCGTCCTTCCGCCTGTGCCGCACCTCCACGTCCCGGACCATCCCGCGCTCTTCCAGCTCCACCCGGATGCGGTCCCGGTCTTCCAGCATGCAGTAGACCTGACGGTCCGTGGCAAGAACCCCGTCGACCATCTCCCGGGGCGTTTCATAGCCATACATCCTGGCAAAGGAAGGATTGACGAAGAGGAACCGGCCCTCCCGCGTGCATCGGTAGATCCCCTCCACCGCATTGGTGAACATATCCCGGTACCGGGCTTCGCTGACCCTCAGGTTCCCTTCGACCAGCCTGCGCTCCCGGATTTCCCCCTCCAGCGAGCGATTCGCCTCCTCCAGGCGGATCATCTTCGCCTCCAGTTTCCGGACGAGCACCTCGTTGTATTCCTTCAGGTAATCCGACTCCGGCAGGAGGGCTTCCCCCTCCGCGGCGGAGGGCTGCGATCCGCTTTCCTTCTTCTCCAGAAAGGAGGCGATCTCCTTGAGCAGCCTTTCCGGATCCAGCGGTTTCACCAGGAAGCGGTCCGCCCCGAGGCCGAGGGCAAAGGCCTCATCCTTCGGGTCCGTGTACGTCGCGGTATAGAAAAGGAACGGGATCTTCTTCAACCCTTCATCCCGCCTCCACTCCCGGCAGAGGGTAAAGCCGTCCATGACGGGCATCAGGATGTCCGTAATCAGGATGTCCGGCGGATTGCGCCGGGCTTTCTCCAGGGCCTCCAGGCCGTTCGCAGCGGTCTCCACCTCGTATCCGCTCCCCTTCAGCAGCGCTTCAAGCAGATAGAGATTCTGCTCCTGGTCGTCCACAATCAGGCATCGGTTCATGGTACTCTTCATTCTCCCTGTTTAACCCCGGGAAGGAAACCGGCGATCTGGTCCATGAACGTGTCCGGATTGATCGGCTTCTCGATGTATCCCGAACAGCCGGCGTCCAAGGCCTTCTCCCGGTCCCCCACCATGGCGTAGGACGTCACCGCCACGATGGGAATGTCCCTGAGAACCGGATTGGACCGGAGCTCCCTCGCCACGGTGTACCCGTCCATCTCCGGCAACTGAATGTCCAGCAGGATCAGGCAGGGGTTCTCCTTCAGCGCCAGCTCGATTCCCTGCGGACCGTCCCGGGCCTGCAGGACCTCCTGTCCGTGACGGGTCAGGATGAACGTAAGCAGGTACATGTTCTGCTCATTGTCCTCAATGATCAGAATCTTCGGTTTCATCGGTTTTCTCCCTCTTCCACGGCAGCGTGAACGTGAAGACACTCCCCCTGCCGGGGCCGTCGCTCTGAACCATGATGCGCCCCCCCATCAGTTCGACCAGCCGCCGGCTGATCGAAAGTCCGAGGCCCGTCCCCTCGTATCGACGGGTCAGTCCCGTCTCGATCTGGCGGAACGTCTCGAACAGGCTCCCCATGTCTTCCGCCTTGATCCCGATCCCCGTGTCCCGGACGCTGACGACGACTTCATCGCCCAGGCGCTCGCACCGGACATGGACTTCGCCCTGCTCCGTAAACTTGACCGCGTTGTTGACGAGGTTGATCAGGACCTGCTCCACCCTCCGCCGGTCGTGAAAGAGACGGTCCGCATCGGCGGGAACGGGCTCCACCCGGATCGGCAGGCCTTTCTTGTCGGCCAGGGGCCGGACGAGCTTCTCGACGGATTCGACCGCCTGCGTCAGGTTGAACCAATCGGGTGACAGCTTCAGTTCCCCGGCCTCGATCTTTGAAATGTCGAGGACCTCGTTGATCAGCTGCAGGAGATGCTGGGAGCTGTTGCGAACCATGGTCAGCTGCTTCACCTGCTCCTCGTTGACGGGACCGGCCAGCCCCTGCAGCAGGATGCCCGTGAAGCCGATGATGGAGTTCAGCGGCGTCCTCAACTCGTGGGACATGGAGGCGAGAAAGGCCGATTTCAGCCGGTCCGCCTCCTGGGCCTTGTCCCGCGCCAGGGCCAACTCCTCGGTCCTCTCCTTCACCAGTTCCTCCAGGTGCTCCTGGTGGCGGATGAGGTTCCGCTCCGTCTCCCGAAGCGCTTTCTGCGTGGCGTTCAGGGCTGCGATCATCTCATTGAAGGAGGTGCCCAGCATCCCGATCTCGTCCTTCGAGGAAATGCGGACCTGGCGGCTCAGGTCGGATGTCCTGGCGATCAGGGCGGTTTCCTCGCTCAGGTGGTCGAGGGGGCGGATGATGAAGGCGTTCAGCCCCATCAGGCCGAGGGCGCTGAGAAAGAGCAGGCCGAGGACCAGCCCCCCCGTGGTCAGCATGACGGGAAGCCGGATTTCCTGTTCGATCGCGTCGACGGGAATGAGAACGGCAAGCTTCCAGCCGACCCCCTCAATTTCCCGCGAAAAGACGTGATGGTGGGCTCCCTCGATCACGACGCTTTCTTCCACTTGGTGTCCACCCTGCAGAATCTGCGCGAGCTCTTTCGAATAGTCCCCGATTTTCGAAAACAGGAGGTCACTGGTCCAGGAAGCCAGCACCGTTCCGGTCCGGTCTACAATCAGGATCCTGGAGGCAGGCCCGATCCGGAAATGGAGAATGTAGTCCGTGAGGTTCGCCAGCGTGACGTCCGCGCCCACGACACCGTACACATGATCGACGCTGTCGACCAGCGCCTTCACAACGCCGATGTTGACGTCTTTCGTCGTCAACGAGGAATAGGGCTCGGTGATGACGACTCCGCCGGGGGACTGCTCGGCCTGCCTGTACCAGGGCCGCGTGCGGGGGTCGTACCGGGTCGGGCGTTCCCGGCTGTGGGAACGGACGAAGCTGCCGTTCGCCCGCCCCATGTATACGGAGTTCACATAAGGATGGGTGATTCGGTACGCGTTGAAAATGTCGATGATTTCCTGTTCGGTGGAACCGATGCGGTATTGAAAGGTCCTTTCGTCGGTCGCTGTGAAATTCGTAAAACCGGAATCGTTTTTCGTGCAGACGGTCTCGTTCTGCGCCAGGGCACGGACGTCGTTCTCCACCTCGTCTAAAAATACGCGGACGGAGAATGCGATGTGGCGAAGCTGCTCCAGTGTATTCAGGCGGATGGACTGAAACCGGTCCTCACGGAGTTGGTGGTAGAGAAGAATGCCCAGCGTCGCGGTGATCACAAGCGACGTGACGCCGAAAAGGACCAGGAGTTTCCATTTCAGTTTCATGGTGACCGGAACCGGATGCGGGAATTCCCGCCTTGATTGCAACATGCCAGGCAGCGCTTCTTCCTGCCTGCATGCCTCCGTCGAACCGTCCCGTCGACCGGGAAGTCCTACTTTTTCCGCGCCGTCTCGGCAAGGGCGGGAAGGACCCGCCGGAAACCCTCATCGTGCTCCAGAAGGAAAGCGGCCTCCATGGCGGGATCGATCATGAAGCCCTTGGTGGCCGTCAGGGCCGGCAGGGGCGCCTCCAGGAGCGTCGCGGCGGTCGCCAGAGCCCGTTCGAGCGCTTTCCCGTCTTCCGTGACCTCGCTGACCAGGCCCGTCCTCAGGGCCTCCTCCGCACCCATCATCCGACCCGACAGGCAGAGGTCCCGGGCGATCCCCTCCCCCACGATCCACCGCAGGGGGGTGTAGAGCACGGGGGAGCCGAACTTGATCTCCGGGTGACCGAAAACGGCCGAACGGCTGCAGATCCGGATGTCGCAGAGCTTCGCCAGGTCGAACCCGCCCGCCAGGGCGAGCCCGTTGACGGCGGCGATGACGGGTTTCGGGAATTTCCAGACATCCCGGTGATAGCGGGATGACGTCGTGAAGATCTCCTCCGTCAGGGCCGGGTCACGAAACTCCTTCAGGTCAAACCCGGCACTGAAGACGGCGCCGGCGCCCGTCATGACGAGAACGCCCACGGCGGAGTCCTCTTTCCAGGCATCCAGGCAGGCGGAAATTTCCTTCCTCATTTTTATGGAAATGGCATTCCGCAGCTCCGGGCGGTTGAGGGTGAGCACCCCTACGCCGCCCGGATGGATCTCCGCCCGGATCGTCCCAAATTCCATTCCCGCTCCTCCTTTCTCATCAATGCCGTTGACACGGGGACCGATCCTGCAGATCCCGGGGATGGATTGGACATCCGTCCCCCGGCTCTCCCGATTCGTTCATCCGGACCGGCCCCTTCACCGCAATGAAAACCAATTCGTCCTTGCAAACGCATCGGGGGTCCTTTACAGTAGCCGTCCGGTCAGACGGCCGGAAAAGAGTCTCAAATATCAATCAACATATCAAGCCCTTTAACGTATTTTTCCGGACGAGGACGTCCGTCCCGAAGGTCATTATCCCGGGGGTCATCACATCGACATGGACATTCGCTTAGCAGGTTACAACGTGGACGCCGAACTCCTGGAAAGCCTCCGGGAGGCCCTGCCGGAGAAGATGGAGCTGACACCGGAGACCGTTTCAGCGGCCTACGCCCGGATCAGCCGCAGCCCCAGAACCGTGGGTGAACTGCGGGCCTCGGCCCGTCTGGAAGTGGAAAAGGCCCGCCGGTCGAACCGGACGATCGTCTTCGACATGGGCCACAGCTCCGTAGCCGAGCACGCCGTTTTCAACCTGGACATCACCGGGATCTCCCGGCTCGTGGTGGAAGAAGTAGAGCGGTTCCGGCTTTGCTCCTACATGGAGAAGTCCCAGCGCTATGTCCTGTTCCGGGACGACTTTGTCCGACCCGAGGAAATCATCCGGGCAGGGCTGCTGGAGCCTTACGTGGACACAATCCGCGCCCAGCAGAAACTCTATGCTGAATTGTACGAAGCGCTCCGTCCACTCATCTTTGAGCGCCATGCCGACCTGGCCGCGGAAGGGAAAAACCGGTCCCTCCTGGAGGGGTGGGCCAAGGAAGACGCCCGGTACGCCATCGCCCTGGCCACGGAGACACAACTCGGCCTGACCGCCAATGCCCGGAACCTGGAACTCATGATCCGGCGCCTCGCCGCGTCTCCCCTGGCGGAAGCGGCCGACTGCAGCCGGCGCATCCTGGAAGCCGTCCAACCGGTCGCCCCTTCCCTGATCCGCTACACAGAAGCCACCGAATACGATCGGCTGACCCGGGAAGAGCTCCGGCGTCAGGGGGACATCCTGGCCGGTCAAAAGGCCGCGGAGGGAAGGCATCGCTCCAGGATGCGGGAGGTCTCCCTGGTCCATGCCACCCCCGATGCGGACACGCAGACGGTGGCGGCCCTCCTGTTTGCCTCGACCCGCTGGCCCCTGGCCCGTTGTGCCGGGGAAGCGGAGCGGATGGGGTCGGACGGCAGGGAGGAATGGATCCGCGCGGCCCTTTGCCGCATGCAGTCCCATGACGCGGCCCTCCGCGAATTCGAGTATCCGGAACTGGTTTTCGAGCTGGTCGTGAGCGCCTCCTGCTTTGCGCAATTGAAGAGACATCGAATGGCCACGCTGATCGCCCAGGATTACGATCCCTCCCTGGGGGTCACGATTCCCCGGGCGATCCGCGAGGCTGGAATGGAGAAGCGGTTTCTGGAAGTGATACGGCAGACGGAGAAAACCTACGCCAGGATCCGGAAGGCGGCTCCCGCCGCCGCTCCCTACATCCTGACCAACGCCCACCGGCGAAGGGTCTGCATCAAGCTGAACGCCCGGGAGCTGTATCACCTGGCCCGCCTGCGCTCCGACGGACACGCCCAGTGGGACATCCGGAACATAAGCGACAGGATGCTGGCCCAGGCCCGGAAGGTGATGCCCCTGACCCTGATGCTGGCCGCGGGCAAGGACGGTTTCTCCAGGACCTGTGAAAAGGCCTTCGGCAAATCCGGGGGCAAAGGAAAGCGAAAAGAAAAATGAACGGGACCGGCGCCGCCTGCTCCGTCTGCGGGCAGGCAACGTTCTTCGTCTCCTGCATCGACTGCCGCGTTCCGCTGTGTGAACGCTGCGCCCGCTTCGAGCTGCTCGCGGAAGGGTGCGGCACGGTCGTGCCTGCTTATTTCTGTCCGAAATGCGCCGTCGATCCCCTGGTCAATCCGAACGCCGCGTTTCGAGATGATTTCTGAAACCAGACCCTGCCACCGTTCATACCATTGCGTTCTTTTGGCCCATGCGTGTTCATGCCTACAGAAAACATTCGCATTTTTGGATTATTGCCTTTTATGCCGCCCCCTTCATAAACGGGCAGGAAAAAGATATGCTGCGAAATCATTTCATCGGCAGACGATTCATCCTGTAGCGGGCTCTCTTCACTCGGCAGCACGGAGGACATGAAATGAAATCTCTCGGCATCTGCATCGGTGCATCGACGCTATCCGCCGTGGAGCTCCTGCAGTCGGACGGTGGAAACCTCCGGGAAGGCCTCGTGGTAACCGCCGCCCACGCGGGAAACCCGCGGGAGGCCGTCCGGACGATTCTCAACCGGTACCAGACCGGAGAAGACTGCCGGGTGGCCGTGACTGGCCGCAAATTCCGGGGGCTCCTGAACCTGTCGTCGATCTCGGAGCCCGAGGCGGTCGAACAGGCGTTTCGCGCCTCGGTCCAGGGAAACGGCTCCTTCGACGCCGTCGTCAGCGCCGGCGGCGAGACCTTCATGGTCTACCGCATCGGCCCCGACGGACGGATCTGCGGCGTCAACACGGGCAACAAGTGCGCCTCCGGGACGGGGGAATTCTTCCTCCAGCAGATCCGGAGGCTCGGGCTCAGCCTTCCGGAAGCGCTGCCCCTGGCCCGGTCGGGCGATCCCTACCGGGTCTCCGGCCGCTGCAGCGTCTTCTGCAAGAGCGACTGCACCCACGCCGCCAACAAGGGCATTCCCAAGGGCAGGATCACCGCCGGCCTCTGCCAGATGATGGCGGGCAAGATTCTGGAGCTGCTCCGGCAGACCGCCCGGGAGAACATCCTCCTGGTGGGCGGCGTCTCCCGGAACGAGGTCCTCCTGGAGATCCTGCGCCGGGAGATCCGGAACGTCCATGTCCCCCCGCAGGCAGCCTGGTTCGAGGCCTGGGGCGCCGCCCTGTGGGCCCTGGAAAACGACGCGACCCCGCTTCCGGAACCCGGCTCGCTGTTCCGGCCGGAGCACCGGTCTTTCCATTACCTGTCCCCCCTGGCCGAATCCGCGGCGCGGGTGTCATTCCGGGAGAATGGGATGGAGAGCTCCCCGGCGGGCGGCGAGGCGATCCTCGGCCTCGACGTCGGCTCGACCACCACCAAGGCCGTGATCATGCAGATCGCCGACAGCCGGATCCTGGCCTCGGTATATCTCCGGACCGGCGGCGACCCCGTTACGGCCTGCCGCGCCTGCTACGCCGAACTCGCCCGTCAGATGGAACAACAGGGGGCGACCGTGCGTATCACGGGCCTCGGCGTCACGGGCTCGGGCCGCCAGATCGCCGCCCTCCACGCCGGAACACGCGGCATCGTCAACGAGATCATCGCCCATGCCACGGCCGCCCGCTATTTCGACCCGGACGTGGACACCCTCTTCGAGATCGGCGGCCAGGACGCCAAGTACACGCATCTCGTCAACGGCGTCCCCATGGACTACGCCATGAACGACGCCTGCAGCGCCGGGACGGGGTCCTTCCTGGAGGAGGCAGCCCTCGAGACGCTGAATGTCGCCATGGAAGACATCGGCCCCCAGGCCCTGGAGGGGAGCCGCCCGCCCAATTTCAACGACCAGTGCGCCGCCTTCATCTCGAGCGACATCAAGAACGCCCTCCACGAGGGGATCGGCCGGAAGGACATCCTGGCGGGGCTCGTCTACTCGATCGCCATGAACTACAGCGTGCGGGTCAAGGGAAACCGGCCCGTCGGCCGGCGCGTCTTCATGCAGGGAGGCGTCTGCTACAACCGGGCCGTCCCGATGGCCATGGCGGCCCTCACGGACAGGGACATCGTGGTTCCCCCGGAGCCGGGACTCATGGGGGCCTTCGGCGTGGCCCTCGAAGTCGTCGACCGCCGGCGCCGGGGTCTCCTGGAGCCGCAGGAATTCATCCTGGAACAGCTCCGGGACCGCGACTTCTCCCAAGAGACACCATTCGTCTGCAAGGGCGGCTCCCGGGAAAAATGCGACCGGAAATGCGAGATCTCGCGGGTCCGGATCGGCGGCAAGATCCATCCCTTCGGCGGTGCCTGCAACCGCTGGTACAACCTGCGGATCCGCCGCGACACCGAGGACACGCCGAACCTGGCCGCCGTCTATGAAAGCCAGATCCATCCCGTGCCCGCCCCTGCGGCGGAGAAGGCGGCGGGAATGCGCACCGTCGGGATCAACCGGTCTTTCCACGTCCACGCCTGCGCACCCCTCTTCCGCTCCTTTTTCCGCGGCCTCGGCTTCGACCCCGTCCTGCCGGAAAAACCCGAGCCGGACGGGATGGAGGCCCGGGGAGCGGCCTTCTGCTACCCCGCGGAGCTGGCCCACGGTTTCTTCCTCGACCTGCTCAACCGGGAGCCCGACTTCCTGTTCCTGCCCCACGTGCGGGACCTGCCGGCGCAGCCGGGGGCGCCCCGGAGCACTACCTGCCCCGTCACGCAGGCGGAGCCCTACGTTCTGGCGACGGCCTTCGGGGAGCACCCCGTCTTCCGCCGCCTGCAGTCGGAAAAGCGGGTTCTTTCGCCGCTCCTGGATTTCACAAAAGGATGGGCAGGGGCGGAAGAGGCCTTCGTTCAGATCGGCAGGGATCTCGGGGCCACGGCCCGGAAGAGCCGTTTTGCCTTCCGGGAGGCCCTGGAGGAACAGCGGCGGGTAACCGAAGCGCTTCATAAAGAAGGCCGCAGATTCCTGGAGGAGCTGGAGGGGCGGCCAGACCTGTTCGCCGTGGTTCTCCTGGGCCGCACGTACAACACCTGCGTTCCCGAGGCCCACCTGAGCATTCCCCAGAAGTTCGCCACCCGGGGAATCCCCGTCATCCCCTGCGGGATGCTGCCGCCGGGCGACTTCCCGCCGGATCCCGACATGTACTGGGCCGCCGGGCAGACGATCCTGCAGGCGGCCCGGAGGATCCGGGAGCACCCCCAGCTCTTCGGCTGCTACATCATGAACTTCTCCTGCGGCCCCGACTCGTTTCTCCTCGGGGATGCGCGACGCATCATGGGCCGCAAGCCCTTCCTCGTCCTGGAGCTGGACAGCCACACGGCCGACGCCGGCCTGGAGACGCGCATCGAGGCGTTTCTCGACATCATCACCAACTTCCGGAGCGCCGCGGAGGAGCCGCCCCGGCACCCCGCCGCCGCAGCGCAGCCGGCCCGCTGGGACGAAGCGCGCAAGTCCTTCATCGATTCCCGGGGACGCCCCCGAAACCTCACGGACGAATCGGTCCGCATCGTCTTTCCGTCCATGGGGCGTTTCCTCTCCGAGGCGGGGGCCGCGGTCTTCCGGGGCCTGGGTATCCGGGCCGAGGCCATGCCTCCGGCGGACACGGAGATCCTCCAGCTCGGACGGGGGGAAACGACGTGCAAGGAGTGCCTCCCCCTTCTCCTGACAACGGGAACGCTTCTCAAGACCGTCCGGGAGCGTGACACGGCGGATGATCTCCTGGTCTATTTCATGCCCACCACCGGCGGCCCCTGCCGATTCGGCCGCTACGCCCCGTTCATGAAAGACCTCATCCGCGGGCAGGGCTGGGAAAACGTGGCCATCCTGTCGCTGACTTCGGAAGACAGCTACACCGGCCTCCGGGAAAGCGGCGCATTTCACCGTCTCTGGCTGGGCGCCGTGACCGCCGACATCCTGCAGGACGTCCACTCGGTCCTGCTGTCGGACGCCTATGACCGGGAGCTTGCCCTTGGCATCTTCGAGGCCGAATGGCAGCGGATCCTGCTCGCCCTGGAGCGGATGAAAGACGAGACGGAGATCCGCGAGGCCATGGCCGGGGCGGCGGAGCGGCTGGGCCGGATCTCCCTGAAGCGGCCCGTCCCGGACATCCCCGTGATCTTCCTGACGGGCGAGATCTTCGTCCGACACGACGACCTGTCGCGGCAGTTTCTGGTGGAGCGGCTGGCGGAGGAGGGATACGCCGCGAAGGTGGCCAGCGGCATGGAGTGGGTATACTATACGGACTGGTGCCTGCGGCAGGGAATCGGGAAGGAGCGTCCGGACCTGCGCGGCAGGCTCTCCCGGGCGGTCCGCGGGGCCGTCATGCGGAGAGGGGAGCGGTCTCTCAAGGAGGCCATGGCGCGTTCCGGCCTGTATGCTCTCCACGAGGAGGATGTCGGCGCCGCCATCGAGTGCGCCCGGCCTTACCTGGATCCCCGCCTGACGGGGGAGGCGGTCCTCACCATCGGCGGCTGCCTGCACGAGGTTCCCTCGCGGGCCTGCGGGGCCATCGCCATCGGCCCCTTCGGCTGCATGCCGAACCGGATCGCCGAGGCCATCCTGTCGCGCCGGATACCTCCGCTCCCGTTCCTGGCCATCGAGAGCGATGGAACCCCGTTCCCTCAGCTCATTGCCGCCCGGCTGGAGGCCTTCCTCCTGCAGGCCCGGCGGGTCCACCAGGAGAGGCGCCGTGGACGGCAAGAACCAGCCCCTTGAGGTAGCGGCCTTCCGGGTGGGCCAGGGAAACCGGATGATCCGGCCCCGCCCCGACCCGGAACAGCACGGAGGCGGCCCGGCCGGCGTCCTGCAGCGCCCCCTGCACGATCCGCTCGAAAAGGACCTCGTCCACGGCATTCGAGCAGGAAAACGTCGCCAGGATCCCCCCTTCCCGCAGCCGGAGCAGGGCCTGCAGGTTGGCGTCCTTGTAGCCCCGGGCGGCCCGGGTGACGTCCCGTCTTGTTTTGGCAAAAGCCGGCGGGTCGAGGATGACCAGATCGAAGGTCTCCTCCGTCTCCCGGAGATACTGGAAGACGTCGGCCCGCACGACGGGATGATCCTCCGGGGAAAGGCCGTTGGCGGCCAGGTTTTCCCGGGCAAGAGCGCAGGCGTCCTCGGAGACGTCCACGGAAACAACCCGCTTCGCCCCGCCCCGGCCGCAGGCGACGGAGAACCCCCCGGTAAAGGCGAATCCGTTGAAGACCGACGCCCCGGCGGAGAGGCTTCCAAGAAGGGCCCGGTTCTCCCGCTGGTCCAGGAAAAAGCCCGTCTTCTGTCCCTTCAGGACATCCACCCGATAGCGGAGCCCCCGTTCGAGCACCTCCACCGGTCCCGGCGGGACGTCCCCGAAGAGAATCCCCTGCCGGTCCTGGAGCCCTTCCAGGCGGCGGGCCCTGCCCTCGGAGCGTTCCAGCACGCAGTCCGGTTTAATCTCATCCACGAGTGCCGAGACGATCTCCTCCCGCTTCCGGTCCATCCCGGCGGTGGCAAAAGACACGACCAGGACCCGGCCGTACCGGTCCACGATCAGCCCCGGCAGGCCGTCCCCCTCCGCGTGGACCAGCCGGTACGCCGTCGTCTCCGGCGGCACGACCTGGCTTCTCAGGTCCATGGCCTGCCGGATCCGCCTGCGCCAGAAGGCGCCGTCCACAGGTTCGTCGGTGCGCCCCGTGAGCAGGCGGAAGATGATGTCCGTCTGCGGCTGGTAGAACCCCAGGCCGAGGGGCCGGCCGTCCCCGGAGACGGCCAGGACGACGTCTCCGGCCCTGGCGGGTGGGCACACCGACGCCACGGCCCCGGAGAACACCCAGGGATGCCCGTGGCGCAGGGACCGGTCCCGGCCGGCCTTGAGAATCAATTGGGGGACGCCGTCGCTCACGGTGGGGATTCACCTCCGATGGGGTCTCCGGTCCCGGGGGTGCGGAATCCGTCCGTCCGCGCCTCCGCCTGCCGCCATCCCCGGGACCAGGGTTGCATTTGGCCCTGGCAATGTACCGGCGGGCAGTCTAAATTGCAAGAAAACCGCGAGGCGCCCCTTGAACCTGTTCCGCGATCCACTGTACCCCGAACTGTACCCGTCGACGTTTCGCCGCCGGCTCCACCGTTTCGCCGTGGAATGCGACCTGGACGGAAGGACGGTGACAGCCCACCTGCCCAATCCGGGCCGCCTCTGGGAGCTCCTCCTGCCGGGCCGGACCGTCCTCCTGGCACCCGCGACCGATCCCGGGCGAGCCCTGTCCTGGACGGCCGTGGCCGTCATACGGGACGGGGCCGTGATCCTTCTTCATACAACCCTGGCGAACCGCGTCGTGGAATTCCTGATCGAAGCCGGCCGGATCCCGGAACTTGCCGGCTCGTCGGTGGCGCGCCGGGAGGCGACCGTCGGGGACAGCCGCCTGGATTTCATCCTCCGGCGGGGAGAAGAGGAGATCCTCCTGGAAGTGAAATCCTGCACGCTTTTCGGAAACGACCTGGCCATGTTCCCAGACGCCGTCACCGAGCGGGGGCGCCGCCACCTCCTGAACCTGGCCGGGCAGGTCCGGCCGGGACGGCGATGCGGCGTCGTCTGGCTCGTCCAGTGGCCCCGGGCGCGGAGGTTCCTCCCGGACTACCACACGGACCCGGCCTTCGCCGGGACCTTCCTGGAACAGAAAGACAGGCTCTTCTACCTCCCCGTCGCCGTGTCCTGGACGGAGGACCTGCGCATCGAGGACGACGTCCGCGTCCTCCCCGTTCCCTGGGACGTGCTCCGCCGGGAATCCCGGGACCGGGGCGCCTACCTGCTCCTCTGCCGCCTTGACGCGGCGCGGTCCGTCGAGGTCGGCTCCCTGGGGCGCATCGATTTCCCGCCGGGGACCTGGTGCTACGTCGGGTCCGCCAGGAAGGACCTGTCCCGCCGCGTCTCGCGGCACCTGCGGCTCCGAAAGACCCTGCACTGGCACATCGACCATCTGAGGGCCGCGGCGGACGTCTGCACCGCCCTCCCGATCCGGACGGCCGACGACCTGGAGCACGAACTCGCCCGGGCCCTGGCGAAAATCGCCGAGTTCACCATCCCGCGCTTCGGATCCTCCGACTGCACCTGCGCCAGCCATCTCTTCGGATGGCGGGCCGATCCGCGACGTGATCCGTCCTTCATCGCCCTGCTCCAGCACTTCCGCATGGACCGCCTCCCTCCGGATTGATCTTGTCAACAAAGCCTGTCTCTGCTATGCATCCCGGGGCCGGATAACCGGCCGTATTCATATGAAAAGTCGAAAGCCCACCACGATTCTGCAAGGAGATCCCACATGTATGCCGTCATCATGGCCGGAGGCCGGGGAACCCGCTTCTGGCCCAGGAGCCGCGACCGGAAACCCAAGCACCTTCTGGACATCCTGAGCGAGCGGACGATCATTCAGGAGACCGTGGACCGCCTCCTGCCCATGGTACCACCGGAGCGGATCCTCGTCGTCACCGGCCGGGCGCACGCGGCGGAACTGGCCCGCCAGCTCCCGGACATCCCGGCGCGGAACATCCTCATCGAGCCCATGGGGAGAAACACCGCCCCCTGCATCGGCCTGGCGGCCCATGCCGTCCACCGGCTGGACCCGGGCGCGGTCATGGCGGTCCTGCCGGCGGATCACCTGATCATCGACGAAGCGAGATTTCTGGAAGTCCTCCGGGCGGCCGCCGAGGCGGCTGCGCCGGGACGGCACCTCGTCACCATAGGCATCGCCCCCACGGCCCCGGAGACGGGATACGGCTATCTCGAACTGGGGGAAGAGACAGGAACGGCCGGTATGGAAACCGTCCGGCGGGTCCGGTCCGTCCGCGAAAAGCCGGACCAGGAAACGGCAAAGGCCTTCCTGGCAGGGGGAAACTACGTCTGGAATAGCGGGATGTTCGTCTGGACCGCTGGGGCCGTCCTCGAGGCGATCGGCCGGTGGCTCCCGGACCTGGCGAAAGGACTGGAGACGATCGACTCCGCCCTGGGGACGGAGCGCGAAAATACCGTGCTGGATAATGTCTATCCGGGATTGCCCTCCATCTCCATCGACTACGGTGTCATGGAAAAGGCGGACAACGTCCTGGCCCTCCGGGGGGATTTCGGCTGGTCCGACGTGGGGAGCTGGGACGCCCTCTGGGAGGTCTCGCCGAAGGATGATTCGGGAAACGTCCTGAGAGGATCCGTCGCCGCCGCCGCAACGAAAAACTCCCTTGTCGTGGCCCGGGACCGGCTGGTCGCCCTGGCGGGGGTGGAGGACCTGATCGTCGTGGACACGGAGGATGCGCTCCTCGTTTGCAGGCGCGGAGACTCCCAGCGGGTCCGGGAGGTCGTTGAACTTCTGGAGAAGAAGGGGCTCCGGGAATACCTGTAGCCGGCGGGAGAAGGCCTGTCCCGGAAGACACGACGGAAACGACACCGGAATCGGCACAAATATGGCCCTCCGGGCGGCCATTACCCATTTATGACGGCCGGTTCCGCCGCCTCCGTCACCCGGAAAAAAATGTGGATAATTTGGTTTGATTATATTAAGCACTTTCACTTAATAAATAGCCACCTTGATACAGGGGATAAATTCATATGAGGTTCGAAATCTGCAAAGGCGGCGTAGGACTCACCTACGAGATCCGCAACATCGTCAACATCGCCAAGAAGCTGGAGCAGTACGGAATCGAGATCTGCTGGGAGAACATCGGCGATCCCGTCCAGAAGGGTGAGCACATCCCCGACTGGATGAAGGACTGCATCATCGAGATCATCCGGGACGACCGGTCCTTCGCCTACTCCCCCACAAAGGGCATGGAGGAGACCCGCAAGTTCCTTGTGGAGCGGGTCAACAGCCGGGGCAAGACCCAGATCACCCCCGAGGACATCATCTTCTTCAACGGCCTGGGCGACGCCATCGCCCGCTCGTACAGCGCGATCCGCCTGGACGCCCGGGTCATTGTCCCCGAGCCGACCTACTCGACCCATTTCATGGCGGAGGTGCTCCACGCCTCGTTCCCGCCCAACACCTACCGGATGAATCCTTACAGCAACTGGTATCCGGACATCCGGGAGCTGGAGCAGAAGGTCAAGAGCCATAACGCCGTCGTGGGCATCCTGGTCATCAACCCGGACAACCCGACGGGCTTCGTCTACCCGGCGGACACCCTGCGGCAGATCGTGCGGATCGCCAAGGAATACGACCTGTTCCTGATCTTTGACGAGACGTACATCAACATCGTCTACAACAACAAGAAGACGGCCCAGCTCTCCGACGTGATCGAGGACGTTCCGGGGCTCAGCATGAAGGGCATCTCCAAGGAATTTCCGTGGCCCGGATCCCGATGCGGATGGATCGAGGTGTACAACGCCGACAAGGACGAAAAGTTCGCCAGCTACATCAATACGATCCTGCACCAGAAGATGTCCGAGGTGTGCTCCACCACGCTGCCCCAGATCGCCATCCCGAAGATCATGAGCCACCCGGAGTACCAGAATTACCTGGCCGAGCGGCGCAGCCTCTACGAGCGCCTGTCCAACACCGCCTACCGGATCCTCAAGGACGTGCCCTACCTGATGGTGAACCGTACCAACGGCGCCTTCTACATGACCGCCGTATTCAACGAGGCCGTCCTCAACGCCAGGCAGTTCCTGCCCATCGAACAGGAGGAGATACGGGAATACATCGAGCAGCTGACGGGTCCAAACATTGAGTTCGACAAGCGCTTCGTCTACTATCTCCTTGCCTCCACGGGAATCTGCGTGGTTCCCCTGACATCGTTCTTCACCAACATGCCCGGCTTCCGCATGACCCTGCTGGAGAAGGACGAGGAGAAGTTCACCCGGAACATCTACACCATCGCGGAGAAGATCGTGGAGTACATCGAGTCCTCCAACAAGCAGTCCGTCAACCCCATGGTGGGACCGTAACCATCCAAAGGAATCGGACACAAAGGCGGGCCGGAGATTCCGGTCCGCCTTTTCTTTTGGCAGGCTGTTCAAAAATGCCCGGATGCAAGGCGCCCGACATCCCGGGCCGTGAGGCGTACTTGGCAGTACGTTGAGCGGAGCGGGATGAGGGCAACGCCGCAGACGGGCTTTTTTCAACAGTCTGTAGACATTACTTCACGAGGCGGCGATACATCAGCCGCAAAGCCAGCGGGTAGGAAACCGCCGCAAAGGCCAGAAAATACAGAAGGCCCCACAGGGCGGACAGGTCCCTGAACCCGATGCTGATCGCCCGGGTGACATTCACCAGGTGGGTCAGGGGCAGGGCCAGGGCCGCATGGCGGGCCCATTCGGGAAGGGCCTCCAGGGGAAAGAACGTTCCACCGAAGAGGTACATGGGGGTAATAAAGAGGAAGAAGGGCAGGTTGAACAGCTCGATGTGCGGCGTGACGGCCGTGAAGATCATGCCTACGGAACCGAAGGCGATCCCGCCGAGAAACGCCAGGGGAAGCAGGAGAAGCGCCTCGGGCCAGCGCAGGAGCCCAAAGAGGCTGATGACGACCAGCATGATGGCCGTGGCGATGACGGCCTTCGTGGCGCCCCAGACGATCTCGCCGGTGATGATCTCCGAGACCGTCAGCGGCGTCGCCATCATGGCATCGAAGGTCTTCTGGTAGTACATCCGGACGAAGGAGCCGTAGGTATTCTCGAAGAAGGCGTTGTTCATCACCGTCATGGCGACCAGGGCCGGTGCGAGGAAGAGGGTGTAGGGAACGGTCGCCCCGCCGTAGGGGACATCCCCGACGAGACGGCTGAACCCCACCCCGAAGGCCAGCAGATAGAGAAACGGCTCCAGCATCGGGGTCATGAAACTGACCATCCAGTTCTGCCGGTAGACGGCGAAATTGCGCCTCCAGACCCTCCAGAACCGACCCGATATGGCGTTCATTCGCGAAGCTCCCGTCCCGTCAGTTTCAGGAAGACATCCTCCAGGGTTGCCATCCGGAGCAGGCAGCCGTCACCGGGACACCGGCCGGCGATCTCCCGGAACAGGCCCTCGCTGTCGCTCTCGTTCCCGAAGACGATCAGGCGGTGACCCAGGTCGTCACTTTGCAACCCACGCTCCCGGACCCAGGCGCGCAGGTTCTCCGTCGGCTCGGCCACCTCGATGACATGCCGCCCGGCGAAGCGCTCCACCAGGTCCCGGGGGCTCCCCTCCACAAGCAGTTTTCCCTTGTCCATGATGATGAGCCGGTCGCAGAGCCGCGCCGCCTCGTCCATATAGTGGGTCGTCAGCAGGATCGACAGGCCCCGGGAGCGAAGCTCCTCCAGGCGCTCCCAGACCTGGTGCCGCGACTGGGGATCGAGGCCCGTCGTCGGCTCGTCCAGGATCAGGAGGTCCGGGTTGTTGATGAGCGCCCGGGCAATCACCAGGCGACGCATCATCCCGCCGGAGAGCTCCATGGCCCGAGTGTCCCGGCGGTTCTCCAGGGACATGAAGGACAGGAGTTCCAGGGCCCGACTGCGGGCCTCCCGCCGGGGAACATTGAAGAAGCCGGCATAGACCTCCAGGTTCTGGACCACCGTCAGGTCCGGATCCAGGTTGTTTTCCTGCTGGCAGACGCCGATCCGGTTCTTGACGGCCCGGTAGCGGCGGCGGATGTCCATGCCGAAGACGTTCAGGTCTCCCGCCGTCATGGGCGAAAAACCGTAGATCATGCGGATCGTGGAGGTTTTGCCGGCGCCGTTGGGTCCCAGGATGCCGAAGCACTCGCCGCTCTCCACGGCAAACGACAGGCCGTCCACGGCCACGAGATCGCCGAAGGTCTTCTTCAGGCTGGTTGCCTCGATCACCGGCTCCATGCTGCGCTTTGCTTCCATTGTGTCGATTATCATTGATTGTAGAGGAACAATTTCTCTTCCCGTTTGCCAACCGCTCCCGGGATGATTATGTTGGATCGCACATCGCTGATACCATACCCTCTCAAGAAAAGGGAACTCCCGGCCGATTTTTATTGCATCGGGATTCCAGCCGGGATATGGGGAAAGGCGTCAACTCAAGGGACACCAAGGTGTCGGAAAGGACAGGAGAAACATGTTCACGGTAACGGAAAAAGCAAATGAGATGATCAAGGATTTCATGAAGAACCGGGATGCGGACCAGCCGATCCGGGTGATGATTTTCGAGGGCGGCTGAGCGGGGCCCTCCTTGGGCATGGCTCTGGATGAGCCGAAACAGGACGACAAGACGTTCGAGGACAACGGCCTCAAGTTTGTGATCAACCAGGCCCTGTACGACGAGATTCAACCCATCACCGTGGACTTCATCGAGACCCCGCAAGGGTCCGGTTTCAAGCTGTCGTCCAGCTTCGTTCCCGCTGGCGGCAGTTGCAGCACCTGTTCCTCCTGCGGATAAACGGACATCTCTCGACCAACCGCGGCGCGGGGCGGTGGATCATCGGCTCCACATCCCCGGCCGCTTCCTCATTTTTAAACAGCTATGACACCGAACGAAACAAGCCAAAGCGGTCGTGATGCAGCGGACCGGCTGTACCAGAACGGGCGGTTCGAGGAAGCGATCGCGCTGTACCAGGATCTCCTGGCATCCTCCCCCGACGACGACTCCATCGTCCTCTCCCTCGCCTGGGCCTTCCACGACGCCGGCCGCCTGGAGGAGGCAATCGGACTCTTCGAGCGGCTTTATCAAAAGGAGTTGACCCGGCGGGTCTTCACTGGGTTCGGCTTCGACGAGCTCGTCCGCATCTTCAAGGACAATGCCATGTTCGACCGGCTGGTCGATGTCTGCGAACGGGCCACAAAGGTCCAGCCGGAGGATTTCGCCCTCAGCGAAGCACTGGCGGATGCATACATCAAGGCGGACCGTCCCGGGGACGCGGTGAAGGTGCTGGAAAAAATGACGGAAGAGGAACCGGAGGCGGCCGCCGTCCTCTGCCTCCTGGGCAACGCCCTCCTGGCCCTCTCGGAGTGGGACCGCGCCGAGGAGGCCTACAAGCGGGCCGTCTGCCTGGAGCCCGAGAAGACCGGCGTCTTCTACGGCCGCATGGCCCACATCCTCCTGGATCTCAATGAGCCCGAACGGGCGCTGGACGCCTACAGCCGCTGCATCGACTTCCAGCCGGACGATCCCCTCTACCGGTGCGGCCGGGGAGACATCCTCCTCCAGCTCGGCCGGATCGAAGAAACCCTGGAGACTTACGACCGGGCCGTCTCCCTCAACCCGGAACAGGCCGGGGCCTACCTGAACCGCCTGGGCCACAGCCTGGCCCGGCACAACCGGCACCCGGAAGCCGCCGACGCCTTCCGCAAGGCCGCCGCCGCCGAGCCCGGCAACCCCCTCTACCCCCTCCATCTCGCTGAATGCCTCCTGGCCATGGGGAAGGAAGAAGAAGCGAAGGACATCCTCCGGAAGGCCGGGATGCTGCAACAGGAAGATCGCGCTTCCTGAAGCCTGCAGAAAACCAGACCGGCGGCAACAATGATAGGCCTTCCTTCTGGATTATTTATTTTTGTTGACTTTTCTTGCGACATCGTTTAGCGGGTGTCCATCATGAGCAGGATGATTAGAATCCTCACCATATCCTGCAATTGAAACCATTCCCCCGACAAACCAGCCATTTTTCAACATCCTGAAGACGTCATCGGTTCGTCCGATCCCCGGGAGTTCAGGAAACCCCGGCAGCTCGGATCTCTGAGGCCGTCTCCTTTTATTTCTTCCATCATTTTCGGAGAATCTGCATGCAAGACGGCTTGCGAGGCCATCTCTACCGCTTCGTGGTGCGTCCGCTTCTGTCCCTCCTCATTCTCTTTGCCATGGGGATCGACCTCTGCGCCGCCGATCTTTCGGTGACGATTCAGGCGGCAAAGCGATACGACGCGGCCTACCTCGCCGGCGTAGCCCAGTATCAGTCCGTCCTGACCAGGGAATCCCAGTCTCTTGCCTCCCTGCTGCCCCGCCTGATCGCCTCCGGCAATGCAACACAGAACGCCGCGGAAACGAGCTACGGCAATACCTCCCAGCCCGATGTTTCCCGCAACTATACGAGCGGCGGCTATACTGTGCAGTTGACACAGCCGCTCTTCCAGATGGGCGCCATCCATTCCTATGTTCAGTCCAAGTACCTCGTCGCGCAGGCGGAAGCGCAGCGGACACAGGCGGAAAACGATCTGATCCTCCGGGTCGCCCAAGCCTATTACGACGTCCTGCTCGCCCTCGACAGACTGGAGCTCATCCGCGCCCAGAAGAAGTCGATCAGCGAACAGCTTGCAGTGGCAAGCAAGAGCTACAAGGTGGGGGCGGGCAGTGTCACAGACGTGGAGGAATCAAAAGCGAAATTTGAGCTGGTGACGGCGCAGGCCATCGAGGCGGAGGCGGAGGTCGAAAACAAGCGCCAGGCTCTCGCGACGGTCGCTGGTCCCGATATCGGCAACCCGCAGCCGGTGAGAAGCAACCCGGCGTTTCCCGCAGGAGTCGTCGATGACTGGATGCCGAAAGTGGACGGTAATCCTTCCGTGGCCGCCGCAAAAGCCGCCATCGACGTCGCGGAAAAAGAGATTTCCAAGGCCAGGGCTGGTCATTATCCGAACCTGAATCTCGTCGCATCCTACAGCGACACCCTTCAAGGGCCGGACTCCAACAGCTCTCTCTCCACGGACATCCGAACGAACAACAAGGCCGTCGGTCTTCAGCTGCAGATCCCCATCTTCGAGGGCGGCGGCACCCAGGCCAAGGTCGACGAGGCGACCAGGCTCCGGGAAAAGGCCCGGAATGAATATCAAAATGTACGCCGCCAGGTGATCCTGCAGCTGAATCAGGCATTCCTGGGCATCGTCACCGGGCTGGCTCAGATCAAGGCGCTGGAAGCAGGCGTTGCGTCCAGCGAGATGGCCCTCAAGTCGAATACCAAGGGCTACAGAGTCGGTATACGGACCAACGCAGACGTCCTCAATGCCATGCAGCAGCTCTACTCGGCCAAGACCGACCTGAATCGAGCCCGATACAGCACCTGGATGCAGCATATGAAGCTCAAACTGAGCGTCGGCGAGGCGTGGGACGGGAAATGAGGATGAATGGAATCAATAGAGCTCAATCGTTTCGGAATGGGTCGTCAGTAAAATGGAATACCAATGGAGGCCCAAAAGTCTCTGTTGAGAATAAAAACGGAGGGAACTTCATGAAGAAATCAGTTTCTTGGTTCATCGCTGTCGCATTGCTGGTTGTAACCGTTCAGCTCAGCGGGTGTGCAACACCTGCCGCCCTGAACCTGAAAGAGCATGCTTCACACTTCCAGCCACCGGCAAACAGCGAAAAAGGCTACATCTACTTTTACAGGGAATTGTCGATGTTGGGGGCCGCCAGGGGAATATATCTCGTTGTTGACGGGAATCGAGTCGGCGGGGTCAACAGTGGAACCTACTTTGTCTATGAGGCCGTACCTGGAAGTCATTGGATTGCGGCAGAAAATTCTATTGAAGGAGTAAAAAAAACGAAGAAAACGCTCAATGTGGCAGCAGGCAAAGAATATTTCGTCAGGACAACGATCAACTTTGGACATCCGGATGCCTGGGGAGACATTCATCGCGTCGGCGAGGAAGAGGGAAAAGAAGCAATCAAGTCATTGAAATATGCAACACTGAACGAAAAGTAAAAAAGTCATTTCTTAACAACATGATGAACCATCCATCGGAACAGGCCTCCGGCTTTGCCGGAGGCCCCTATTTGAGTGCGTCACAAAAATGAAAGAGGCACTTTTGAGGAGATCAAAATGCAAAGAACAAAAAAATATTCCAAAACGATCTGTTTGTTGCTGGGCATAATCATTCTAATCGGTTGTTCACCGGGGGCTTCCACAGTCGTAAATATCCGTCGCGATCATTACAAGCCCGATATGGGACAAGTCCTTCACGATCTTTATAAGGAACGGAAAATTTTCCTGAATTCCGTCATCGACGAATCGAAGGACACAACGAACTTCTATTCATACAACCCCGACCGTTCAGTCGCTTTTTGCTATTTCTATGAAGGGAATTCATGGAACCAGCCGCTTGCATCTTTCTACTGGTATGCCTACCAAAAGGCCCTCGAATCGATGGACATGATCGTTGAAGAGAGAAAGCCTTCCAAGGACTCGCCAGAGTTGACCATAACATTCAAATCGATCAACAGCCAGCAACTGCGATTTCACGTCCTTCTCATATCGAAAATGACCCCGCAAAAATCATTCGCGAAGGACTATACCATCTCAATGCCCCAAAATGCGGCAAACGATCCTGAATCCATGGAAAAATCAGCCTATGCAATGATCGACAAGACTGTGATCATGATTCTTGGCGATCCGGAGTTTCAGAAAGTATTTTTTAATAAAGGGGATGATAAGCGGACCAGCGCCATGATCGGCTTACAGAAACCATGAAGTTAATCCCGCAAGATCATTTATATGGTGCCCACAATCAAGAAAAGAAAGGAAATGACATGAAAAAATTTATCATATCATTGTTACTTGCAATTATTTTCCCATCTCTGGTTTTTGCCTCAGCATATGGAAACTATGACGTAAAAAAAGTCCTTTCGCTCAAAAAAGACACTGCGGGCAAGAATATCGTGTCCGTCGATAGAGACTATCTGGAACACATTCTTGCTGATCTGATGAATCATGCCGGCAACTACCCTGTAAAGTTCGATTCTGCAGCAGACAAGGAACGAGCCGTGAATAATGTCATGCTCCTGTCCAACGTTCTGGATATTCTCAACAAGAGCAAGAAAGCAGAACCAAGCATTCTGCTTCATACGGGAATACTCAACAGCATTGGTCACAACCTTGATATTCATAATTCGACAGAACGCGCCAACGCTGCATTTCAACGATTGTTGGAATCGTCCCCCAATGATCCACAAGGCAATTACCATTATGGCGTATTCCTCGGAAACAGCGGCCGGGCAAAAGAAAGCATTCCATATCTGGAAAAGGCCCTGCGGCTGAATGTGAAGAATGCTTCCTATTCCCTTGGAATGGCCTACGTCGCAACTGGTGATAAAGAAAAGGGCATAGAATATCTGAAACAATATTTAACAAATCATCCTGATGACAAAAACATTCAGCCTTTAATCAATGATGTCCGAAGCGGAAAGTATCGTGTGAAGCATGTGGTTGAGCAAGGACGTCCATCAAGTTCTCGGGAAAAGGCAAAGAAAACATTGGAAGTGTTTCAAGTCGATCAGCCGGAAGGATATCTTGTCTTGTCGCGTGTGGATCGAGCGGACATACTGATGATCCAGATGATTCCAAAAGGCCAGACACGGAAAGATTTTTCTGAAAGCCTGACTCAAGTGCATTTCAAATCAAAATCCAAGCATACAACAACAGAATTTTACAAAGGAATGACCTTAAAAATTTTGGACACTGCCTGCAACGGCGGTGCAATGCACGAAATATCAAAAGATACGGATAATCACTATCCGTGCATGATCTTGTTTTCCGAATGCCCGGCCCCCCAAAAAACCGGCAAGCCTTTCTACAAATTGTCCAAGACCATCGAAGGGAATGAAGGCTTATATCTGCTGGAAAAAGAATGGAGAAACAAACCGGCCAAGCACGACAGGGAGAAATGGGAAAAGATCTTTCGTGCATCTACTCTTTGTGACCTCGAAAGGCCGGGACATCCCTGTCCCAAAACCTTAAAACTGCAAACAGGAGAAACGAAAAGCAATTGAAGTTCTTTTTAGATTAAATAATCCGCATACTAAAAGCGAAGATACATTCATATTGAGCCTGTTCACCGGAGTTTGACACCATGAATAAATTTACCGGGGCCTTATGGATCATCAATATTTTTATTACATATTTGATTCCCCCATTCATTTTTTTTGTATTGCTAATGATGGGAGCTAACAAGGGTTATATTTTTAAAATCCTGACGCCGGTTGAAACAGCTCCGCGAATTACAATGGACATATTACACAACAAATACGCGGTTATTACTTATATAGCACTCCTATTATTTTTTATTTATTTATTGATGTCTCCCCCCATCCTAGATTATTGTTGCACATTCATGCCAGTTATTTGTACGTTCTGGCTTTTATTTGTGAGCTTCAGAAGATTAAAGCCAATCCAATTCATTATAATATATTTATCATTTCTGTCATTAGGTATAATGTTCGGCTTTATTTCTTGCGACATCAAAACATCATTGTACCACAATGACCCATATATCTTCGTCAGCCTTAACTATGCTTTATCATTTCCATTATTGATTATATACTTATTATACTATGGTTCTTCTAAAACCATCCCCACTGTTATGAAATACGAAAAGTTACGCCTGATGGCGCTTTATTTATTTATGTTCTTTTTAGAATATCATTCTGCAGTCTTCAAATTTAGTTTTGATTAATTAATCCATCAAGGAGGAATCACATGCCTTACATTACCGTTTACAGCAAAATACCTTCTTCGCAATTCTTTTCAAACAAATCATTTATGCACTCATTCATACAATTGAGTCACGACATAAAGCAAGTATATGGCTTTTACAATAAATATGGCATCACTGAAGGTAAACCAGGCCAGATCCTGGATGACAGCTGGCGAATTGAAACAGGAGATTATCAGGCAAAAAAGGACATCTATGTAACAGAGGAACAATATAATCGCATTGTAGAAAGGATCAACAAAAGCATCGAGCATTCAGGAAATTATAACTATGTAGCGTTTCTTACAAAAGACCCAAACGATATTGAATGTACGATGTGGGTCAACAATTTGTTAACCGACAGCGGAGTTAAGACGGATTTAACCAAGTTTCAAACTCCGATCGGTCAATATTTCTGGATGAAGTATTCAGATAACCCCTTATTGTCAGCGGAACAGTTAAAAAGCATAGAAGATGATTGGATTCGTCACTACAATATACAAAAAGAAAATGGAAACCAAGAACATCAATATGATCAATTACCTGAGAGCTTTGTAAAAGACTTTATGTCAAGCGTTAACAACCACATATCTGACAAGCTCGCCGAGAGCCTTATTCCCAAGACATCCACAATGCTTGCCGACTCAGGTGACAGCGGCGGCAATCAAGCGGTGGTGGAGGCCTGGCAGAACGCGCAAGCACGAACGGAACTCGTCTCCACCCTGAAATCCATCCTCGAGGAGGAGCAGGACACCCGGATGCTCAGCGTCCGATCCTCCACAGACAACACCGTCACCTTTACCTTCGACAACGGCAAGACCTACTCCGTCCATTCCGACAGCAGCTACGATTATGCCCGGCAAGACGGGAACGGCGATATCGTTTCCGGGCACGTCAACGCGGACGGGAGCTGGATGGAACAGGTCTCGACCGCCGACGGCACACCCGTCTCCTCGCAAGCGGTAAACACCGACGGCAGTTGGACCGCCAACACGTATGACTCCAACGGCTACCTGATCAGACAGGAGACGACCGACAAGGACGGAAACGTCACCGATACAACATACGACGCCCAGGAGGCCGCCGCACGGGCCGCCTACGAGCAGGCCCTCAAGGATACCGCCCCCATCGGCTACGCCGCCACCCTGGGCGAGGCCCTGGCCAACGGAGACGGCCTCGGGGCCGCCGCCGCGGCGATTCACATGCTGAACTATGAGTGTGCGATTGAAGCAATTGTCGGGAAGGAAAGTACACCGACTTACGTAGCCGGCCTCGGCGCCGTCGCGGCGGGCCTCGACCTGATCCATTCCATCCAGAACAAAAACTATCTCGGTGCGGCTTCCTCCGGCATCAATCTGCTGAAGGATATCGGAACCCTGGCAGGCCTTCAATCCACAGACGGCTTGATGAACGGCCTGGGTGCCGTGGGCGGGGTTCTGGGCGCAGCCGGCGCAATCCAGGGGCTGACCTCCGACGACGCCCTGACGCAGATCCAGAGCGCCGGGAATCTGGTGGTCGCCTTGGACAACACCTGCAAGGGAGTTACGGGTCTGATGGGAACCAGCAGCGGTTTCCTAACCCCCGGCGTCGCCGCGGGGATTGGACTGGTCACCTCCGCGATCTCCATGGTGCAGTCCTTCGAGTCCGGCAATCCGGCGGCGATTGTGAGCAGTATGGCCAATGTTGCACTTGCCGGATATACCACCGCCGTTGCCCTTGAATACGGCATCCTTCAGGCCTCCCTTTGCACCTTCAATCCCTATGTCATCGCCGCCGCTATCGTAATTACCCTGATCTCCACCCTGGTGGGCGGCATGTTCGGTGATGATGACGAAGAAACTCCGCCGCCTCCGCCGCCGGAGGGCGAAGCCCATTTTGTCCGGTACGAAGACGGGAGCATCGGCATCTCCGTCGAGGGCAAAAACGGCGGATTCGAGATCCTGCAGGCCAAGATGACGGAGCTGCTGGCCGATCTACGGCACCAAGCGGAAGCGGCGGGATTGGAGATCGTTCCCGAGCGCCTTCCTTCCCTCGCCCTCGCCGGCTGGCCCTCCTTCATGAGCAACAATTACATCTACGTCATGGAGTTTGCCGATCCGGTCACCGGCGAGCCCCGCATGCTGGCGGCTCCCATTGCGGATGCGGCAGACAAATTCATGGGGGCTTCCTCCTACGCGGAAGGATTCGTCGAGAAATGGGAGGCCGAGCAGATCGAAACGCGCCGCGAAAACGGCGATCCGAATTATGCCGAGACGGAGGGGCAGTATGCCCACAGGTTGAGCTCGCAAGCTGCCGGCGAGGCCGAAACAGACGCCGGGCACCAGGCCCTGACGGCGCTGGTCGTGGACATTGCCGGAGACGGGGTGCCCAAAATCGCCCTGCCCGAGTCCGTCGCCAGGACCCTGACGGCCCTCCTTTCGGACGGCGTGGCCCGCTTCGACGCCGACGACGACGGATACAAGGAAGCCACCGAATGGATCACCGGCCGGGACGCCTTCCTCGCCATCGACCGGGACGGCAGCGGCACGATCGACAACGCCCGGGAGCTGCTGTCGGGCATGAATGTGGCGGCGGACATCCGCGGCCGGGAGCTCCTGTCCTTCTTCGACGCCAACCACGACGGCGTGCTCGACCGGAACGACCCCGCCTTTCTGGCGCTGAAACTCTGGCTGGACGTAAACGGCGACGGGACAAGCGACGTCCGGGAGGTCTTCGGCCTGGCGGATCTGGGAATCGAGCGGATCGAGCTGAACGGCCTTTCCGATGAGGACATCCTTCTGCGCTTCGCCGAAGGTGAGGGTCTCCGTGCGGAGGAGATCACCCTGGAGGCCGAGAAGGACGGCGCCGCCGTCTGGCAGGACGAACGGAGCGGCAACATCGTCGTCAACGCGGAAAACGGCCTGGACGGAAAGGGAGCGGACGCCCGACTCAACTATGTCGTGGATGCGGACGACCTGGCGGAGCTGCAGAAGCTGTTCGACCCGGAGGCGGATCTCTCGGAGGAGGAGCGCGAGCGGCTGATCGCGCTGGCCAGGGAGTACAACCTCGATCCCGAGGCCCCGGATTTCGAACAGACCGTGAAAAGCCTGCGGGTCCGGGGCACCGCGCCGGTCTCTTCCGCACCCATCTACCTGGAAGACGGCAGCGTCGATTCCGACGAAGATCCTCTCGCCGGCGGGACCAAGACCCAAAGGACCATCCAGCGCATCCTTTCCGCGGCCTCGGAGGACGCCTCGCTCCTCTTTTCCGGAACGGGGGCCGCGCTGACGGCCCTGGCCATCGGCGCGGGAGCGATCCCCCTGGGAGAGGCGGAGGCGGCCCCCACCGAAGCTCCCACGGATACCATGCAACCGTCGGCTGCCGTGACAACCCCCGTCCAGGCGGACGAGCTGTCCGTCCTGGCCTCGACGGAAACGATTACAGCGTCTCCCTACGAAACCATCGTCATCACGTCCGAAGACGTCTTTTCGCTGCCCGAGACCGGCAGCATCGCCGCCTCACCGGACGAGGAAAACCTTCTGTACCCGGACCGGCAGGCGGCTGGAGAAATCGAATCCAGGGAGGAAAGCGATCCCTTCCCAAAGCCCGCCGCAACAGAGGCCGCGGCAGGCTCCACCATACAGCAACCGTCGGAGGACGCATCCGATGCCGGCCGTGGCGGGATCGACTTTCCTGAAAACAGTCTTCCGGATTCACCACCGGTGGCCATGGACGATCCAATCAGAGCAGAAGAAGATGTAGCGCTCCTGCTGACGCCCCAGGACCTCCTGGGAAACGATTACAATCCCGACCCGGACCGCATCCTGAGGATCATTGAAATCGGGAAGGCGGACCACGGCATGGCGAGCCTCAATCCGGACGGTACGGTTCTCTTTGTTCCGGATCGCGATTATCACGGACCCGCAAGCTTCACCTACATCATCTCCGACGACGCGGGGGGAATCTCGAAAGGAACCGTGATTATCGAGGTTGCGGCCGTCAACGACAATCCGACCGTCGTGGGCGAATACATCCCGGCAGGTGTGGAGGACACGGCGCTCCTCATTGATCCCGCACTCCTCCTCCAAAACGATTCGGACGTGGACATCGCCACGGGGGACGGCGACGTTCTTTCCGTCGCAGCCGTCGGCAATGCGGTCCACGGAACTGTCCGGATGGTCGAAGGCCGGGTCGAATTCATCCCCGACACCGATTTCAACGGGCTGGCCTCCTTTGACTACACGGTTTCCGACGGCATGGGCGGCCGGACCACCGGCACCACAAGCATCCGCATCGCCGCCGTCAATGACGCGCCCATCGGCGTCGGGGAAAGAATCGAGATCGATGAAGACACGATTGCGGTGATCCCCCAGTCGGTGCTCCTGGCCAACGAGATCGATCCGGACATCGCCACCAACGGCGACACACTCAAAATCATATCGTTCTCCAACGCCTCCCACGGCACGGTCTTCTTCAACGACGAGAACGAGGTCGTCTTCGTTCCCGATGCCAACTACCATGGAACGGCGGGCTTCGACTACACAGTGTGGGATGCAGCCGGCGCGGAGACCACCGCCCACACGACCGTTGACATCGCGTCGGTGAACGACGCGCCCGTTGCCGTCGGCGAGACATTCCACGGGGGCCTGGCGAACGCGGTTGTATACATTCCCATTTCCGCGGTCCTGCAGAACGATTACGACGTTGACGGGGATCCGGTCCGATTGACGGGCATTCTCTCGACCGAACACGGCGAAGCGCTGATGGACTGGGAAAATCAGCGGATTGTCTTCACGCCGGAGAAGGACTTCACAGGTACGGCCGGCTTCCGGTACCAGATCACCGACGATCACGGCGGGGTCGCCGAGGCGACGATGGACATCCGGATCAACACGCCGCCGGAGGCCGCCGCGGACGGGATCACGGTACTGGAGGACGGCGGCGCCGTGGACTACGACCAGTCGTGGGCAACGGTCATCCTGCCGGAAACCCTGCTGGCCAACGACAGTGACGTGGACGGAGACAACCTGACGATCAGATGGGTCGGGAACTCGGAGAACTGCACCGTCGAGATCCAGGACGACGGAACGATCCGGCTGACAACGCCGCAGAACTACAACGGGCCGGCCTCTTTCCAGTATGAAACGACGGACGGTTACGGCGGAACCGCCGTCCAGAGCGTTTCCGTGAACGTCCTGGCCGTGAACGACCGGCCGGTAATAGAGAGGGTGGCACAGGGATTCCCGATCTACTGCTATGAATACAAGCCATCGGAAATCATCGGATATCGATACGAAGAGTTTAACCCGGTCCCCATCCCGGTCTACTCCGAACCATCGTGGACGGTTATTTACGATAATGAGAAGGCAATTCAGGTCTACCGGGAGGGACACGCCGTGGCGGCTTCCGGGAGCGAGGAGCCGATCACACCGTCATTTTACAGGAACGGGACGCTGGTGCCGATCGCTTATGACAAAGACGAGCCCCTGCTTTCCGCGGACGATGAGCTGAAAGACACCCTTACGAAAGACTTCGGCCATATCGTCGCCTGGGACCCGGACGGCAATTCGGAATCGCTTTCTTATCAGATTGTTGCAAGTCCGCTCCACGGCAGCGCTACCCTCGGCAGCGCGCAGGGTTATCTCGGGTATACCGACGCGAGATACGGGGGCGAGACCGACAGCCATGGAAAAGTTGTCTTCTGGGAATTCAACCCCACTTCATACGATACCTACTTCGGGAATTCGACCTTCACCGTTCGTGTCAGCGACGCGGAGGGTGCCTACGCCGATGTTCCGGTGACTTCCTTTCATTATGGCTACATCCCCGGCGGCGGCAAGCCCGTCGCCATCGATATCGACCGCGACGGGCTGGAGTTTGTGGGCGTGGACGACTCGAACGTGTTCTACGACATCAACGGGGACGGCTGGCGCGAGCACATCGCCTGGACCGACAGGGACGACGGGCTCCTCGCCTTCGACAAGGACGGCGACGGCATCATCGACCGACACGACGAGATTTCGTTCACAGGCTACAAAGAAGGAGCCCGAACGGACCTCGAAGGCCTGCAGGCTTTCGATACCGACGGCGACGGCAGGCTCACAGCGAACGATTCGGACTGGGCGAGGTTCGGCGTCTGGCGGGACGCGAACCTGGACGGCATCACGGACCCGGGGGAATTCAAGTCCCTGGCGGAGATGGACATCGCCGCCATCAACCTCCAGTCCGACGGGAATATATCCGTGGAGGCCGAAGGCGACGTTACGCTCTTCGGGACTTCCTCCTACGAGATGGAGGACGGTACGACGGGGAACATCGGAGACGCCGCCTTCCGGTACACCGATGAGACGATGCCTGCCCAGGAAGCTCCCGTCGTTCCGGATTCATCCGCCGCCGTCGAGTCGGCCTGCATGAGCGACGCGGATATCATGCGCATGCTTCAGCAGTTCGTATCCGACTGCGCCGGCGAGATGGTGCAGCCCCCTTCGGAGCTATGCATTCCCCCGTCCACGGCACCGCTTGACGTGATCATCGCGGAAAACGTCCTCCACGAGTTCATGGAGCCCTCCGCCCAGAATACCGTGGTTTCATGAAAGCCGCCTTTATTCTATCGGAGCGGGAGACTGGGATCTTCTTGCCGGGGGCGTTCCGACCATGGGGCTGATTCGATTCGCAACCGCAGCGGACATCCCGGCACTGGTTGAGCTGGGGAAGGAGATACACGCGGGAACCCGGCTGTCCGCACTGCCTTACGACGAGGACAAGCTGGCCTCCCAGTTCCAGGCCATCCTGGAACCGCAGAACGAGAGCTACTGCATTTTTGCGGCGGTGGTCCCGGGTGAAGGGTTCGTCGGCGCGCTCATGGGAGCGGTTGCGGAGTACCCGTTTACCGGCGCCCGTATGAGCAGCAATTACGTGTATTTCGTAAGATCCCGGTTTCGCGGGAGCTCCCTGGCGGTGAGGCTGCTCTTCGCGTTCCGCCAATGGGCAACGAACCGGGATGCCAGGCTGTTCTGCATCAGCCAGAACGCCGGCGTCGATACCGGGCGCTTCGACAAGTACATGCATCATCTCGGCTTTGTACGCACGGGTGGCAACTATTCCCGGTGGCTGAACGGCCGGGAAGAGAAAACACAGGCCGAAACGATTCCGATCGGGAAGATCACCATCCGGCCCGCCGGCGTGCCGGACATACCCGACATTTCGGACCTGTTTGGGAAAATGCATGCGGAAAGCCCGCAATCCCGAATCCGGCTGCAGCAAGGCCGATTCTTATCCCACCTGAAGGCCGAGTTGGAGCGGCCCCGGCCCGAGGAAGTCTTTCTTCTTGCGGAGGAAACCGGTGGAAAAATCGCGGGCATCCTCTCCGGGCACGTGACGGAGTACTTTTTTTCGCGGGCCCGCATCGCCATGAGCCACCTGTTCCATCTGACGCCGGAACATCGGGAAGGAGCCGCCGCAGGCATCCTGCTTCGGGGCTTTCAGTCCTGGGCCGAACGGCGGGAGTGCCGGGAGCTGAGCCTGAGCCTGACTTCGGGTATCGAACCCGGGCCGCGGGAAAAGCGGATCCTGGAGGCGGGATTTGTCTTCACGGGCGGAAACTACATTCAATGGCTTACAAAAAAGGATGGGAAAGGGGACGGATCCACTCCATGAGCGATCAGAAAAAGGCAGCGGGGAAAGACCAGACGGGACTGGACTGTGTGCGCATGATCGCCCGGCTGCACCAGCAACCGGCGGATCCCCAGGCGCTGAGGCACGAGTTTTCGCCCGAGGGAATGCCCTTCGACCAATCGGCCGTTCTTCGTGCCCTTCGTTCTCTCGGGTTCACGTCGGAGTCCATCTGCTGCCGATACAAGGCGCTCCTGAATATGGCAATTCCAGCGATAGTGGAACTGTCCGACGGCCGTTTCGCCCTCCTTGGCAAGATCGACGAGAATCGCGCCCTGCTGCAGGTTCCGGGTGCCGAAAGGGCGATGCTGCTTTCCCGAACCGATTTTGAAAAAATGTGGAGCGGCCGCATTATCACCGCGAAGCGCACGTTTGAGCCGGAAGAACAGACAAAATTCGGCATCCGCTGGTTCTGGCAGGCCCTGAAGAAATACCGGGGCCTGCTCTCGGAAACGCTGGCGGCATCCTTTTTTCTGCAACTCTTCGCCCTCATCACCCCGCTGGCCTTCCAGCTCGTCATCGACAAGGTGCTGGTCCACCGCGGGCTGTCCACCCTGGACGTCATCGTAATCGGTCTGATCTTAGTGACCGTTTTTGAAGTCACGCTGGGCACGCTCCGCACCTATCTCTTTTCCCACACGACCAACCGGGTGGACGTGGAGCTGGGCGCCAGGCTCTTCCGCCACATGCTGGCGCTGCCCATCCATTACTTTGCCAGCCGCCGGTCCGGCGACACCGTCGCCCGCCTGCGGGAGCTGGAAACGGTGCGGCACTTCCTGACGGGCTCGGCCCTCACGGTCACAATCGATCTCCTGTTCACCATCGTCTTCCTGGCGGTGATGGCCTACTACAGCTGGCTCCTCACCCTGATCGTCGTGGTCTGCATCCCGCTGTTCGTGAGCGTTTCCGCCCTGCTGACACCCCTCCTGAAGCAAAAGCTCGACGACAAATTCGCCAAGAATGCCGAAAACCAGTCCTTCCTATTCGAGACCGTCTCCGGGATCGAAACGGTCAAGGCGGCGGCGGCGGAACCGATGCTCCGCCGGCAGTGGGAAGAGCGGATGGCCGGCTATGTCCGGAGCGCCTTCCAGTCGAGTCACCTGGCCAACCTGACGCAGCAGGGCATCCAGTTGATCAGCAAGGGGCTCACGGTCGTTCTGCTCTGGTTTGGAGCCAAACTGGTCATCGATGGACAGTTGACGGTGGGCCAGTTGATCGCCTTCAACATGCTGTCGGCCCGTGTCAACGCCCCGATCCTGCGGATCGCCAACCTGTGGCAGGAATTCCAGCAAATGCGGGTTTCGCTCCGGCGGCTGGCGGACATCCTGGACGCACCGGCTGAACCGGTCTTCCGCCCGGGCAAGAGCAGCCTGCCCGAGCTGAAAGGGGCCGTGAAATTCGAAGACGTCACCTTCCGCTACCGCCCGGATGCGCCGGAAGTGCTGAGAAACCTGACGTTCGAAGTCAAACCGGGAGAGGTGATCGGCGTCGTTGGTGCCACCGGTTCCGGAAAGAGCACGCTGGTCAAGCTGCTGCTCCGGTTCTATGTGCCCGAGCGTGGCCGGGTTCTGATCGATGGGATGGACGTCTCCATGATCGACGCTTCATGGCTCAGAAGGCAGGTCGGCGTGGTGACGCAGGATGTCGTCCTGTTCAACAGGACCATCCGGGAGAACATCGCTCTGTCGAACCCGGCGATGAGCATGGAGCGGATCGTGGGTGCCGCCGAGCTCGCCGGCGCGGACGAATTCATTCGCCGGATGCCGGAGGGATACGACACCCTGGTGGGGGAGCGGGGCGGCACGCTCTCGGGGGGGCAGCGCCAACGCCTGGCCATTGCGCGGGCGCTGGCCCTCGATCCCCGGATGATCGTCATGGATGAGGCGACCAGCATGCTCGACGCCGAATCGGAAGACCGGCTCTGGCAAAACATGGATACGATCTCCCGGGGACGGACGGTCTTCATCATCACTCACCGGCTCTCGACCCTGAGGCGGGTGGACCGGATCTTCACGCTGGAGGACGGTGAACTGGTCGAAGAAGGATCCGAGCAGCAGCTCCTGAAGCAGGACGGCCGGTATGCCCGCTTTCATCGCCTGCAGCTCGGCTCAATGGAGGCTCGCGGCCATGAAGGATAAAAAAAGGGAGGAATCCGCCAAAACCGGTCCGGGGTCTTCGAAGAACAGGGGATTGGACAGAATGCTCGAGGGGGGGGATGAGGAGGCCTTCACGCCTGCCTACCTCGAAATCCAGAAGCACCCTCCCGCCCCGCTGGCCCGGACCATGGCATACACCCTGATGGGCGTCGTCGCCGCGGCTTTTCTATGGGCGTTCCTGTCCGAATTCGACATTGTGGTCACTGCGCCGGGAAAGGTCGTTCCCTCGGACCGCATCAAGCTCGTCCAGCCTTTCGAAACGGGCATTGTGAAGGCCATTCATGTCCGGGACGGACAGGCCATCAAGGCGGGGCAGATATTGATCGAGCTGGATCCGACGTCCAGCCAGGCGGACAGAAACCGCCTTTCCAGAGACGTCCTGGAAACCGGCATGGAGGTGCGCCGCCTGAACGCACAGGCCGCCGGAAAGCCGAGAATCGAAGATGTTACGCCGACGGATGACCTCTCCCTGATCCGGACGCAGAACCTGCTGCTTAAGAACCGCCTGGCGGAGCACGGCCAGAAAATGGCGGCCCTGAACCAGGAGATTGCCCGGAAGCGGGCCGAAAGAGCGGGCGTGGAGGCAAGCATCCGGAAGCTCCAGGCGACCATGCCCCTCCTGGAAAAGCGGTTGAACATGAAGGAGGAATTGGTTAAGGACGCCTATGTATCCGAAATGGCGGTGATCGACAGCAGGCTGGAGGTAGCCAACCAGAAGAACGACCTTGTGGTGCTGAAGGCAAAGCGGAGCGAAACGATCGCCGCCGAAAACGCCGCCGCCAAAAGCAGGACTCAGGCCGATGCGGAATTCCGATATCGCACACTCACGGAACTGGCGGAGGCCAAAAAACGATACGAGACGGCGGCCCAGGAACTTGTCAAAGCGGAGCAGAGAAAGCAGCAGCAGTTGCTGACGGCGCCCTGCGACGGGATCGTTCAGCAGCTGGCCGTGCATACGGTCGGCGGCGTCGTCACGGCGGCACAGCCCCTGCTGACGGTCGTCCCGGAGGGAACAAACTTCGAGATCGAGGCCCAGGTTCTGAATAAAGACATCGGGTTTGTCCATCCCGGCCAGGACGTGGTGGTCAAGCTGGACGCCTTCGAATACACGAAATACGGATACCTGAACGGCAGGCTGCAGTGGGTGGGGACCGACGCCATCCAGGATCAGAAGCTGGGCCTGATCTATCCAGTTCGCATCCTGGTTTCGAGCAATCAACTGCCGGGCAGGGTGGCGGGAAGGAATCCGTCGATCGGCGCCGGCATGTCCGTCACGGCGGACATAACCGTTCAGAAACGCGGGGCCTACGAATATTTCCTGGGCCCCCTCCTCAGGTACAAGAACGAAGCGATGCGTGAACGCTGACGCGATAAGCGATATCAGCGTTCGGAACACAACTGAAATCGGAAATAGAAAAGGAGGGCAACCATGACAGAAAATAAAGAAGCGGCCGGTGGGCAGCTTCCCCGGCAGCAGGCAGAGCTGGTCAAACTGGCGGTGGAACAGGCAAAACTGGTGTTCAAAAAGCTGCCCCTTCTCGGCCCCGTGTGCTTTCTGGCCATGAATTCACCGGCCCACCGGTTCATGTTTGTCGCCGATTTCGAATGGCGGATTCTGCCCCCGGTCGTACTCGACCAGGCGAAGGTGTACATGCGGGATGAATCGCCCGTTGCCTTTGCCAGCTGGGCCTTCCTGTCGAAAGAAGTTGCGGATCGCTACCGGAAGATCGGCCGGCTGGCGCCTCCGGACTGGAAAAGCGGCGATGAACCCTGGCTGATCGACGTCATCGCCCCCTTCGGCTCCGTGGAGGAAGTCGTCAAGGATCTCAAAACAAACACGTCTTTGGCGGGGAAGACGACCAGAATGCTCGGCCCCAAGGTCGGTGACGAGCAGGGAATCATCGAATTCTGATCTCTCGATTGACCGATATCTCACTCGTGCTCCAATTCAAGTTCATATTCTTCTGAAAGGACTTCTCTGCTTAACTTGAAGCAAAAGGCCTTTTTTATTGCTTCATAGAATGAGGCATTCAGGGCGGCAAATGGCTTGATACCTCCGGCAGTGTCCGAACCGGACACTGTTTCGCTGGAGCAGCCAGGAGATGCTCGCTGGCTTGGCGTAGCCGGTCATTGCAGGGCGAACTGCTCACTAAGGTGATGGCCTTGGGGCTGACACAGGAAAGCCTGGTCCGTGAAATCCTTACAGAGAAAGCCCTGAAAGCGCTCCTGATTGAGATGGAGAGGCGTATCCGGCAAAAGCCGGTTCGAGGGCCGTTCAGACTGCGAACGGCACCGGGATGAAATATCCATGTGAACGTTTCGCAGGCCAGTAACTCTGCGCTTCCACCACAGAGAAAAGTCGTCCTGTCACAGGCAGAGGCGGCTGTCGCCCGCCTCATCCATGACAAGCTCCCACCGGATGTCCGTCAACCGCCCCAGGAACGCCTCATCGTGACTCACCAGGAGCAGGCCGCAGGGACACCCGGCGACGGCCTCTTCCAGGCAGTGGATGGAGGGAAGATCCATGTGATTCGTGGGCTCGTCCATGACAATCAGGTGGGGCTCCAGCGAGATGCCCAACGCCAGCAGGATCTTCCGCATCTCTCCGGGGCTGGGCTCCCGGCTCTCCAAAAGCTGTGCCGGGCGGGATCCGAGGCAGCTCACCACGGTCATGACGCGGCCGAGACGGTCGTGCTCCAGGCGATGCACCTCATTCATGATGCCTTGCGAGGATTGAAGGTCTATTTCCTGAGGAACGTAGATCAGCCGCTCGGGGGGGATGTCAAGATGACGGAGAATGTGCCGGAGAATCGTGCTCTTGCCGGCCCCGTTCGGACCCGTCAGGGACACGCGGTCCGCCGGTCGCATCGCCAGATCGGGGTAATCCATCTGCCTTGACCCGCCAAGCGGAATCCGGCCGGCCGGCAACCGGAAAAGGAAGTCCCGCAAGGACTGTGAGCCCTCGATCCAGATCCCAAGGTCGTACATCTTTGGGATTTGAAGAGATATCTCCTTGTCCGCGGCGCGTTGCAGGCGGGCGTCCACCTGTCGGAGCAACTTACCCGCAACGGCATCCTTCCCGGTAACGCGGGCGAGATCCTTCCTGGCGCAGCCGTCGTGGTCCTTCCTGTCCAGGTGGCGCTTGGAACGGCGCTTGTCGGCCTCAGCCGCTGCCGATCGCCGCTTGACCGCCGTGTGCTTCAGCTTGAGGTATTCTCTCCGGGCGGTTTCCCTCTGCCTTCTAAGGGTGAGGGTGTCCCGCTCAGCCTGCGACGATGCCTCGGAATAATTCCCCGGCCGCAGCCTCGCCCCTCCGGGTTCCAGGAAAAGGCACCGGCTGCAGAGCATGTCGAGCAGCTCCCGATCGTGGCTTACCAGGAGACCGACTCCCCGGTAGGTGTTGAGTGCCGAGATGAGCATACGCCTGGCGTCCCGGTCGATGTGGTTGGTGGGTTCGTCAAGGGCCAGCACCGCCGGGCTCGACCACAGCGCCACGGCAATCTGCGCCCGCTTGCGTTCCCCATGGCTGAGTGTCTCCCACCGGTGGTGCCAGTCCGCGGCAAGGGCAAGCCGGCGCCGGATGTGGAAGGCCTCCGCGTCTTCTGCAAGCAGCAGCTCGGCAAGTCTTCCCGGCGGATCATCGGTGCGCTGGGGGCAATAAATCGCCGCGCCCGGGATATGCAGCGAGCCGGACAAAGGCTGCAGATCACCGGCTGCTAGCTTCAGGAGCGTGCTTTTCCCCGCACCGTTCGCCCCTACGATGCCCGTCCAGCCCTGGGTAAAGTCAACGGTTAGATCCGTGATCAGAGGTTTTTCAAGGACGTCGTAGGAAAAGCCGATCTTGTGGAAAGCCAGGAAACGTCCGTTCATGCTCGTATCGTTACTACACGCGGATCGGAAAAGAAAGGTCACAGCCATTGCCCGCATAAGCCGCCAACGAAAAAAGGGGACTCGCCGCCCCCTTTCTCCGTTCCACTCAAAATGTCTCTGCCGGATCTCAGATCTTCCCGATCTTCCTCATGCCGTCCATGAACACGGAATAGAATTGCTTGTTGTCGTTGATTCCCCGGCGCAGGATCGGTCCCACGTCCTCGATGTTCTTCTTGTTGATTACCAGGTTCACGCTCAGGTGGAAGGCCGCCATGTTGTCCATGGTCCGAAGCGCGCCGGTGAGCAGGACGACAAAGATATTCCTCCGGGTGTTCATGTTCAGGGTTTCCAGGTAGTCCAGGACCTCCCTTTCGAAGCCCTCGTCCACGGCCACCAGGTCGAAAACGTGGAAACGCATGCTCTTCAGGGCGTCCTTGGCCGAGGCCGATTCGCTGATCTGGTACCCCATCGCCTGCAGCGCCTGGATGATCTTCTCCCGGCTCGCCGCATCGTTTGAGCACACGAGGGCCGTCTCTCCCTCCTCGAGGACGAAGTCGAAGGGCCGGTCCGAGGAATCGTAAGTGTCCGCCGCCACTTCGTTCAACAGTTTCTTTTCATCTTCCATCGTCTATCTCCCTTGTATCCGTTGACGAGCTTCAGAGCGGATTACCAGCCCGGCCTCTTGGGGGGTTTCCCGTAATCCGAATCCACCTGGAGTTTTCCCAGGTCCGTCGTCTTTTCGCCCCGGGCGCTCTTGACGGTGTCGATGCCCCGTCCCACCGCGCTCTTGTTGGATGCATAGGCCTTCGCCGTCTCCTCCGTGATGAGCCCCTCCTTATAGAGATCCACGATGGATTCGTCGAAGGTGATCATGCCGAAAGGCCGGCTCTGGTCGATGATGTCGTAGAAGGTCTTGCCCTCCGACTCGCCGTTCAGGATCGTATCCTTCACCCGCAGGTTGGAGCCCATGATCTCGAAGGCCGCCACCCGCCCTCCGCCGACCTTCGGAAGCAGGCGCTGGCAGGCGATCCAGCGGACCGTGTCGGCCAGGCGGATGCGAATCTGCTTTTCCTCTTCCGTGTTGAACATGCCCAGGATGCGGTTGATGGTCTGGCCCGCATCGACGGTATGCAGGGTGGTCAGCACCAGGTGCCCCGTCTCCGCAGCGGAGAGGCCGATCTCGACGGTCTCGCGGTCACGCATTTCGCCGACGAGGATCACCTTCGGGGCCTGGCGCAGGGCCGCCCGGAGGCCGTTGGAGAAGATGTCGAAGTCCTGGCCCATTTCCCGCTGGTTGAAGGTGGCCTTCTTCTGGGGATGGACAAATTCGACCGGGTCTTCCAGGGTGACCACGTGGACCGACTGCTCGTCGTTGACCTTGTCGAGGACCGCCGCCAGGGAGGTGGATTTTCCGCTTCCGGTGGCGCCGGTGACGAAGATGATGCCGTTCTTTTCCTGGGCCATCTTCTTGAAGGCTTCCGGCAGGTTCATCTCGGCGATGGTGGGGATCTTTGTCTCCAGTTTCCTCATCACGATGGAGAGGTTGCCCTTCTGGGAGAAAATGTTCACACGGAATCGGGCCCGTCCGGGAAGCTCGTAGGCCAGGTCGCAGGATCCCTTCGTCAGGAGATCCTCCGTGAGGCGGCGGTCCCGGTTGATGAGGTTCATGGCGAAGATTTCCGTCTGGAACGGGGAGAGCGTTTCAAAACTCGGTTCCAGGTCCACTTTCGACAACTGGCCGGACGTCTCCACCTGGAACGGCTTGCCCACCGTCATGTTAAGGTCCGAAACGCCTTTGTGGGCATCCAGCATTTTCCCCAGGATGTAGTCGACCTCTTGCTTCCTCATGTTTCTGCCTCCTCGATGCCGGTCGCGGGGACCGGTCCGGCGGTTACACCTCCGTGAAGTCCGTCGGCGGATTCTTCAGGTACTGGCGGAACCGGCCCTTGTCGTTGCACTTCTGGTAGGCATCATCGCCGGAGATCCAACCCTTGTTCATGAGATCCATGATGGCGTCGTCCAGAAGCTGCATGCCGTATTTCTTTCCTGTCTGGATCATGGACGGAATCTGGAAGGTCTTGGATTCCCGGACGAGGTTGCGCACCGCCGAGTTGGCGATGAGGATCTCCAGGGCGGCGCAGCGGCCCTTCTTGTCGACCCGCTTGAACAGGGTCTGGGAAATGACGGCCCGGATCCCGTCTGCCAGGGTGGAGCGGATCTGCGCCTGTTCGCTGGACGGGAACACTTCTATGACGCGGTCCACCGTCTTGGCGGCGCTGGTGGTGTGCAGGGTCCCGAAGACCAGGTGGCCCGTGGAGGCCGCCTCGATGGCCAGGCTGATCGTTTCCAGATCGCGCATTTCGCCGACCAGGATGATGTCCGGGTCCTCGCGGAGGGCGCCCCGGAGGGCCGCCGAGAAGCTCTTCGTGTGGAGCCCGACTTCCCGATGGTTGACGATACAGCCCTGGCTCTCATGGACAAACTCGATGGGATCTTCAACCGTAATGATGTGATCCTTCCGCAGTCTGTTCGCCTCGTCAACGATTGCCGCCAGGGTCGTCGATTTTCCGCTGCCGGTGGGGCCCGTGACCAGGATGAGTCCCCGGGGCAGGAGGGCCAGCTTGGCGATCACGTCGGGGAGTCCCAGGTCCTTGCAGGTCAGGATCTTGCTCGGAATTTCCCGGAAAACAGCCGCGCAGCCCCACTTCTGCTCGAAGAAGTTGGCGCGGTAGCGGGCCAGCCCCGGGATTTCATAGGCAAAGTCGACGTCGCCCGTCTCCTCGAACTGCTTGATCTTGATCTCCGGGGCGATCTCGTAGAGCATGGCCTTCAGCCCGTCGTTGTCCAGGCGGTCGTACTTGATCCGCTCGATATCACCGCGGATCCGGAGGGCCGGCTGCTGACCCGTCACGAGGTGCAGGTCCGAGGCCCCCTGCTCGTTCATCAACTGGAAAAAGGCATCAATCTTGGCCATGGGATTCCTCCTCTGTCGGTTTGACGGCCCCGGTCGCTCCGGAAACCACCCTTTCATCGCGGAAGGGCGGAGTCCGGGAAAAGGGTCGGCTTTTATTCTGGAAAGCCCGGCTCTCGATCCTGCATTCAGGTCGATACCGGCATGTGCGGATGCGAAACGTATAAGGGATACGTAAAAAGGATGTCAAGCGTTTCTGAATCCCTGCGCCTTGCCAGGGTGTCCCGGGTGTGTTAATGCTCCCGGAAGGAGGTTCGTTGAAACGCGCCATGTCCAAGAAATTGCCAAAAAAGATCAACTACCTGCGGGTGTCCGTCACGGACCGCTGCAATCTGCGCTGCATTTACTGCATGCCCAAGGAAGGGCTGTCCCTGCTGGGGCACAACGACATCCTGCGCTACGAGGAGATCCTGCGGGTTGTCCGGGCAGCCATTCCGGAAGGCATCAACAAAGTCCGTCTCACCGGCGGTGAGCCGCTTACCCGGAAAGGGATCGTGGGATTCATCGACAATCTGACAAAGATCGAAGGGCTCTCGGACGTCAGCCTCACAACGAACGGCATTCTTCTGGCGGATCATGCAGAAGCGATTTACCAGGCCGGCATCCGGAGGATCAACATCAGCGTCGATTCCCTGAATCCGGACCGCTATCGGACCATCACCCGGGGCGGGGATCTGGACGCGGTGCTCCGGGGCATCCGGAAGGCCGCCGAGGTCGGCTTCTCCCCCATCAAGATCAACATCGTCCTGATGAAGGGAACCAACGACGATGAAATACTGGACTTCGCCCGGGCGACGCTTCGCTGGCCCTATCAGGTCCGGTTCATTGAAATGATGCCCATCGGCCGGAAAAGCGCCGATTCGCCCACGGAGTACCTGTCCAACGACGTGGCCCGGGAACGGATCGGACAGTCGTTCAAGATGGAGTACCTGGGCGAAAACGGCGATCCGGAAAACCGGGGACCCGCCCGACGCTACAGGATTGACGGGGCAATCGGGGAGATCGGCTTCATCAGCCCCATCAGCCATGAATTCTGTGGCGAATGCAACCGCCTTCGGCTCACCGCCGAGGGTCATCTCCGGGCCTGCCTGCTCTCCGACGACGAGATCGACCTCAAGCCCGACCTGAGAAGCGGCTGCTCTGACGAGCTACTCAAGGGGCTGATCCGCAGGGCGATCGCCGCGAAGCCGGCGGGAAGGCATGCGCTGCCGGGTGATCCGTCACCGAGAAAATGCAGCCGGCAGATGTCCGCAATCGGGGGATAGACCGGGCTGGAACACAGGCGGGCGATTCACACCTCGGGGCGCCGCCGCCCGGCAAAGGAGCAGAATTGTGATTTTCACCGAGGATGTCGCCCGAACCTATGACGACTGGCTCCTGACCCCTGCCGGCGCGTACATGGACCGGCGGGAGAAAAGCCTGATCCTGAACCACCTCACACCCCGCGAGGGAGAGCGGCTGCTGGACGTGGGATGCGGCACCGGCGATCACCTCGCCCTCTTCCGAGCGAAGGGATGCGCCGTCTCCGGTATCGATTCATCTCCCCCCATGCTGGCCCGGGCCCGGCAAAAGCTGGGCGCCCACGCGGACCTGCGGCTCGGCTCGGCGGAAGAGCTCCCTTTCTCGGACAACGAATTCGATATCGTCACGCTTGTTACGTCCCTGGAATTCACCGCCGATCCGGAACGGGCCGTCTCCGAGGCGATCCGGGTCTGCCGGGGCCGCATTTTCGTGGGGACACTCAACCGCTGGTCCATCATCGCCGCGGCGCACCGCATGGCGGACCGGCGCGGTCCAACCCTTTTCCGCCATGCCCGCTTTTTTACCGCCGGCGAGCTTCGGCGCCTGATCCGCAGACTTTTGCCGGGATCGCACATCCAGTGGGGAAGCGTCGTTTTCCTTCCCTATGCATGGTACCCTTCTCTGTCGGACCTGGAGGAACTGATCCCGGTAACCAAGAATCCCTTCGGGGCCTTCCTTGGGCTGTCCTTCCCCGTTACCTTCTCCACCCGAACGATCCAGGAACCCATGCGGATCACCTTCGGAATGGAGGCCCGGAAGCAGCGTCCCATCCCCGGTGCCATCCGGGTGATCAAGTGATACGGAGCATGACATGGTTCGGGAAGCCCTGCTCTACGAAAGGAAGGAAGAAAACAAGGTAAGGTGCGGGCTCTGCGCCCACCGGTGCGTCATCGCTCCGGGGAAAAGGGGGATCTGCGCCGTCCGCGAGAACCGGGACGGAGTCCTTCACACCCTTGTTTATGGTGCCCTGATCGCCGGGAACGTCGATCCGATCGAGAAGAAGCCCCTCTTCCACCTCCACCCGGGATCCAAATCCTTTTCCATCGCCACCGCGGGCTGCAACTTCTCCTGCACGTTTTGCCAGAACGCGGACATATCCCAGCTTCCCCGGGAGGGCGGCCTCATCCAGGGACACGAGACTCCACCAGCGGTCGTCGTCGAATCGGCCGTCCGCTCAGGGTCCCGAACCATCGCCTACACCTATACGGAACCCACGATTTTCTTCGAGTATGCCCTGGATATTGCCCGGATGGCCACCGGGAGAGGGCTCGAAAACGTCTTCGTCACCAATGGATACATGACACCGGAGGCACTCGACAGGATCGGCGCCGACCTGCACGGAGCCAATGTGGACCTGAAGTCCTTCTCCGACGAATTTTACCGCAAGCGCTGCGGGGCCAGGCTGGAGCCGGTCCTGACCACCCTGCGGGAGATGAAGAGGAGGGGCATATGGGTCGAAGTGACGACGCTGGTCATTCCCGGCCTCAACGACAGCGACGGGGAGCTTCGGGAGATTGCCTCGTTCCTTGTATCCCTCGGTCCGGAAATCCCCTGGCACATCAGCCGGTTCCACCCCCGGTACCGGCTGATGTCGGCGCCCGCGACCCCTGTGGAGACCATTCACCGGGCCGTGCAGATCGGAAAGGAAGCGGGGCTCAAGTATGTCTACAGCGGGAATGTTCCGGGAGATGCGGGAGAAAGCACGGCCTGCGCCTCCTGCGGGAAATTGCTGATCCGGCGCTGGAGCTTTACCATCGTGGAAAACCGACTCCAGGGCGGCGTCTGCCCGCAATGCGGCACCCGCCTGGACGGGATCTTCTGAAGATTGCCGGGGAAAATCCACCCGGCAGGGACGTCATTCCGGTCCGTCTTCCTGCCAGCTGAGATCGTGTTCCTCATAGCTCCGGCCGAGGATCGCCCTGGCCTGCTCGACCCAGTCTTCCGGAACGAGAATTTTTACCGCCCCCAGGCCGTTCACGGTGATTCCGTAGAGGGATCCCGCCACATCATACCGCAACCGCACCGGGACTCCTTCCACCTCCAGGCGTCCGGCCATCACCTGTGCCTCGGCCATGCCAGCGGCCGTCACGGCAACAGACCAGGATTCATGGTCCATCACGCCCTCCTCCACAATCCGGATTCCCCGCCACGGCGCGTTCGGGATTGCATCCCGGCCATCCCGGGCGATACGCGGAGGGTCGGACGCCGCGCTATCCTCCCCCCGAACGGCGTTTTCATCGTTTCTTGATGACGACCCTCTTCTTTAAAAGTTTCTTCTTCATCCTGTCGCTCTCCGAGACCTTCTTCGCGGCCACCGGAGCGACGGACTCGTCCTTCGTCGTCAACCCCGCCACCCGGTAGTTGAACTCGAAGGCCAGGGCGCCGCTCCAGTCCTCGTCGAAAATGCCCTTGTAGCGGGTGCCTTCGACGGGTCCCACGGGTTTCCCGTAGGTATAAAACCAGTTGACGATGGGATCCCCCGTGAAACCGAGGGCAATCCAGTAGGAGCCGGGCATCAGGATCGGGCTGTCCTTCGTGAAGTCGAAGTCCGCCCACCGGTAGCCGGGTTTCCTGGAAAGCTGGTCCAGGGTAACAAGGGCGCTAGTCACCAAGGGTGCCCCGGGTTTTCCGCCGTTGTCCCCGTAGATCTCAACCCACAACTGTCCGTCGCCGCCGAAATTGTGCAGGGCGAGCCCCACCTTCTGCAGCTTCACGGGTTTTTGCAGGACCACCACCTGGGCATACTGGGTGGCCTTGGTGGTCACGTATTCCGCCGTCTCCACGAGAAAGCTCCGGGCCATCTCGAACTGGTTGCCGGACTTCTTCGTCACCCGGGGGAAGGCAAAATCAATGTTTTCCGGATATTCCAGGTTGCCGTAGAGGAAGGGAACGTCATAGCGAAGCTCCTTTTTCACCTCTTCGGGGATGACCGGTGGAGGGGGCGGCGGTTCGACGATGATCTGCTTGAACTCGGCCTTGACCTCCGGCGACAGGAGCAGGTTTTTCGGCCCGTATGCCTGGCGGCTGCCGCGGACCTTCACCGCATCGTTCAGAAACGAGGCATCGACGTTCTCCCGCATGGTCGGCTTGGTCCTGGCATTTGCCACCTGGGACCATCGCATCAGCCCGTCGTTCTTCGTCTCGTTGTTGTCGACACCCACTTCGACCCGGATAAAGCGGTTCGGCACGAACAGGACCGTGCTCTGGGGATCGAAGGGAACCCAGCCCATATCGGGAAACCAGACCTCGATCCAGGAATGGCGCCCCTTCCCCATCTTGAAGGTCATGACACCCCGTTCCCAGGTCACGTCGTAGGCCCGGTCCAGGGTTATGCCATTGATGATGCGGACCGGTATGCCGACGGAGCGGAGCAGTGCCGCGCTCAGGTGGGAGTAGTTCTGGCAGTTTCCCTTGCCCGATCCAAGGGAATACAGGGCGTCATACTGAACCGGAGGGGTGACGTACCGGACATGATCCACGACCCAGGAGATCACGCGCTGGACGGCATCGAATTCCGTTTTCACGTCCTTCGTCAGGTCTGCCGCGAGAAGACGGACCTTCGGGTTATCCGACTGGACCTGATCGGTGGGTTTCAGGTAATCCTCCAGGCCCGGTTCGACCTTTCCCAGCGGGAATGGCGTCCGGGTCTCCAGGAGCTTCAGGTTCGTCCGGTTCAGGGCATTGCAGGACAGCTTGACGTCCACCGCCGCGGGTGGATCCGTCCAGGTGGCCGTGACGATCCGGTTCCCCCGGGCGTCGGTGGTCTCCTGGCGGTCCTGCGGCTTCGGGCTCAAGTCGAGGGAGAAATCCGAGATGGCCTGCCGGTAGGTGGGAGACTCGAAGCTCTGGGGAATCACGAAGCTCATGACGATCTTCCGCATCCCGTCGCCGGAGATCACCTTTTCCTCCAGCACATAACGGATCGTGGAGCCCATGTCGCCCTGGACGGTTACGTTTTCCGCCCCCGCCGTCGAGGCTGCAAGGATCAGCAATGCTGCACACAGGATCTGGACGGCCGATCGGATCATGATGGAACCTCCCTGAAGAATATCCGCCGACAAAGATAAGGTTCTCCCCCGGCCGGCACCGGGCGAGCAATGCTTCTGAACCATTCCGGCGGGCCGGTTATCGAGGATTCGGAATCCGCATTCCCTCAGAATGATGAGGGCTTGCCGATGATCTCCTTCACTTTTAGGTCGAAGATGTTCGAGCTGTTGGCGGGCCGGATAAGCAGGGCGGCGTCGCACCCCTCTTCCGTACCGCCGATGGCGATGACGTCCTCGTCGGTTCGGATGAGGCCCGCATCGGAGGCCATCAGGGCCAGCTCGACGGCAACCTTCGTCCCCTGGCCGAAGAGCCGGAGGGTGAAGGCCATGATCTCTTCCAACTGGTATGTCCCCAATCGCTTCCGGATTCCCCTGCCGACGCCGCCGAAGGCATGCTGCGCCGTCAACACGGAGACGCCGAGCGACTCGAGCTTCCGGCGGTTCGTATCGGAAAGCTCCTGGTGGTTCGGCTTCTCGAAGCCGGTAAAATGGGTTACCGCGACGATCCGGATGTGCGCCGGAAAGACCTTCCGGGCCTCGAAAGCCGTTCTTCCGCTGCACGTCGCCACGAGAACGTTCCGGATGCCCGTCTCTTCGGCCCTCCGGGCCGCCGCATCGAGAATAGCCCTGGTGTTGCGCTTCCCGGGCCGCTGAAAGCAGCGGCAGGAGACATCTTCATAATCAGGCTTTGCCCGGGTCATGCATTTTCTCTCCGTTCTTTTTGCCTTTTTTATCTTCACGTCCCCCGGGTGTCAAAGAAAAACTCCCGGCCTGCCCCACCCCGGCGGCAAGCCTGCCCGTGAGCCGTAACAAGGGCTGCCGGAGCTTGAGGAAATGCGCGATCCATGGTACCCCTCTGACCCATGAAACGATCCCACGGATTCGGAATTTACGGTGTTCTCTGGGCCGCCGTTCTCTGGTTCCTCTTCGCCGTACCGGGCTGGTCTCCCGCGGGAAGCTCGCGGGGCGCGGCCATGGCCTGGTTCATTCTCCAGAAGGGCCCGGCGGTTCTCGTTCTGTTTGTGGCAACGGACTACCTGATGCTCCATTGGAAGGAAAAAGTCTTTTCCCTCCGGAGCATCCAGGATCATCTGAAAAAGCGCCCCCTGCCCGCCGTGATTTTCATCCTCGGGATGACCCTCTTTGCGATCCTGAACATCCTGTAATTCCTCCCCCGTAAACAAATCCACCGGCCGCGCATTTATGGCTTTCTTTCCCAAGGCCGCGGATATCCGGTCCTCACGAAGGTTTCCGGCAGAACCCCGCCTGATCCCAGCCGCGGTTCAATCCCATTTCATCGGATGATGATTCATTCCCCGAAGACCAAGCAGGTGGACAATACACCTATTCGTTAGGTATCCGCTTTTTCAGGGTATTTCTGCTTGACTCTTATGCGGCATGTAAATATATCTTAAGTGTAGTTTACGAAACGCTGTTCACGGTACCCGTTGAGGGAATGATCGATCTGAATCCTAAAAGAATGCCTCTTTCCGGTCCCATCAACCACCCCGGCAGTCATGATCGGCGGGGGTGTCTTTCTGCATTGCCGGCGCATCCGCACCGTTCATCACCGCTTCTTCGAGAAAGGATCTGCCGATGAAAAAGAACTCCCTGCTCATCCTCATTCTCACGGTCTTCCTTTGCTGCTCCCTTCCCCAGGCACTCCTTGCGCAGGCCCCATCGGGCCTGCAGGCCGGCATTCAGCAGTTCAGGGCCGACGACTACGAGGAGGCGCTGGAAACCTTCAAAAAGGTAAGGGAAGAAAATCCTGCATCTTCGGAAGCCGCCTTCTGGCTCGGACTGACCTACAAGCAGATGAACCTCACACCGGAGGCGATCCCCCACCTGGAAGCGGCGTCCACCATGAAACCATCCGTCAGGGAGGCGGTCATCGAGCTGATCGACGCCCTCTACCAGACGGGCAGGCTCGTCGAGGCCAGGAAATGGCTCGCCGTGGCGGAAGAGAACAACATCTATCCCGCCAAGACGGCCTTCCTCAGGGGGATGATCCTCGCCAGGGAGGGAAAACACGGTGAGGCCATCGAATCCTTCGAGCAATCCAAGAAACTGGATCCCGCCTACAAGACCGCCGCAGACTTCCAGATCGGCGTCTCCCTGATGCTCGAAAAGAAGTTCGACCGGGCGAAGGATCGATTCCAGGCCGCCATCACCCAGGATCCTCTCTCCGATCTGGCCGCATACGCCCGGCGCTACTCGGACATCGTGGAGCAACGCAGCTTCCTCGAACGGCCCCTCCGCTTCACCTTCAGCATGATGGGCCAGTACGACACGAACTTCATCCAGGAGCCGAACGACTACCTCGGCATCCCCCTCCCGATGCCGGGCCAGCTCGACATGGGCAAGGAGTACGGATACGCGATGGTCACCTCGGCCCGCATGGACTGGGTTCCGGCCCTCAAGGGGCCCTGGCTCTTCAATGCCGGCGTCGCCGTCCTGAGCACGCTCCACGAGCGCTTCATCATCGCCCAGAACGGAAACGTACCATCGACCAACTACGACATGTTCGCCACGAGTCTCTATATGGCGCCGGGTTATGATTTCGGCCGCGCCGCCCTCAACCTGTCGATGAACTACACCAGCACGCTGAAGCGTAACCCCAGCTACGAGCGCTACATCGACACGTACAACATCGGACCTCTTTTCCGGATCGCCCTGAACCCGGTCAATACACAGATCCTGGAGTTCTATGCCGGCTACTCCAAGAAAGACTACGCCCACAAGGCCAACTCGGAAGTGTGGCCGTACCTGGATGTCCTCGACCGCGACGAGGAGGATCAGACCTCCGAAGGGTTCAACACCCATGTCAGCTGGTTCTGGCTGTTTAAGAACACCGGCCTCTTCAACCTCAAATACGCCTACAACAAGGATCACGCCCGGGGCGTCAACTGGGACAACGAAGGACACCGGTTCACGGCGAACCTGATCTATCCCGTCTGGAGGGCACTCAAGCTCCAGCTCTCCGGGGACATCTACCTCCAGGACTTCACCCATCCGAGCACGCTGGGCATCTTCAGCGGAACGACCCGAAAGGACCGGGTCTACACGGGCACGGCCGGCCTCACCTGGGAATTCAGCCGGCACCTGAGCGCCCTGGTTCAATACAGCCACATCCGGTCCCATTCGAACCTGTTCCTGTACGACTACAACCGGGAAATCTACGCGGCAGGATTTGAACTGCGGTTTTAAACGCCAGCCATATGGAGAAAGGAGTTTGACCCATGAAGGCAAAAGCATGGTGGACCCTTGGAGTTTTCCTGATGGTGCTGCTCCTTGCCGGTCCGGCGCTGGCCGCCCCGGTCGGTAAAGTAACCCATCTGGAGGGGAAAGCCGACCTCACCGGTCCGGCCGGAAAATCCCGGGTCCTCAAGCTCGGCGACCCGGTCGAAAACGGCGACATCCTCCGGACGAAAAGCAAGACCAGGGTGGGCGTCACCTTCACGGACGGCAACACCCTGTGGCTGGCGGAAAAAACCCGCATGAAGATCAGCCGGTACAACACCGCCGAGCGGTCGCATAGTTACTTCGACCTGTTTCGCGGAAAATCCCGGACCGTGGTGACGAAACTGGCCCGCGGCTCCCGCATGGAGGTCCATACACCGACGGCCGTCTGTGGTGTCCGCGGCACCATCATCATCGGCCTGTTCATGAACGGCGAGAGCGCCTTCTTCCTCCAGGGCGGCGCCGGATACGGCTACAACAAGAGCGAGCCCGGCAAGGAAGTGGCCATCCCGCCGGGCAGCGGAATGGTGGTGACGAACGAAAAGGCCGAGCCCGTGGTCAAGCCCTCCACGGCGGCGGATATCGAGATGCACATGCAGGATACCTCGGCCGGAACGGGCGATACGTCGGGGACAACCGGCACCACGGACGGCGGGACAGCACTCGACGTTGCGATCCCCTGGACACCGCCGCTCGGCACCACGACCCCACCTCCGACGATCACGGACCAGACCAGCGACGTCAGCTTCTCAATGACGGTCGCGCAGGACGGTTTTGCCGGCCTCCTGGAGGGAAGCTACGGCCTGCTCACGCGCATTGGAACGATCGGCTACAGCGGCACGGGACCGTCGGGACCGGCCGTCACGTCGCTGGCCACGCCGCTGACCGGGACCCTGAGCAACGGTGCCACGTACACGGGGCTGATCGGAGGCGTGACCGGAACCTATCACGGCTTCTTCAACAGCATCATCAACAACGGCGGGGCTCTCGGCATCCTGGCGGGAAAGCTGGACGGGACGTACTCCGGCGGGACCATCACCGCCACCGGAACCTTGAACTACGACACCACGAGCTACGCTGCGGCGAGTGCGTTCCAGGGCTTCAGCAGCGTTGCCGTGCCGACCTTCGCGACAACCAAGCTGAGCAGCCTCTTTTCCTATTATGCCCCGGTTGAAACGGGACTTGCCTACGGGTACCTCACCTCGTCGGGAGGCCTCTTCGGCCTGTGGGGGTTTTCCGGGAGCAGTGGGGAATACATAAACGACGGCGGCTATACGACCTGGATCAGCTACTACGGTTATGATTTCACAAGATCCTCGGTGGGAGGGCCGTCGGACGTCTTCATGCTGGGTCTTGTTAACGGAACGGACGACCTGGCGGGACACACGACCCTGACCGGCAACGACTCGATCCAGTACATGGACCGGGATTACATGGGCCTTATGAGCGTCAGCTACATGGGCGAGTATATCGGTGCGACGTATGAGATCGCCGGAACGGGGATCTACAAGCTCGCCCCCCTGGCCTTCACCGGCGACTGGGGCGGCGACGGAAGCCATCCCGGGGCAAGTGCCGTGGGCGCCTTCATGTACGACAACGCCGGCTCTCAGGCCTTCGCCGGAACGGGTAAAGACATGTACGGCCTCGTCGGCGGCTTCTCCCTTCCCTGGTTCGGGAGCACCATGTATGCCATGGGAAGCTACACTCTGTCTCCGAACTCGCTTTCCCATTACCTCTGGCTCAGCGACCTCACCGGGAAAGCCCGGAGCGGCGGGGTGACGGACGCGTACCGCAAGTTCGACGGCTACATGACAGGGCTCTGGCTGCCCACCTCCGGCACGAACAACGGGACCATCGAGGGCTCCGCCCGGACACTTTTCCAGAATGTCGGCTACGGCGGCTATTACAACGGAACCATCGGCATCCTGAGCTCGGACAGCCTGAGCGGCGACTCCTACGGGTTATACAGTCCCAGCGCGGGCACCCTCCAGGGCATGTGGCAGGCCTCGGGCACGCTGGCGCCTTCCTACAGCGAGACGATCACCGATGCCACGCTGGCCACCGGCACCGGTACCATTCAATCCAATTCAAGACTCGCCGGGAAATTCAACAACGGCGGCTCCATCTATGCCGAGGCCATGGGATCGTTGAAATTCTACCTGGTGGACACGGTCTATCGCCCCTGGGGCATCTACAAAATGACCCTGCAGAGCAATGCCGGCACCTACAGTCGCCCGGCCGGCGCAACCACCTGGTCGGCCCGCCTCGGCGGCGAGGGGATCTTCGGGGACGGTGCCACCGCCGCTGGCTACTGGGTGGGCACCATGAACGGAACCTGGAACGACACCGGCGAGATCCGGGGCCAGATGGGCTTCGTCTCCGGCATCGCCGACTCCTTCAGCATGTGGATGACCCGCGATTACGTCGGCGTCCTGTCGGGTCAGGTCTACGGTGTCAGCGACTCGTCAACGTCCTGGGTCGGGGAAAGCGTCGGCAGTTACACCGGGACGAAGCTGGCATTCGTGTCCGAGGAGAACGGGAGCGGAATGTTCTGGGATTACGACGTCTCCAATGCCCGCTTCGTATCGGACGGAGGGATCCCGGGACTGATCGGCGGAACCGAATCCCTCTTCAACGGCGCAGGCGGGGTCACTCCCTACCCGTCCGTCCAGGTTTACGGCATCGGGGGACTCACGAAATCGACCAGCCTCACTCAATCGGCCATCCTCGCCCAGTTCACCGGCGGCATTCCGGATCAGGCGGGTTACCGCCTGTCCTTTGCAGGCCTTCGGACCGCAACGGATATGGTTTCATCTTTCCTGAGCGGTGTCTACTGGAACAAGATCAGCGAGGGGTTGTACAGCATCGGTTTCCTGTACTCTTCCAGCGACGGAGCCCGGAGTCCCTTCACCACGCACCTCTATGAAGAGCTTCCGTCGGGGGGGTACCAGATGTGGTTTCTCGGCGCCGATGCGAGGCTGCAGGCGTACCAGATCGCCACCGTGGCTTCGGCACCCGGGATCGATGACTGGGTATCCGAGGGAAGGAACAATTACGCCGTCTCGGCCCAGGGGCTGACCGACGGAACGATCACCCAGTATGCCTACCGAAACGATTTCGTCAAAATCACCAACGCAGCCTGGAGCGTGGGCGTGCGTCTCGCAGGAGGCACTTATGATATCGGGGACTTCACCCAATTCAACGGCCAGTCCTTCACCACGATCAGCTCGAATGTGGTCGGAACGGTGAATACCTACGACCGGGTCGACTTTACCTCTGTTGACGATACGGGGGTCTTCACCGCCACCGTTGCCGGGGCTCAGGTCGGCCTCGAAGCCGGCTGGACATCCGTAAACGGGGCCGTCGCCAAGGGGCTGTTTGACCCCGACACGTCGACCTGGCGGATGGCCGGAGCGGGCTTCTCCATGGAAACGGGGGCCTTCCTGGACAAGATCAACGGGCTGGACGAGGCGGGCCGGACAGCCTTCCAGAAGGCCACGGGCATCCCGACCGTCGTCGTCGGGACGGCCGACCTGGCCATGACGAACAATGCAAGCAACCCGAACATCACCGCCCTGAACATGAACAACGTCACCTTCCTCGCTTCCCAGAGCGGGTCGGCGCCGCAGATCTGGGCAACCAAGAACATCACTGGATCTTATTCGGACCTACCGCTTCTTGGCGCTGGTAAGAGCGTGACACTGGGCGGCGGCGGACTGACAGCGGACTTCACACCGGTCGCCTGGACGGGCGCCAACTGGGGCGCCACCGTTTCCGGAAGCGGTCTCTTGAGCGGCGGGTCGTACACCGGCACCATCACGTTCAAGGGCGGAGCCGCCGGCACCATCACACCCGGCGGCGGCACGGCCGGAACCATATCGGGAACCGGTGCCGGCACGGCACAGGCGGTAATAGGCGGTTTCTGAGCCCTATATCCGGCGGCATCCCATCGCAAAAGGGCACAGGCCCGGGGCCTGTGCCCTTTTGTATGCCCGCCGCCCGGGGACAGTCCGTCCCGCGGCAGCATCCCGCGGCGGCGCCCCTTGTGGCGGATTCCGTTTCCTGCTATGGAGGGCGGGCGTCGGCCACTCTCCATGACGGAGAGTCCATCAAGCCGGGAGAAGACCGCCGGATGACGGGAAAAAAGAACGCGCCGCCCGGGACGCTGCCGGGTCAGGCGGTACCGGACACATGGGAAAAGAACACTCCCTGGATCCTCGGGACCATTCTGCTTTTGGCCCTGGCGCTTCGCCTGCTGGGCCTCTGGAGTCTCTCCGGCACCATTTATTTCGACTTCCTCCTCTGGGATGAGCGGATTTACCACGAGTGGGCATCCCGGATCGCCGACGGCACCTTCCAGTCCAAATCGGTCTACGAATTCCCGCCGCTTTACGCGTACATGGCGGCGGCCCTCTACAGGGTCCTGGGCCCGGATCCTGTTTTCCTGCGCTTCCTGAACGTCGGCTTCGGCGTCCTCGCCTGCGGTTTCGTCTATCTCATCGGCCGATCCCTGGCCGGGCGGAAACCGGGGCTCCTGGCGGCACTGATCGCCGCCCTCTACGGGCCGTTCGTCTTTTACAGCGCCGTGCCCCTGAAAGAGATGTTCGGCGTCTGCCTGTTCGCCGGTGCCGCCTGGCTCCTCTTGTCGCTGGAGGGGAGTCCGGCCCCTGGAAATGTCGAGAATACGAGGAGATTTGTCCGCTTCCAGCCGCTGATCCGGGCGGCGGCCCTCGGTGTCACCCTGGGTCTCCTGATCAACGTCCGTCCCAACGCAGCGATCCTCCTGCCCGCGGTGCTCCTGATCCTGCCCTGGCTTTCCGGATTCCGCGGGCCCGCCATGAAAACAGCCGGGCTCTACGTTCTGCTCGTTCTCATCGGCACCGCTATCGCCCTCTCCCCGTTCGTCATCCGGAACTGGCGTACGGCCAGCGAATTCACCCTGACGACCTCCCAGGGGGGCTTCAATTTCCACCTGGCGAACAACCTCCGGAACCCGGACCCGTACACGTGGCCGGTACCGTTCGCCACGACCTCGCCTTTCGAGCAGGGAATCCAGTACACCATCGAGGCCAGCCGCCGCGTCGGGAAGAGACTTTCGCCCGGGGAGGCGTCCCGATACTGGACAAAGGTGACCCTTCAGGAAGCCCTGGAGCAGCCCGGCGCCTGTCTAAAGCGCCTCGGGGAGAAGACCCTGACCGTCCTGAACCGATACGAGGCGGGTGACCATTATGACATCGGCTTCATGAGCGATTTCGCGAAATTCTTCAAAATCCCCTTTCCGGCATTCTGGTTCGTCATGCCGCTGGGCATGGCCGGAATGGTCCTCATGAGGCGAAACAGCCGAAAGGCCGGGGCTCTGATCGTGCTGGCCGCCGTCTATGGATCGACTCTCATCGCCTTCAGCATGGTGGACCGGTATCGCCTTCCGCTCCTGGTCATCCTGATTCCCTTTGCCGCCGTCGCCCTGGAGCGAATGTACCGGCTCTTCCGGGAGGGGCGCCGCCGGGAAATGGTCGTTCCCCTGGCCGTCGCCGCACTCTTTGGAGTCGTCGCCTTTCTTCCCGTTCCCGGATCCAACGACCGGACGGCCTACTACAACACCCACGCCGTCGTTCTTGTCACACAGGGCTACCATGCTGAGGCACTTCGCTATTGGAAGGCCTCCGCCGACAGGAACGGCCGCTTCTCCGATTTCGCCCGCATCCCCCTGGCAGCAAATTTTTACACGAGGGGCATGGTAAGCGAGGGAGACCGCTACCTGGAGCAGGTTCGCGACAGTTCCTTTTTTGCCACCGGCAAGTATGAGCTCCTGGGGGATTACTATCTCCAGCAGAGACAGCTTCCCCTGGCCGCCGCCGCCTATGAGCGGGCGCTCCGGATCAATTCGGGCCTCCGGATGCCCCGCATCAAGCTGATCCGCGTTTACCAGGCGATCGCGCCGGAAAAGGTCCGGGCGGAGGGAGAAAAATTAAAGGATATTAACATGTTCTACGATCTCATGTAGCATCGGAGAGAGGATGGGAGGATTCCGGTTCCCGGCCCAGCCAGGGGTTTCAAAGAGACCGGGATTGCCCCGCCGCCCGGGTGGTGCTACAATCCGGTCCGCAGACAGCGGGGAGCGATCCCCAAAGGGAAATCACGTCTGCCGGGAGGACGATCGATGAGAACATATGCGATGCCTGCGATCCTGGTCGCCATGGCGCTGCTGCTGTCGGGCATCCCCGCAGCGGAAGCGGCGGAGCAGGGAGGAAAGCGATGGACCCTGGTCGGCTTCACGAAGTACCAGGACGGTGTCTTCGTGGACGGGGAGCGGCGGTCCGTCCCGTCTCCGGGACACACCGCCGCGTGGATCCGGGTGGCACCCCGGGGAAAGAGCCCTTACTTCAAAGAGATCCAGGACTACCTGGCATCGGCCGGAGTGGATCCCCGGACCTTCCGGGCCATTGAGATCCTGTGCGAGTACGACTGCGCCGGCAATCGGGTCCGATTTCTCACGTATATGTACTTGAACCGGAGCTGGAAGCCCATCCACGAGGCCGGCGAATCGACCCCGCCCTGGCACAGCGTTCCGCCGGGCAGCCTCTGGGACAAGGTTCAGCAGCCCGTCTGCCGTCAATAAAATAGGTCAGATTAATTTTAGCGCTGCAACAGGAACAGACGAGAACGGGGACAGACCAGACAGTCTGTCCCCGTTTTGTTCTGGCGGAGAGAGCGGGATTCGAACCCGCGGTACACCTTTTAAGGCGTACAAGCGCTTAGCAGGCGCTCGCTTTCGGCCACTCAGCCATCTCTCCGCTGGGCCGATCCGATGAAAACACCGTGAAAGGGAAGGTCATTTTTCTGGCGGAGGGAGCAGGATTCGAACCCGCGGACCTTTCGGTCAACGGTTTTCAAGACCGCCGCCTTCGACCACTCGGCCATCCCTCCGTTTGTCTATTTGATGACTTCCAGTCCTCCCATGTAGGGCCGCAACGCATCCGGTACGACCACGGTCCCGTCGGCCTGCTGATAGTTTTCCAGGACGGCCACGACCGTCCGCCCCACCGCCAGCCCCGAGCCGTTGAGCGTGTGAAGGAATTCCACCCGGCCTCCGTCGGTCCGGCGGAACCGCATCTGCCCCCGCCGGGCCTGGAAATCCTCGAAGTTGCTGCAGGAGGAAATCTCCCGGTACGCCTCCTGCCCCGGCAACCAGGCCTCGATATCGTACGTCTTGGCGGAGGAAAAGCCCAAGTCCGCCGTGCAGAGGCTGACCGTCCGGTAGTGAATCTTCAGGCGCTTCAGGACTTCCTCGGCGTTCAGCGTCAGTTTTTCCAGTTCGTCGTAGGACGTCTCCGGCCGGCTGAACTTGACCAGCTCCACCTTGTTGAACTGGTGCTGTCGGATGAGCCCCCGGGTGTCCTTCCCGTAGGATCCCGCCTCGGCCCGGAAACACGGCGAATAGGCCACGTAGTAGACCGGCAGGTCCTTCTCGTCGAGGATCTCGTCCCGGTGGATGTTTGTGACGGGCACCTCCGCCGTGGGAATGAGGTAATAGTCCGTCTTGTCCACGTGGAACAGGTCTTCCTCGAACTTCGGGAGCTGCCCCGTCCCGGTCATGCTGTCCCGGTTCGCCATGAAGGGCGGCAGAATCTCCAGGTAGCCGTGCTGCCGGGTGTGGAGGTCCAGCATGAAGTTGATGATGGCCCGCTCCAGGAGCGCTCCCGCCCCGCGATACAGCGTGAACCGCGCTCCGGTGATCTTGGCTCCCCGGGCGAAGTCGAGGATCTTCAGGTCTTCGCCGATGTCCCAATGGGGCTTCGGCGTAAAATCGTAAACGGGCTTCTCTCCCCAGGTGCGGATCACCGGGTTGTCCTCGGAGCAGGTCCCGTATTCCACCGACTCGTGGGGTATGTTCGGGATGACCATCAGGAAGGCGTTCAGTTCTTCCTCGGTCAGCTTCAGCGTCTCGTCGAGGGTCTTGATGCGCGTGGATACCTCACCCATCCGGGCGATGATCTCCGTGGCGTCTTCCTTTTTTTTCTTCTTCTCCCCGATTTCCTTGGAGACGGCGTTCCGCTCGCTCCGGAGGACTTCCACTTCCTGAAGGATGTCCCTTCGCTTCGCGTCCAGAGCCGTGAAGCGGCCCATGTCGATCTCCTGGCCCCGCTCCAGCATCTTGATCCGGACGTGCTCCAGGTTCTGCCTCAGATATTTGATGTCCAGCATGGCACTCCCACCCCGGTCATAATGGCCTAAAGGGACAATTTTCCTACCACCCGGCCCGGGTCAAGTCAACTTGTTTGTCCCGTTCTGCCCCGGGTTCAGGGGGTTTTCCCGCCTTTGGGACGCCCGATCCTCCGCCGCAGAGCATCCGCCAGGGAGGTCATCTCGGGGCTCCGAACCATCCAGGCGGAGAGGAGGAACGCCCCACCCCCGAGCGTCACCGTCAGGGCGAGGAAAACGGCCCTCTCGAAGAAGGGACCCGAGGCCCTCCATGGATAGACGAGATCAACCGCGAGGATGACGACCCACATCACCGCGGAGGAAAACAGCACCTTGCCCAGGGAGGGATAGAAGTCCCGCATCAGGAAGGGACCGATCCGGCGCCAGAGGATGACGGAAAGCATCCCCACGTTCACCGCCGAGGCGATGGCCGTCGCCAGGGCGATGCCTCCGTGCTTCATGGGGAACATCAGCGCCACGCTGAAGACGACGTTCACCACGAGGGCGACGATGGCCGCCTTCATGGGCGACTTCGTATCCTGGAGGGAGTAGAAGGCCGAGACGATGACCCGGATGACCGAAAATGCCCACAGGCCCGTGGAATAGCACAGGAGCGCCCAGGCCGTCTGCATCGTGGACTCCGTGGTGAAGGCCCCCCGCTCGAAGAGGACCGATATGATGGGGACCCTGAGCGCGATCAGGGCCACCATGGAGGGGATCGTGATGAAGAGCATCAGCCGGAGTGAAAAGGAGATCGTCTTCTTCATCTCGTCGAAGCGGCCCTGGGCCACCTGCTCGGAAAAGCTGGGGAGGGTCGCCGTCCCGATCGCAATGGCAAACACCCCGAGGGGCAGCTCCACCATCCGGTCGGCGTAGTAAAGGTACGACACGCTGCCTTTGGGCAGGAGCGACGCCAGGACCGTCCCAATGAAGACGTTGATCTGGTAGATGGCGGCACCGAAGACCGCCGGCATCATCAGGGCTCCGATGCGCCGGACGCCGGGGTGGCGGAAAGCGAAATTCAGCTTGAGCCGTACCCCCATCTTCACCAGGAACGGCCACTGCATGACCAGCTGAAGGACGCCGCCGGCCATGACACCGACGGCGAGCCCCACGATGGGCTCGGCAAAGAAGTCCTTCAGGAAGAGCGCCCCCAGGATCATGGTGATGTTGAGCATCACCGGCGAGAGGGCCGGGGCGGCGAAGTGCCGGAGGGAGTTGAGGATCCCCATGCACAGGGCCACCAGGGAGATGAAGAAGATGTAGGGAAACATCAGGCGGGTCAGGAAGACCGCCAGGTCGTACTGCTCGGGGACCCGCGAGAATCCGGGCGCCATGACGGTGACGATCAGGGGAGCGAACAGAACACCCAGGACCGAGACGATGACCAGGATGATCGACAGGGCCGTGAAGGCCACGTCGGCCAACTCGAAGGCCTCCTCCCGGGACTTCTTCTTGAGGTACTCCGTGAATACGGGAACGAAGGAGACCGTCAGGGACCCCTCCGCCAGAAGGCGCCGGAGCATGTTGGGGATCCGGAAGGCAACGAAGAAGGCGTCCGTGGCGATCCCCGCGCCGAAAAAGGCGGCGATGACGACATCCCGGACAAAGCCGAAGACCCGGGACAGCATCGTCGCCAGCCCGACCACACCCGCCGCCCGGGCCACCCGGGCGTTTTCCGACCGGACCGGCTGATCGGCGCTCACGGTTCCCTTTCTCCAATGAGGCCCGCCAGCCGGCTTTCGAGTTCCCGCCGGTCCAGGCCGGAAATGGCGAACGTCTTCGTTTTCGATGTCGGTCCCGCCACGAGGGTGACCTGGGATCTTCGAATCCCCAGCGCATCCGCGAGAAAGCGAAGACAGGCCTCGTTGGCCTGCCCCTCCACCGGGGGGGCCGTGATCTTGAGCTTCAGCGCCCCGTCCTGGACGCCCGAGGCCTCCGTTCGAGAGGACCGCGGAAGCACCCGGACTTTGAGCGCCAGACCGGTTTTCGTTTCGGTGAGGGGTATCGTCATGACGTCATCCGGCGCGGAGCGGCCGGGATCAGAAACGCACGGCCGCCTGGATCAGGGTCCGGACCAGAAATTCCTGGAGGAAGAAAATGATCAGGAGGACCAGGATGGGCGAGAGATCGAGGCCGCCGGTGCGGAACGGAATCAGCCTCCTGAGGGGCGCCAGGACCGGCTCGGTGGCCCGGTAGAGAAAGCGGACGATCGGGTTGTAGGGATCCGGGTTCACCCAGGAGACCAGGGCCCGGGCGATGATGATCCACATGTAGAGGGTCAGGATCAGGTTGATGACCTTGGCAACGGCCACGATCAGGTTTTCTGCGACAAACATGATGCCTCCTGGGATCGTCCCCACCGCCGGGGCCATCCGCTCCCGTCCCGCCGGCCGGGAGTGACGGCGGAAATCGGTCCGCCGGGAAGAAAGACAGGGTTGCCCCTACAGGGATTCCACGAAATCCGAAACGGCCTGGTTGAAGGCCTCCGGATTCTCCATCATGACGAAATGGCCAGCCCCGGGAATCCGGGCCATTTTCGCCCCGGGAATGGCGTCCCGGAGGAACTCCGAAAGGGCCGGGGGCGTCATCTTGTCGTCCTCCCCGCAGACGATCAGGGTGGGGACCGCGATGGAGCCGGCCGTCTCCGTCAGGTCCAGGCGGTCGCAGGCCGTCAGGTCGCCGTGGAAAATCATGGCATCCACCCGCGACAGGCTCTCGACCATGATTTTATCGAACCGTTCCCGGTTGGCTTTGGCGAAGGAAAACTTGACGACCATCTCGTAGATCGGCGCCGGATTTGTCTTCAGGCCTTCCAGGATGGCCGGATTCACCGGCATGCGGGCACCGCCGCCGACGGGAACGATTCCCGCAAGAAGGGATCCGTACTTGACGGCAAACGTGAGGCTGGTGGCCGCGCCGAGGGAATGGCCGATCAGGACCGGCCGGGCGATGCCCAGGGCGGCGATCGTTTTCCGGACCCATTCCACGTTGGCGTCCACCGACTGCTCACCGGGCCCTTCGGACCGGCCGTGTCCCGGGAGCTCGAGAACCGCGATCGGAAAGCGGTCTTTCAGGGCCGAATACTGGTAAATCCAGTTCGTGTGATCACCCGCGGAACCATGGATGAACACGAGTGTTTTCCGGGTCGGATCCAGGAACTCCCCGTTCACCCAGGCGGACAGTTTCCGGCCGTCAACATCCACCGTTCGCATCATGATCCATCCCCTCCTGTCTGGCAGTGGGGCATGGTGTAGCATATCCCGCGGGACTTGCGCAAATGAAAGCTTGACGCAAGACGAAAGGATCCCCTATGATTCCCGACGTTTCAGCACACCCGAAAAGGAGGGCACGGTGCGATGGACCAAAAGACGAGGATCGGTTTCATCGGTGGTGGGAAAATGGGCAGCGCCATCGTCGGGGGGCTTCTCGCCCGGGGCGTTGCTGACGCCGGCCGGATCTGGGTCTCCGACATGGAGACGGACAGGCTTAAGGAACTGAGAGATCTCCATGGAGTTCATACTTCGACGGACAACCGGGCGGTCGCGAAAAACGCCGACATCCTGATCCTCGCCGTCAAGCCCCAGGTCATGGGGCCGGTCCTCAAGGAGCTTTCCAGGGCCGTCGGCCGGACCAGGCTGGTCATCTCCATCGCGGCGGGGATTCCCCTGTCGTTTCTCGAGGGAAACCTCGGAAAGGGAGTACGGGTCATCCGTACCATGCCCAACACGCCGGCCCTCATCGGCGAGGGCGCCACGGCCCTGGCCCGGGGGACCCATGCCACGGATCAGGACCTGGAAACGGCCCGCCGGATCTTCGATGCCGTGGGAAAGACCGTGATCGTTCCGGAGAGCCAGATGGACGCTGTGACGGGCCTCAGCGGCAGCGGACCCGCGTACGGGTTCATCATCCTGGAGGCCCTCTCCGACGGCGGGGTCCGGATGGGGCTTCCCCGGGACACGGCGCTGCTCCTGGCGGCGCAGACGATGCTGGGGGCGGCGAAGCTGTTTCTTTCCGGGGACAGGCATCCCGGCCAGCTCAAGGACATGGTAACCTCCCCGGGCGGGACGACCATCGCGGGGATCCAGGCGCTGGAGGAGGGAGGGCTGCGGGCGGCCCTGATCCGGGCCGTGGAGGCGGCGACCCTGCGCTCCCAGGAGCTGGGAAAAACAAAATAGGGGGCGGATTTCAAATCCACCCCCCGGATCGGCCCAGGCCTTTGCGAATTCCGCAAAGGCCTTCACGTATTCATCAGCGCCGCATCGAGAAAAATCCCCCGAAGGAGTCGTCTTCGTCATCGAGGTCGAAGACCGATTCCCCGTCCAGCGGAATGCTTTCACCGGACATTTCCGCTCCGCCATCCAGAGGGGCTTCGGCATCGCCCTTCTTCTCGCCCCGGCTCCCCGATCTTCTCCGGCGGCGCGGCCGACGTCGGGATTTCTTTTTCGGCGGCTCCTGTCCCGGTAATGTCCCGGCGGCTTCGGCGGCATCCGGCGTCTCGGCCGGCGTCGCAGTCGGAGCCGGTTCTGCCGCTGTTTCCTGGCGAGCCTGCCCTTCTACGGCTCCGGAAATTTTCCGGGGCTCCTTCACCGGGGCACCCTTCGCCTGTTTTTTCGACTGCCTGCGCTGCTTTTTCGCCGCCGGTGCCGGCGCCGCTTCCGGGGCCTCGGCTTCCTCGGCCATCTCCTCGGGCTCGTCCACCCTTCCCTTATCCGATTCCGGTTCCTCATCCCGCGCCGGCGCCGACGGCCTGCCGACGGAGTCCAGGTGGACCAGGTCCCATGCCATGTCGGGATTTCCGGAGATATGGATGTCCATATCGAACTGGGTTTCCAGTTTCAGGAGTTCGGATCGTTTCTGGTTCTGCAGGTAGTCCGCAACCTCACTGGGGAGGGTGACCTTCAGCATCACCGACAGCCCCTTCACGGCCTGCGTCTGGATCCTCCGGTAGGCCGCCAGAGCCGTGGATTCCAGCGATGGCCGGACACCCCGGCCCTTGCAGAACGGGCACATGGAAAAGCTGATTTCCTGGATGGTCGGCTGCTTCTTCTGCCTGGACAGCTCCAGCATGCCGAACTTGGAGATCCGGGAGAGCTGGATCCGGGACCGGTCGAGGCTCAGGGCCTTCTTGAAGGCCTTTTCCACCTCCGCCCGATGCTTGCTGTCGGCCATGTCGATGAAATCGATGACGATGAGCCCGCCGAGGTCCCGGAGGCGCAACTGCCGTGCGATCTCCTCCGCCGCGTCGAGGTTGGTCCGAAACGCCGTCTCCTCGACGTTGCGCTTGTTGGACCCCCGGCCCGAGTTCACGTCGATGGTGATCATCGCCTCCGTCGGGTTGATGACGATATGGCCGCCCGACCTGAGATCGACCCGCTCCTGGTAGATCACGCGGATCTGGTCCTCCAGGTTGTGCTGGTCGAAGATGGGAGTGTCCGCCTTGTGGAGCTTGACAAACTTGGCCATCCGCGGTGACACGACCTTGCAGTAGTTCCGCATTTTCTTGAAGGTTTCCTGGTCGTCGACCAGAATCTCCTCGATGTCGGATGTGTAGTAGTCCCGGAGGGCCAGGACGCCGAAATCGCTTTCCTGGTAGATGAGAGCCGGCGAGGGGGACTCCTTCTCCGCCTTCTGGATCTCCTTCCAGAGACGGAGCTGGTTCTGGTAGTCCCGGGTCAGCTCCTGCTTGGTCCGGGTCATGCCGGCGGTCCGGACGATGAGCCCCATGCCTTCCCCGACCCGGATCTGCTCCACCAGTTCCTTCAGGCGCTTCCGGTCTTCCTCGTCCTCGATCTTCCGGGAAACGCCGCTGCCGGCCTTGTTGGGCAGGAGCACGAGGTAACGGCCGGGAAGGGAAAGGTAGGTCGTGAGGAGCGCCCCCTTGCGCTCGCTCATCTCGCGGAGAACCTGGACGAGCACTTCCTGACCCGTCTTGAGGACAGGACGCCCTCCTTCTCCGGCGGTGAAGTAGTCGTCGCTCACGTCCCGAAGCGGCAGGAAGCCGTCCCGCTTGCCCCCGTAATTCACGAAGGCCGCCTGGAGCCCCCGCTCGACCTTCAGGACCGTTCCCTTGTAGATGTTGCCCGTGATGGGTTCCCGCACGGACATCTGGATATAGAATTCCAGCAGCTTGCCCGCGTCGACGATGGCCATGCGCTTCTGCTCGACGTGCACGGCATTGATAAGCATTCGTTTCATGACGGTTCCTTTCTCAGAGAAAGGCCGAGACATCCCCCTTGCCGACCCGGATCACCTCCGCTTCGTCCTGCAGCAGGCTGATCACGCTGGATTCCTCGGGTATCAGGCTCCCCCCGTCGATGACCAGATCGACGCAGTGTCCGAACTTCTTCTCGATCTCCCGGGGGTCGTTCATGTAGCTTCCGTCTTCCAGCTTGACGGATGTGCTGATGATGGGCGAACCCAGTTCGGCCAGGAGAGCGTTGCAGATGGCATTGTCCGGTACGCGGATGCCCGTGGTCTGACGCTTGGGGAGGATGATCTTGGGAACCAGCCTGGAAGCCTCCAGGATGAAGGTGTACGGCCCGGGGAGAAGCCTTCTCATGATCTTGTAGGCATAATCGGTGACCCGGGCGTACTGGCTGATGTCTTTCAGGTCGGCGCAGATGAAGCTCAGGGGCTTGCTTCTGTCCCGCCTCTTGATCTGATAGATTCGTTCGATTCCTTTTTTATTGTACAGATCGCATCCCAGACCGTAAACCGTATCCGTCGGGTACACGACAAGGCCTCCGGCCTTGAGCACATCGACGGCCCTCCGGATCTGTCTCGGCTGAGGGTGCGAATTGTGGATTGCCAACAGCATACATACCGCTTCTCGAGGGGACCGTGCCGGCCCCCTTCCCCGCAAAACTACATGAGGTTATCAAATGGTGCCCGTATTGGCAATGAATTCTTACACCGGTGCGGTTTCCCGCCGCCTGTGATTCTTGTTGAGGCGATCCTTGCTGAGTTTGTACTGCATGCTGTCCACGAGGGCATACCAGCTGGCCTCGATGACGTTCTCCGAAACGCCGATGGTGCTCCAGGCCTCCTTTTCATCGGCCGACTCGATCATGACTTTGACCATCGCCGCCGTTCCCTCACTCCCTTCGACAATGCGGACCTTGAAGTCCGTCAGGTGCATCCCCCCGATCTCGGGATAGAATTTCACCAGGGCTTTCCGGAGAGCGTGATCCAGGGCGTTGATGGGACCGTTCCCCTCGGCGGCCGTCAGCTCTTCCTCGTCGCCCACGGAGATCTTGATCGTCGCCAGGGCGGTGGAGGGATGATGGGCGGTCTTCACCACGGCCACGTTGAAACACTCCAGGACAAAGGGCTCGGAGAACTCGCCGGTGGCCTTGCGGATCAGGAGCGAAAGGGAGCCGTCGGCGGCGTCGAACTGGTACCCCCTGTCTTCCATCTGTTTGATCTGCTTCACGATCCTTTTGCTCACCGTGCCGTCTTTCCCCAGGTCGATGCCCAGTTCCCGGGCCTTGTATTCGATGTTGCTCCGGCCGGCCATGTCGGAGACGAGAACACGCTGGTGGTTCCCCACCAGCTCCGGCCGGATGTGCTCGTAGGCCTCCGCGTTCTTCAGGATGGCGTTGACATGGACGCCCCCCTTGTGGGCGAAGGCGCTCCGGCCCGTGAAAGGCATGGAGTTCTGGGGCGGCACATTGGCCACGTCACTCACATAGAGGGACAGGTTTGTCATCTGCCGGAGGGCCGATTCGGAGAGGCAGCGCCGGCGCATCTTGAGCTGGAGATTGCAGACGGAGGCGACCAGGTCGGCATTGCCGCAGCGCTCGCCGAAGCCGTTGACCGTCCCCTGGATCATCTTCGCCCCGGCCTCCACGGCGGCAAGCGTGTTGGCCACCCCGACGCCCCCGTCATTATGGGCATGGATGCCCAGCCTGGCCTTGGGAAGGGACTTTCCGACGAACCGGACGATCTCCGAAACCTCGTGGGGCAGGGTGCCTCCGTTGGTGTCGCACAGGACGATCACGTCGGCCCCCGCTGCGAACGCCGCCTGCAGGGTCTGCATGGCGTAATCGCCGTTGCGCTTGAAGCCGTCGAAGAAATGCTCCGCGTCGTAGATGACCTCGCGCCCCCGTGACTTGAGAAAGGCAACGGAGTCTCCGATCATCGCCAGGTTTTCCTCGAGTGTCGTCGCCAGAACCTCCGTGACATGGAGGTCCCAGGACTTGCCGAAGATGGTCGCCACCGGCGTGGCCGCGTCGAGGATGGCCTCCAGGTTTTCCGATTTCTCGGGGCGGATCCCCGGCCTCCGGGTGCTGCCGAAGGCGGCCAGCCGGGCGTTCTTCAGGGTCGCCTTCTTGGCCAGCTCGAAGAACCGAACGTCTTTCGGATTCGAGCCGGGCCATCCGCCCTCGATGTAGTGGAATCCCATTTCATCGAGGCGATGCGCGATCCGGAGCTTGTCCTCCGCCGTAAAGTTGATCATCTCCCCCTGGGCCCCGTCCCGGAGGGTCGTGTCGTATACCAGGATGTCGGTTTTCGTCATGTGCGGGCTCCTTACAAAAAAAATCCGTTACCAGGGCTGGCCTGATAACGGATGGTTGTTGCGCTCTTCGATGTTGGGCGGGTCTATCCCCCGATCAGGCCTCCTATGTGAGGAGTCCTAATTATGCCGCTGATAATGATGATGGAGGAAATCCGGCCGGTCATCTCTCTCGTGTTCTCTCTTCCTTGCTGAAACCAGATGAAGTCGCTGTATATTTGCTTTACCCGTCCTTGTCAACGGGAAATTCGCCTTCCAGGAGCCCTCGCAAAAGCTTCTCCGCCTGCTGGAGCCCCTCCCGGTAGGCCTCGTCGAAAGCGGTATCCCCACAGCGGCAGGACAGGAACAGGGGGGTGTACAGGATGGACCGGAAATCCTCGACGGGTCGGCCGTTCTCCCCCCAGGCGACGGCGAGCAGTTGCTCCGTCGCGGCATGCCACTCCCGGAATGCGTCCGCATAGGGAGAAAAGGGCTGCAGGCCTTCGATCGCCCGGATCAGATCCGCAAGATTTCGGAGAAACGCTTCCTTCATGATGCCTGTTCTCCGGACGCGTCCGGGGTGCCGGGGGTCTCCGGAGCGCTCCCGGACGGTTCCTTCTCATCACCGGCCCGGCGGCGGCAGTCCTCCCACACGTCCGGCGGGATCATCTTCACGACCAGCCAGAGCCCGGCGGGCACCAGGATCAGATCGTCCAGCCACCCCAGGACAGGGATAAAATCGGGGATCAAATCCACGGGACTCAAGGCATATCCGGCCACCGCAGCCGCCAGAGCCTTGGCATACCAGGGCACCCGGGGATCCGCCGCAGCCAGGCGGAGGACCCGCAGTTCGGCTCTCAATATGGCAATCCTGTTGCGCCAGACGCCGGGCACAGGCGATTTGGTTTTCTTTCGGTTCATACAGTATCTGGTCCAGAAAGATCCAAGATCGGGAGACAATTGTGTAGGAAAAGCGGACCATGTGTCAACCGCAAGGTTCCCCATCACACGGTGCGCATTGCCGACGGCTGCGACTCATCGGGGAGGTGCTTCCCATTCAGAGAGAGGATCCTTCGGCGGCTCGTCGAGGACGGAGATCAGCCCCCGGATCGTTTCGGTCTGGCCTTCCGTTCGTGCCAGGATGCCCTCGATCGTGTCGATCTCCTCCCGGATGTAGCGGGACGCCTGCTTCCGCATGTCCTCGATGGTCCGATTGATCCGCTCCTCCCAGGAATTCGAGAGGCGCGAGACGTTCACCTCCACCTGGTGGGGAATCTGCTTCAGGAAATGGCGCTCGAAGACGCCCCGGAACAGGGCCATGGGGATCAGGAACCACAGGAGGTCGAAGTGGAACTGGAAGGTGTGGCCCAGCTGGATGTCCGGCCGGGAGGGCTCATCCACGTCGATGTTCCACGCAGCGGAGGCCATCCGCACACCCAGGATCCGCTCGATGTTCCCCTCCAGGACGGCCCGGAACGATTTCAGGTACCGGTCCAAGGTCGACTGGGCTTTCATGAGCGTGCCGAAGAAGTGCCGGTGCTCCCGCTGGGAGAGCTCCTCCAGCTCTTCCGTCATGACTTCCCGGATCCACTCTTCGTAGCGGCGCGACAGCTTCCAGAGGTTTCCCTTCCAGGAGGCCATATCCATTGCGAGGCGGGCGGAAAGCTTCTCCTTGAGGGGGTTTTTAAACCGGTTCAGGTACTTGTCTATATTGACCCGGGTGTGGCGGCAGGTCTCCCGGGTCATGATCATCAGTTCCTCGTTGATCCGGGTGATGTTGGACTTTTCACCGAGAATCTGTTCCCGGAGGGCCAGGCGATCTTCATCCGCACGGAGAGAGGTTTGAAGGGCGATGTCCAGGTAGCTCCGGCAGTTTTTTGCCAGGGACTGAACCTTGTAGCTGAGAATTCGACCGAACTCGACATCCCGGTTCCGGGTCAGGGGATTGATGATTTCCATCTCCAGGCGATGCTGAAACAGCTCCGTGTCCACGCGATTGGAGAAGAGATAGATCGGGAATTCCCGACGAAGCTCCCGCTTCAGGGTCTCCTGAAAAAAACGCACCACCTCGTCCTGTTGCCCCTGGGAGAGAAGATCCGCCTTGGTCAGGAGAAGGATGATCCGGGGGGTGTACCGGTCCAGTTCACGAATGAGGTTGAGATCGTTTTCCGAGAGAGGCCGGTCGGCGCTGATGGCCAGGAGCGCAGCCCCCACCTCGGGGAGCCAGTTCTCCGAAGTCTCCATGTGGTACTTGAAGACGCTTCCCAGGCCCGGCGTGTCCACCAGACGGAGCCCGGCGTACCCCTCCAGCGTCGGCAGCTCGATGTCCACAACGGAGACGTTCTTCTCGTTGTTCGGATTCCCGGCCTCCGAGGTGAACTCCTCCAGCCGGCCGAGGGGAATTTCCGTGATGTTCCCGTCAAAATGGGATGCGAAGGCCCGCTCCTCGGGGCCGTAGACGATGCGCGTGATGACCGTCGTAACGGGGATCACCCCTACGGGCAGCAGCCGCCGCCCGATGAGGGTATTGAGAAACGTGCTCTTCCCGGCCTTGAACTGACCCAGGATGGCCACGTCGATGAGGGGACTCTTCACGGCCAGCCCCTCGCAGACTTCCAGGGAGCGCTTCAGGGAAACGAGGCCGAAACGGGAGACGGCGTCGCGGACGGGAACAAGGGTTTCCCGGAACCGGGACAGGGAGGCGGAACCAGGTGTATCAACGGAAGGCATAAAAAAAGCTCCTCCAGGCTTCAGGTCCTGCAGGAGCTTTTCCCCTGCCCGGACGTATCGTTCAAGCAGGAGTCATCAGCCCCGGGGGCGGTTTTTGGTGAACTCCATCACCGCGTTCATCTTTAAGCGAAGGCGTGCCGCCTTGTCAAGAGGGACCTGGGGGCAGACAGGTTCATCAACAAAGGGAACAAATTTGTAATTATTCCCTTTTCCGCGTGATTTGGATACCGCAGACGGGCGAATCCGTTGCACTGGACGCGGCCTTTCTGATATGGAAGAACCCTGCTTCAGGAAGACCAACGGGAGAGATCATGCCCCACAGAATCGAGATCGGCTTCAAGGAAGGATTGCGAGACGCCCTGGGCGAAAAGATCCGGCGGCGAATCATTGAACACCTGAACCTGGACGTGGACACCGTCCGGACGGTGGAGGTCTACACCGTTGACGGGGACCTGGCCCCGGAAGCGCTGGAGGCGGCCGCCTCCGGTCCCCTCTCCGACCCGGTGATCCAGCATTATGCGGTCGACCGGGGCCTGGCGGACCGCTTCGACTGGCTCATCGAGGTGGGCTTCCGGCCCGGCGTCACAGACAACGTCGGCAAGACGGCCCGGGAGGCCCTGGCCCTTCTCTTCGGCTCGAAGACGGAGGCTTTTCCCCGGGTTTACACCTCCCGGCAGTATCTCCTCAGCGGCCCGCTCAACCGAGTCGACGCCGAACGGATCGCCTCGAGCCTCCTGGCGAACGACCTCATCGAGCGCTACGATATCACGGGCCGTGCGTCCTGGGATCCCGCCGCCGGCATGGCGGCCCATGTCCCCCGGGTCGCCGGGATCGACGACCCCCGGGTGGAGGAGATCGACCTGGACGTGGACGACGCAACCCTTCTTAAGATCAGCGCCGAGAGGGTCCTCGCCCTGACCCTGGAGGAGATGAAGATTCTCCGGGACTACCTGAAGGATCCAGCCATCCTGGAGGCCCGGCGACAAGTGGGCCTCGGGCCGTCCATGACCGACGCGGAGCTGGAATGCCTCGCCCAGACGTGGTCGGAGCACTGCAAGCACAAGATCTTCAACGCCGAGATCCGCTACATCGACGAGCAGGGACGGGAGAAAACCATCGTGTCCCTCTTCGACACTTTCATCAAGGGCTCCACGAAGGAAATCCGGAAACGCATGGGGGAGAGGGACTGGTGCCTCTCGGTCTTCTCCGACAACGCCGGCGTGATCCGCTTCAACGACGACCACAGCCTCGTCTTCAAGGTGGAGACCCACAACTCCCCCTCCGCACTGGACCCGTACGGCGGCGCCCTGACGGGCATCGTCGGCGTCAACCGGGACCCCTTCGGCACGGGCCGGGGCGCCCGGCTGATATTCAACACCGACGTCTTCTGCTTCGCCCCTCCCGGGTACGACAAGCCCCTGCCGGCGCGGATCCTCCATCCACGGCGGATCTACGAGGGCGTCCGGGAAGGCGTGGAGCACGGTGGCAACAAGAGCGGCATCCCGACGGTGAACGGGTCCCTCGTCTTCGACGACCGGTTTCTCGGGAAGCCCCTGGTGTACTGCGGAACGGCGGGGATCATGCCGGCCGAGCTCGGCGGCGAACCCACCCACACGAAAGAGATCCTCCCCGGCGACTGGATCGTCATGACCGGCGGCCGCATCGGCAAGGACGGCATCCACGGAGCCACGTTCTCTTCCGAGGAACTGCACGAGGACTCCCCCGTGACCGCCGTGCAGATCGGCGATCCCATCACCCAGAAGAAGATGACCGACTTCCTGCTCATCGCCCGGGACCGGGGGCTGTACCGCTGCATCACCGACAACGGTGCCGGTGGCCTGTCGTCCTCCGTGGGCGAGACGGCGCGCCTGGCGGGCGGCTGCGAGCTGGACCTGAAAAAGGCTCCCCTGAAATACGCCGGCCTCAATCCCTGGGAGATCCTTATCTCCGAGTCCCAGGAGCGTATGACCCTCGCGGTGGATCCCGACAAAATCGACGAATTCCTGGCCCTGGCCGCGAAGATGGACACGGAGGCCTCGGTCCTCGGCCGCTATACCGACTCGGGGATGTTCCACATTCTCTACGGCGGGAAGACCGTGGCCTTCCTGGACATGAATTTCCTCCACGAGGGGCTTCCCCGGATGCGCCTCACGGCCCGCTGGATCCCGCCGGTTCACCCGGATCCGGAGATCCCGGAGCCGGCCGACTACGGAGACGCCCTGAAGAGGATGCTCTCGCGCCTCAACATCTGCAGCAAGGAATCGGTGGTCCGCCAGTACGACCATGAGGTCCAGGGAGGAAGCGTCCTGAAGCCCCTCGTGGGCGCCGCCAACGACGGTCCCGGCGACGCCGCGGTGGTGCGCCCCCTGCTCGACTCCTTCGAGGGCATTGTCGTGGCCCACGGCATCTGTCCCCGCTACAGCGACCTCGACACGTACGACATGGCGGCCTGCGCCGTCGACGAGGGCGTCCGCAACGCCGTCGCCGTAGGGGCGTCCCTGGAGCACCTCGCGGGGCTCGACAACTTCTGCTGGTGCGACCCGGTCCAGTCGGAAAAGACGCCCGACGGGGAATACAAGCTGGCCCAGCTCGTCCGGGCCAACCAGGCCCTCTACGACTGCACCCTCGTCTACGGCGTCCCCTGCATTTCCGGCAAGGACAGCATGAAGAACGATTACCTCATCGGAGACACGAAAATCTCCATTCCGCCGACGCTCCTCTTCTCCACCATCGGGAAGATCGGGGACGTGCGGAAGGTCGTCACCATGGACGCGAAGCGGCCCGGCGACCTCGTGTACGTCCTCGGGGAGACGTATCCCGAACTGGGCGGCTCCGAGTGGTACGCCCTCCACCATGCCGTCGGGAGCAGTGTCCCGAAGGTGAACGCCCCGCGGGCCCGGGTCCTCTATGAGGCCCTGCACCGGGCCATCCTGGACGGCCGCGTGGCTTCCTGTCACGACTGCGCCGACGGCGGACTCGGGGTGGCCCTGGCGGAGACGGCCTTCGCCGGCGGGCTCGGCATGGAGATCGATCTGGGACTCGTCCCCGCGCGGGACGTGGTCCGGGACGATCACCTCCTGTTCTCGGAGACACCGAGCCGCTTCGTCGCCACGGTCTCCCCGGAGAACCGGCAGGCCTTCGAGGCGACCCTCCCGGGATGCGCCTTCGGCTGCGTCGGCGTCGTCCGGAGCGACGGCATCCTGAAGGTGAAGGGGAGGTCGGGAGGAACACTCCTGGAAGAGAATATCGGCGCATTGAAGGCGGCCTGGCAGGGACCGCTCCATTTCTGATCCCGGACAGAATCGGGACGCGACAAGAGTCATCTTTCGGCAAGGGGATTCAAGGCATGGCGAAACCGGTGAGATCCATCGTCATCACGGGAAACGGCACGAACTGCGAACGGGAAATGGCCCACGCCTGCCGGCTGGCGGGCTCGGACGTGACGGACATCGTCCACATCAGCGAACTGCTCTGCGGAGAGAAGAGACTGGACGACTATGACTTCCTGAACCTGCCGGGAGGTTTCCTCGACGGCGACGACCTGGGTTCCGCCAAGGCCGGGGCCAACCGGATCCTCCACGCCCCGGTCCGGGGGACGAAGGAAAAGCTCTTCGACCAGTTCGACCGCTTCATCCGCGCCGGCAAGCTCATCCTCGGGGTCTGCAACGGCTTCCAGCTCCAGGTGAAACTGGGCATGCTCCCGGGATTCGACGGCGATCAGCGTACCCAGACGGCCACGCTCACCTTCAACGATTCCGGGCGCTTCGAGGACCGATGGGTATCCCTGAAGGTCAACCCGGATTCTCCCTGCGTCTTCACCAGGGGCCTGGACGGCCTCTATCTTCCCGTCCGCCACGGCGAGGGGAAGTTCATCCCCGCCGGGGACGATGTCTGCGAGAGGCTGGAGAAACAGGGGCAGATCGTCGTCCGCTACTGCACACCGGACTATCGGGAAGCGACGATGGACTACCCGCTCAATCCCAACGGCTCCGTCGGGGCCGTCGCCGGCATCTGCAGTGAGACGGGCCGCATCTTCGGCCTGATGCCCCACCCGGAGGCCTACCTCCACCGGACAAATCACCCCCGCTGGACCCGGGAGGATCTCCCGGAGGAGGGGATGGGCCTCGCCCTGTTCCGCAACGCCGTGGAGTTCATCCGGTGCGAGTCGTTCTAACGATCGCAACACAAAAAACAGCGCTCCGGGTCGTGAAGGCCCTGGACCGGGCAGGCAATCCAGCCTCCCGGTACGACGGCAGACCCGGGCCTGGAACAAGAATAAAACCCTTTCTTTCCTGAAACCATTCGGCTAATTTTAACCAACTCTCGTCTGAACATTGCGCCTCCGCGCACAGGCCGCCCGGCAACTGGAATCATAACCCTCTTTCTCATCGACGGCATGCTGAAAGGAGCCCTGCCATGAGCCTCATCGCCGCCGAGAATCTGGCGAAGGACTACCGGACCGGGGAGGTCACCGTCCACGCCCTTCGGGGGGTGTCCTTCCGGATCGAACCCGCCTCCTTCGTCTCTTTCGTGGGTCCCTCCGGGAGCGGGAAGACCACCATCCTGAACATCCTCGGCTGCCTGGACAAGCCCACCGGGGGAAGCCTCTCCGTCGCCGGAACGGACGTCACGGCCCTCGACATGAAGGATAGCGCACGTTTCCGGGGAAGTCACATCGGCTTCATCTTCCAGGACTTCAACCTCATCCCCGTGCTGACGGTTCACGAAAACGTCGAGTATCCCCTGATGATGGTCCAGAACGTGCCGGAAGAGGAGCGGCGGGAGCGGATCGGAACCCTGCTGGAGGCCGTGGGGATGGCAGACCAGCGGGACAAGTATCCCGATCAGCTTTCGGGAGGGCAGAAGCAGAGGGTGGCCATCGCCCGCGCGCTGGTGACGAATCCCCGGCTCGTCCTGGCCGACGAGCCAACGGCCAACCTGGACTCGGCGACGGCCTACGCCGTCATCGACCTCATGAAGCGCATGCGGGACGAGCGGCAGACGACGTTCATCTTCTCCACACACGACCAGAAGATCGTCGGCGAGGCGGAGATCCTCTTTCAGCTGGAAGACGGAGCCCTTCGGGACGTCCAGGAGAAGGGAGGGCAGAACCATGGCTAACCTCCTCAAGATGGCCGTCCGGAACCTCCTGCGGTACCGCCGCCGCACCCTGCTGACGGCGTCCCTCATCACCGTGGGCGTCGTTTTCGTTCTCGTTTTCATCTCGGTATCCGGATCCTTCAAGGGGATGATGATCGGCCAGATCACCGATTCCATGCTGGGTCACATCCAGATCCACCATCGGGGCTACGTGGCCTCCATCGACAACCTCCCCCTGAACCTCAACCTCAAGCCGCCGGCGGTCCGGAAGGTTACGGACGTGCTCGATGGAATGCCGGAGGTGGCGACCTATTCCCCACGCATCAAGTTCGGCGGCATGTTCAGCAACTTCTCCGAGACGACGAACATCCGCCTGAACGGAATCGTCCCGGAGCGGGAGTTCAAAACGGTGCCCCTTCTCCTCTCCCGGATCAGCGAGGGGAAAAAGACCCTTGAAAAGGGGGAGATCCTCCTTCCGGCCCTCCTGGCCCGGGGAATGAACGTCAAGGTGGGGGACCCCGTGGTCGTCGTGGCGACAAACCAGGACGGTTCCGTCAACGGCAGGCAGTTCATCGTCTCGGGAATCCTGGAGGGCGTGACCGGACCGGGGGGGCGGGACGGCTACATCCACCTGGACGACGCCGTGGAGACGCTCCGGATGCGCGAGCCGGAGATCAGCGAGATCGCCGTGCGGCTGAAGGATTTCGGGAGACTGTCGGACGTTCACGGCAGGCTTTCGGGTCTCCTGGCCGGGGAAAAGAACCGGCAGGGGAAGCCCCTGTTCGAAGTCCACACCTGGGAGGCCCTTTCGCCCTTTTTCAACGTAGCCCGGATGATCGACGTCATGACCTTCTTCATCAGGCTGATGCTCATCGCCATCGTCCTGATCAGCATCATGAACGTCATGATCATGGCCGTCTACGAGCGCGTCCGGGAGATCGGCACGATGGCCGCCATCGGCACCCTCCCCGGCCGGATCCTCTCCCTGTTCCTCCTGGAAGGATTCTGCCTGGGAATCCTGGGAGCCGTCGTCGGCTGCATCACCGGGAGCCTGCTCCTGTGGATCCTGAATCTGTCCCGGGTCACCTTCGACTTCGGCCAGCAGAAGGACCTGGTTCTGGCGGTATCCCTCCACCCGGGGGATCTTCTGTCCATATCCGTCATCGTCATCCTCGTCTCCGTGGCGGCGAGCCTCCAGCCGGCCTGGAAGGCCTCGCGCATGGAACCAATCGAGGCACTGCGCCACGTCTGACCGGAAAAGAAAGGAGAAACCTTATGCTGCAGAAGCTGATGCTCACATCTCTGGTCCTTCTGTTCGCCCTGCCGGCCTTTGCCCTGGACGGTTCGGTTCTCCTGAAGCAGGTGGACAGGAACCTGAATCCCGAGTCCTACGAAATGTACCGGAAGCTGATCAACGTGGAACCCGATGGGAAGAAGAAGGAATTCACGCTCTTTTCCGTCAAGAAGGGAGCCGACCGGGTGGCGGCCCTGTTCCTTGCCCCGGCCAGTGAAAAAGGCCGCAGCACCCTCCGGCTGGGGGAAAACATGTGGCTCTATATCCCCAACGTGGGAAAGCCGATCCGGATCACGAGCCTCCAGTCCGTCGTGGGAGGGGTGTTCAACAATGCCGACATCCTGAATCTCGATTACAGCACCGAGTATGACGTGAAATCGGTGATGGAAAAGGATGGAGGGTACCTGCTTAATTTGAAGGCAAAGACCAGGGAGGTCGCCTATGACCAGCTCCGCATGCAGGTCGACCGGAACCGCAGGGTCCCGGTCCGGATCGAGTGCCTCACCGAAGCAGGAATGCTGATCAAGACCCTCTACTTCAAAGACACGAAGGATTTCGGCGGCGGGCTCGTGCGGCCCTCCGTGATCGAGACGGACAGCCCCCTCTACAAGGGGTACCGGTCCATCATGATCTTCGCAAAAATCCGGAAGCGGACCTTCAAGGACGAGGTCTTCACCCTTACCTACATGCCGAACCTGGATTCGCTCCGGTAGCGACCCGGGGACCGGCGGGATCTTCATTGCCGCTGCGATCCCTCCATCCGGTGCGGAACCGCTTCCCGAGGAAACAATGATGGCTTTGCGTCATAGGGCGGGCGGGAGACGCCGGGGGCCGGGCCCGCGGGAGCAATGCCGGCGGCTGGCCCTGGCGGCCGCAATCCTCCTGGCAGCGCTGCTCGTGCCCCAGACGGCACCCAGGGCCGCGGAGGAAACGTACTCGTTCGACTTGTCGGAAATCGAGAAGAAGCCATGGCACATCGGCGGATACGCGGAAGTCCGCCCCGTCCGCTACCGCCTCAACCCGGACGGCGCATTCTACAAGCTCCGTTTCTACAACCGGGACGAGGGGGATGCGGTAAACGAGTTCAACGGCCGATTGCAACTGGAGGGCAGTTACGAAAAAGGCGCCGGCCGCCTGTACGTGAGAACCAACACGGACTACCGGCGGTCGTATTCGGGAGAAACGGAAAAAACGAGCATCTATGAAGGGTACGGCACCCTCCGGCCCGGTGCCTCCTTCAAGCTGGACGCCGGCAAGAAGAACCTCAAGTGGGGAAAGGGTTATGCCTGGAATCCCGCCGCCTTTCTGGACCGGCCGAAGGATCCCGACGATCCGGAACTGCCGCTGGAAGGGTACATCGTCTTGGCCGCCGACTGGATCCGGAGCTTCGACGGCCCGCTGAAAACCCTCTCTTTCACCCCCGTTCTGCTCCCCGTATATGATCACGTCAACGACAACTTCGGAACTCCGAACCGGATCAATGCCGCGGCAAAACTCTACCTCCTCCTTTACGACACGGACATCGACCTGATGGTCCTGGTTGACGGAAGCCGAACCGCCCGCGCCGGCATCGACTTTTCCCGCAACGTGACGACCAATTTCGAAATTCACGGCGAATTCGCCTGGATCCACAGCTACGAGAAGTCCTGGATCGACACATCAGGAACCACCCGTTCCGACACGTACGAAGCCCTGAGCGCCCTGATCGGCATCCGTTATCTTACCGCCTGGGACACGACGATCATCGCGGAGTACTTTCACAGCGGTACGGGTTACTCCACGGAAGAAATGAAAGGGTTCTACGCACTAGTCGCCCGGGGCTGGCAGGCGTACATTACCGGGGGCGGCGACGCGCTGCTCCGGCGGGCCCTGCTCGTGGCGGACGGCACATACGGCCGGCTCAATCCGATGAGGGATTACCTGTATCTCAGGGTCGTCCAGAAGGAACCTTTCAATATTCTTTATTTTTCCCCCGCAGTCACCGTCATGGCCAACCTGAACGACGGGGGATACACCGTTTCACCGGAAGTCGTGTACACCCGGTTTACAAACCTGGAACTCAGGCTCAAGGCCAATTTCCTCTTCGGGGGTCCCGACAGCGAGTTCGGGGAGAAGCAGAACCGCTGGCGCGTCGAGCTCCGGGCGGGTTATTCGTTTTAAGAAAAATCTGTTCCGACCGAACTTCATGGAGATCGCAGGATCCCGACTCAGGCCCTTTTCTTGCGACCGCAGAATCCCCATCCCGGGACGTTTGAAGCGTTCATCGCGACCTTCTATCTATCCGACAATACAATAGAAAATTGTGATTCAATGCGTCCATAAATTCATTGAAAAAAAAACATTCCGATGTTAAGGGTATCGGCATTCCAGGCGAGAGAGAGAGCGGGAAACAATGGACCTCGGTCACATGCTGGAGGATAGTGCCCGGCGTCACTCCGGGCGGATCGCCCTTATTCATGACGCGAACCGTCTCACGTACCGGGACCTGAACCGGGCCGTCAGCGCCCTCGCCGGGCGGCTCCGGGACCTGGGAATCGTCAAGGGCGACAAGGTCGCCGTCCTGCTCCCCAATATTCCCGAATTCGTCATCGCCTACCTGGCCGCCCAGAAACTAGGCGCCGTCGCGGTCACGCTCAACATCATGTCCACCGCCTTCGAGTTGCGGCATCTTCTGGGCAACAGCGATTCCAAAGCCTTCATCACGACTGCCTCTGCGGCCAGGCGATTCGAGGAGATCCGGGACGAGCTGCCTCTCTGCCGGCATCTTCTGGTCACCGACAGCGCTGATTCACCCTATGCCTGGCGGAAGCTATCGATCGAGGGAGGGGATGAATTTTCGATTCCTCCCATCGAAGACAGCGATCCCGCGGTCATGATCTACACCTCGGGGCTGACCGGCAGGCCCGTGGGAGCGGTTCTTACCCACGGCAACCTGCAGAGCCAGACGGGCCTTCTCAAATCGGAGGTTGCAGGTACGGAGGAAGACCGCTGCCTGGCGATCATTCCGTTCTTCCACTCCTTCGGCGCCGTCGCCAACATGCTCGCACCGCTCAGAACCGGGGCCAGCATTGTTCTCATGGACCGCTTTACCCTGGACGGCATCTTCTCCGCCATCGACCGGGAAAAGGTCACATACATCACCGGCGTGCCGCGGCTTTTCCTGGGAATGATCTTTCACGACAAGGCGGACCAGCATGACGTAAGCTCGCTTCGCTTCTGCATTACCGGCGGAGCCGCCATCCCGCCGGACGTCTTCGCCGCTTTCGAGTCCAAGTTCAAGGTCAAGCTGGTCGAAGGATACGGCCTCACGGAGGCCTCCCCGATCTGCACCCTCAGCCGCATCGACCGGCCCCACCGGCCCGGCTCCATCGGGACGGTCATCCCCGGCGTGGAGGCGAAGATCGTCGACAGGGACGGACGCGAGGTCCCCCGGGGGCAGGAGGGGGAGTTGATCATCCGGGGCGCCAACGTCATGAAGGGATACTACAAGGACGAGGCCCGCACCGCCGAGGTGATCCGGGACGGCTGGCTGCACACGAGCGACCTGGGAACCATGGATGAGGACGGCTACATCTTCCTGACGGGCCACGCGAAGCGGATGGTCATCACCAGCGGCTTCAACGTCTACCCCCGGGAGATCGAGTTGATCCTGGAGATGCACCCGGCCGTCAAGCAGGCAAGGATAACGGGAAAGCAGGACCTGATGCGCGGCGAGATCGTGAAGGCCAGCATCGTGCTGAAACCGGGTGCGACGGCCGGCGAGAAGGACATCCTCCGCCACTGCCGGACCTACCTGTCCAACTACAAGCACCCCCGGGAGATCGAATTCGTCGATGCCATCGACGAGGCGTGAACGATACGGGGATTCATCCCCGCCGGAATATTTCACATCCTTGAGAGAGGAGGAAGGAGTAACATGAGAGATGCGGTAATCGTAAGTGGCGCCAGGACCGCCGTGGGCGAGTTTGGCGGATCCCTCAAGGGGGTCTCCGTGGTGGAACTGGGCAAGGTGGTCATGAAAGAAGCCATCAAGCGGGCGGGTCTCCGGCCGGCCGTCAGCGACTTCATCAAGTCCTGCCGCCCCGACGCCTTCGGTAACTTCGACATGACGGACATCCAGAAAAAGGGATATGACTACGACAGTTCCCTCACCCCCGTTTATATCGACGAAGTCATCATAGGGAACGTCCTGAATGCAGGCGTGGGCCAGAACCCGGCCCGCCAGTCGGCCATCTTCGCCGGCCTGCCGGAAGAATCGAATGTCTTCACCGTCCAGAAGGTCTGCGCCTCGGGGATGAAGGCCATCGCCCTGGCGGCCCAGTCCGTCATGACGGGTGATGCCGACGTCGTCCTTGCCGGCGGCATGGAGAACATGAGCAACGTCCCCTACGCTCTTGCCGACGCCCGCTGGGGCTTCCGGATGAACATGCCTTTCGGCAAGATCACGGACCTGATGGTCCATGACGGCCTCTGGGAGATCTTCAATGGATACCACATGGGCTTCACGGCGGAGAACATCGCTGCGAAGTACGGCATCTCCAGGGCCGAGCAGGATCAGCTGGCCTACGAGAGCCACCGGCGCGCCCGGGCGGCCATCGCCAGCGGCGCCGTGGCCGACGAGATCGTCCCCATCATCATCCCCCAGAAAAAGGGCGACCCGAAGGTCTTCCAGGTGGACGAGCGGCCCATGGACACGACCCTGGAGAAGATGGGCAAACTGGCGCCGGTCTTCAAGAAAGACGGATCCGTCACGGCGGGGAACGCCTCGGGCATCAACGACGGAGCCGCGGCCGTGCTGGTCATGAGCGCCGAAAAGGCCAAGGAACTGGGCCTGAAGCCCCTGGTCAAGATCAAGGGTTGGGCCTCCGGTGGTGTCGATCCGGCATACATGGGCCTCGGTCCCATTCCGGCGGTGCGGAAGCTCTTCAAGAAGCTGAACCTGACCATGAAGGACATCGGCCTCATCGAGCTCAACGAGGCCTTTGCCGTCCAGGCCCTGGGCTGCGTCAAGGAACTGGGCGTGGACCTCAACATCACCAATTTGAACGGCAGCGGGATCTCCATCGGCCATCCCATCGGATGCACCGGCGCCCGCATCACCTACACGCTGGCCATGCAGATGAAGAAGCGGAACGTTCCGCTCGGACTGGCGTCGCTGTGTATCGGCGGCGGTCAGGGCATGGCCATCGTCCTCGAAAGCGTCTAACCATCCGTCATTTCACCGGCACTCCCCGGCCGTACACGGGGAGTGCCGGCCTTCTACCGACCAGGAAAAAGCGAATCCAGAAAGGAGGCAGTCCGATGGAGTTCAAGAACCTCATTTTCCAGGTGGAGGAAGGGGTCGCGACGATTACCTTCAATCGGCCCAAGGCACTCAACGCCATGAACTCCGAGACCATGTCGGAGCTCTACCAGGCAGCGACTATCTGCAAGAACGACGACGCAGTCAAGGCTCTGATCCTGACGGGTTCCGGGGACCGGGCCTTCGTCGCCGGCGCGGACATCTCGGAGATGCAGAACCTCAGGCCCCAGCAGGCCCTGGCCTTCATGGAGCTCGGGCACGAAACGCTCCGCCTGATCGAGACGCTGCCCAAGCCGTCCATCGCCGCCATCAACGGATTCGCCCTCGGCGGCGGAACGGAAATCTCCATGGCCTGCGACATGCGCTTCGCCTCCGACAAGGCGCGCTTCGGCCAGCCGGAGATCCTCATCGGCCTCATCCCGGGATGGGGGGGAACCCAGCGGCTGGCCAGGCTGATCGGCCTCGGCCGCGCAAAGGAACTGGTGATGGGGGGAGACCAGATCGACGCCCAGCGGGCCTACGAACTCGGCCTTGTGAACCGCATTTATCCCGCTGAGGAACTCCTGCCGGCGGCGAAGAAGTTCGCGGCGAAAATGGCCCGCCTGCCGGGCTTCGCCCTGAAGATGGCCAAACACGCCATGAATTTCGGATACGACCTTTCTCTGGACAACGCGAACCGACTGGAGATGGAGTGTTGTGCCCAGTGCTTCAGCACCGACGATCAAAAGGAAGGAATGGGGGCCTTCCTGGAGAAGCGGAAACCCAACTTCAAGGGCTGCTGACAGGCAAACGCGGGCGGCGGCCAGGCGCGGTCCAGGGGGGGCCGTGAGCAACCGCGCGCTGCGGAACCGTATTTTTTACAAACACTTTTCTGAAAGGGGGGCATCATGAATTTCGGTCTGACGGAAGAACAACAAATGGTGAAGGACCAGGTAACCCGGTTTGCCGAGACGGAAATCAAGCCGATCGCCGCGGAGCTGGACCACACCCACCGGCATCCCGAGGAAATCTGCCGCAAGCTCGGTGCAATGGGCATCATGGGCGTAGCCATTCCCGTCGAGTACGGCGGGGCCGGCATGGACACGGTAACGTATGTCCACGCCATGATCGCTATTTCCAAAGCATGCGCGAGCTGCGGGGTTATCGTCTCCGTGAACAACTCGCTCTATGGTTTCCCCGTGAACACATTCGGCACGGAAGAGCAGAAGGTAAAGTATCTGACCCCCGTCGCCAGCGGAAAAGTCGAGGGCTGCTACGCCCTGACGGAAGCGGGTGCCGGATCCGATGCCGGTGCGCTTGCCTGCAAGGCCGAGCTGAAAGGCGACAAGTATGTCCTCAATGGCACCAAGCGATTCATCACCAACGGCAACGTCGCCCAGTACTGTGTCCTGGCCTGCACAACGGATGCGTCCATGGGCTACAAAGCGGTCATCAATCTGATCGTCGATCTGAAGAACACGAAGGGGTTCTCCCTCGGCAAGATCGAAGAGAAGATGGGGATCCTGGCCTCCGGCACGGCCGAACTGGTTTTTGAGGATGCAGAGGTTCCGGCTGAAAACCTGCTGGGCAAGGTCGGCCAGGGATTCAAGCAGATGCTGATGGGTCTTGACTGCGGTCGTATCGGCATCGGCTCCCAGGCCTGCGGCATCGGGAAGGCCGCCCTGGAAGACGCCCTGAACTATGCCAAGGAGAGGGTACAGTTCGGCAAGCCCATCTCCACCTTCCAGGCCATCCAGTTCAAGCTGGCCGACATGGCAACGGAGCTCGACGCGGCGGAACTCCTGCTCCTCCGGGCCGCCTGGATGGAAGACAACCACCTGGACTACGAGAAAGAATCCGCCATGGCCAAGATGTACGCCTCCGACGTGGCCATGAAAGCCGCCATCGAGGGCGTCCAGATCTTCGGCGGTTACGGATACTGCAAGGAGTACCCGGCGGAACGGCACATGCGCGACGCGAAGATCTGCCAGATCTACGAGGGTACGAATGAAATTCAGCGGGTGGTCATCTCCCGCAAGCTCTTGAGCATGCGGTAACAATCCGCGATCCGGATCGGACCGAAGGGGGTGGGCGGAAACGTCCGCCCCTTTTTTCGTGCCCCGTCGTGCCTGTCACGGCCGCATAGAAAAGGGGCCACGGCCTTGCGGCCGGGCCCCTTCCGGATCGAGATCAGACGGAAAGCCCGCCTGGTCCACAGTGATTATTTCGTAATGCCCAGCGACTTCTCCGTCTCCAGGATGTCCAGGGTTGTCTTGATAACCGTGTCGGAGTTAAGGGAAATGCTGGAAATCCCGCATTCGACGAGGAATTTGGCAAACTCGGGATAGTCACTCGGGGCCTGCCCGCAGATGCCGATCTTTTTCCCCATCTTCCGGGACTTGGTGATGGCGATTCGCACGAGGTCCATCACCGCCTGGTTACGCTCGTCGAAGATGTGGCTGACGAGAGCGGAATCGCGGTCCAGCCCGAGGGTCAACTGGGTCAGGTCGTTGGAGCCGATGGAGAAGCCGTCGAAGATCTTCCCGAACTCCTCGATGAGGATCACGTTGCTGGGAATCTCCACCATCATGTAGAGCTCCAGTCCGTTTTCACCCTGGACCAGTCCCTTGTCGGCCATCACCTGGATGACCCGCTTGCCCTCTTCCACGGTACGGCAGAAGGGGATCATCAACTTGACGTTCGTGATGCCCATGTCGTTGCGCACCTTTTTCATGGCCTCGCACTCCAGGGCAAAGGCGTCGCGATAGCGCTCGTCGTAATACCGGGATGCCCCGCGGAAGCCGATCATGGGGTTCTCCTCCTCGTTTTCAAAGAAGGAGCCGCCGATCAGGTTCGCGTACTCGTTGCTCTTGAAGTCGCTCATCCGGACGATGACGTCGTTGGGCCAGAAGGCCGCGCCGATCTTGGCAACGCCCTGCGCCAGCTTGTCGACGAAAAAGTCCGGCATGTTCGGATAGCCGTGGGTGAGGCTCGTTATCTCCTTGCGGAGATCCGGGTCCGTGACGCGGTCGAATTGAATCAGCGCCATGGGGTGGATGCGGATGAACTGGTTGATGATGAACTCCAGCCGGGCCAGCCCGATTCCATCGTTGGGGATGGCGGCAAGGCTGAATGCATCATCGGGATTGCCGACATTCATCATGATCTGGGTCTTGGGACGCTGCATGTTCTGGATGTTGACCCTCTGGACGTCGAATTTCAGCAGGCCTTCATAGACCCGGCCGACTTCGCCCTCGGCGCAGGAGACCGTCGCTTCCTTCACTCCATGGAGAGCCGCCGTACCGGTACCACTGCCGACGATACAGGGAACGCCGAGCTCGCGGCTGACGATGGCGGCATGGCAGGTCCGGCCTCCCTTGTTCGTGACAATGGCCGCGGCGATCTTCATGATGGGCTCCCAGTCGGGGTCCGTCATGTCCGTGACCAGCACCTCGCCCTTCTTGAACGTTTTGATGTCGCTCACATTCTCGATGATATGCACGGGGCCGGCCCCGATCTTGGACCCGACGGCCGTCCCGGTTACCAGCGGGGTCTTCGTCTCCTGGAGGAGGAAGGTCTCCAGGACCGCATCGTCTTTCTGTGACTGGACCGTCTCCGGCCTGGCCTGGAGGATGAACAGTCCGCCCGAGACGCCGTCCTTTCCCCATTCAATGTCCATGGGCTTGAAGAAGCCGGCCTTCTGGGAGTAATGGTCCTCGATGATGGCGGTCCAGCGGGCCAGCGTCAGGATCTCGTCGTCATTGAGACAGAAGCGCCGCCGGTCCTCCACGGGAACGGGCACCGTCTTGGTGCCTTCATCGCCCTTCCCGGTGGCGTAGATCATCTTGATTTCCTTGGCCCCCAGCTTCTTCTGGAGAATGGGACGCGCCCCCAGTTTCAGGGTGGGCTTGAAGACGTAAAATTCATCAGGATTGACGGTCCCCTGGACAACCGTTTCACCGAGCCCGTAGGAGCCCGTGATGAGAATCGCATTCCGGAATCCCGACTCGGTATCGATGGAGAAGATAACTCCAGAGGCCGCCATGTCCGAGCGGACCATTTTCTGCACGCCGATGGAGAGGGCGATGGACATGTGGTCGAATCCCTTGTCGACTCGGTAGCTGATGGCGCGGTCGGTAAAGAGGGATGCAAAGCAGCGCTTGCAGGCATCGATCAACTGGGTCTCGCCGCGGACATTCAGGAAGGTCTCCTGCTGGCCGGCGAAGCTCGCATCGGGAAGGTCTTCCGCCGTGGCAGAGCTGCGGACGGCTACGTCGGTGTTCTCTCCGTACTCATCGCAGAGTGTCTTATAGGCCTGGAGAATGGCGTCTTTCAAGTCGGCAGGCAGTTCCGCTGAATAGATCAGGTTGCGAAGTTTCTTGCCTCTCTCGGCAAGGTTCTGCATATCGTGGGTATCCAGATCGGCCAGGACTTCTCCCATTTTGTCTATAATTCCGGCTGACTGGAGGAGGTAGCGGTATGCGTGGGCGGTTATGGCATATCCGTCGGGGATACTTACGCCCTTGGAGATGAGTTCCCGGCGCATCTCGCCGAGGGAGGCGTTCTTCCCGCCTACCTGAGGAATATCGTCCAGTTCCAGTTCGTCGAACCACATGACCAATTTGTTCTCTTTCATGCAAAACCTCCTCTTGGTATTGTGAGACCTCGGCGGCGAAGGGCGATAGGAAGGCTGCCCCGTGCACCGACAAGCGTTGTGCTGGGAATTCTTCTGAAGAATGGCCGGGCCTGATAGGTCACTGTCTCGGTTCCTGCGAATTGCGCAATTTCCCTACCAATTTTAACGGACGGAGTCAAACAGAAAGATGAGAAAAGAGATTGAGAAAGTATCTATACAACATGTTGGATCGATAGGGATTCTATCCAGGAGAGGACATGAGTCGCCTGAAGATACGGAACCCGATTCCACCACAAAAAAAAGGCCGGCGATACGCCGGCCTTCTCTTTTCCAATGGACTTCTCCGGATCAGTCGTCGTCATCGTCAAACACGATGGACTCGGATCCTGCCGGAACCTCCGAGGCGATGGACCGGGAAATACCTCTCGTCAGCAGGGCCATGATAAGGAAGAGGAGAACGACGGAAACGATGATGATGATGACGATGGTCGTCGTCCAGGCTTTCGTCTCCGACTGAATCTTCTTGGCTGCTTCCGTTGCAAAGACATTGAACTTCCCGACATCGACGCCCATGCCGATCCACCCGAACCCGGCGGGCTTCGGATAGGACGAGGCAAAGTACTTGATTGGGGCATAGGCCACGAATTTTTCGTGACCGGCAAACTTGTACTGCTTCATGCCCGCATTCCCGGCCGCCGCGTCCTTGGCGATGGCCGGAAGATTGGGATCCATGAAGGCCAGTTGGTTCAGATCCAGAACTTCTTCGCCCTTCTTCGTCAGGGCGGCCTGATTTTCCGCCGTCAGCGGGACCACCGGTGTTCCGTCCGCATTCAGGCCGGCGATGTGGAAATCATTGGGATGCGAAATGATGAGTCCCCGGTTGTCCACCATGAAGGCGTAATTGCCCGTTGCGGCGTCCGCTTCAAGAACATATCCCGACTGAGTGGGAATGATGTTGTCCGTGAACTTCATCAGGTGACGCATGTCCAGCGCGAGTTCCACGACTCCGCTTGCACCCGACTTGTCAAAAACGGGCGTTGCAAAACGGATAACTCCCTCAAAGCGCTTGCCCTTGGCAAAATCCTGCTTGTTTACATACCAGCCGGCGGGGTGCGACACATGCACCTCACCGCGGGCCAGGGCCTTCGCCTTGGTGAAATAATCTTCGGATTTGTAGGTGGTTCCGGCCGGGTTTGACACATTGCCGAGGTTCGCCCTCGGTACAACCTTGCCCCCGGAGATCCGGATCGTCTCGTTGCCCGAATTGTCGATAAACGCCATCTCTGTGTACAGAGGCTCGAAGACCCGGACAATCTGCCCGTCCTTCTTCACCCAGAGGGCTCCCACGTTCTTCGCCATGAAGTCCCTGTAGGCTCCTTCCGTCGGCGGGATGATCGTGGCGACCAGAACGTCCTTCTCCCGTTCCTTCAGAAAACTGGCAACCTCCTCTGCAACGCTGATGGCCCGCGTCTTGATCTCCTCCTGCGCCTTCTGGTCAAGGACCGTCACCGCTCCTTGCCTCGCCATGTCCCCCACCTTGAAGATCCCGTTGGCAATGAGAATTGCCATGAGGGACAGAGGGATCACGACCAGCAGGAAGAAGATCTTACCGACAGAGAAGAACTGCTTGTCATTGTTCTTTTCTGACATCATCCTCTCCTGAGAAATGGATTTTTTGCAGAAGCAGCATTAATTCTTTACTTCATGATGAGCGCTGCAAAGGGGTTTGCGTACAGAATCACCAGTCCGATAACCAGAGCATAAATGACGCAGGACTCGGCCATGGCCATACCAACCAGCATGGTGGTCATGATCTTTCCCTGGACGCCGGGGTTCCGACCGACGGCCATACAAGCGCCGTTCGCCGCATTGCCAATGCCCGCACCGGCGCCGATGGCACCGAGACCGACACCGATACCCGCCGCCAGCATAGCCGCCGCGGCAAAGAGAACCTTCGTGTAGTTATCGCCCGATGGAATCGCTTCTGCGGCCCAGACAGCCGGAGATGACACAACAAGAGCTACCACCGTTGCGAAGAGTGTTAACAGTTTCTTCCCGAATTTCCCGAACATCTTGGTTTCTCCTTTCTTCCTTTGGTGAGTAATTTTGTACCTCTGCCCTTAACATGATCTTCCGCCAGGGGGAAGAGGTTTTTCGATCCGCCGTGTTGCAAGCAACGGGCGTACCACATCCCGCAGACATTCGACCTTCAGTTTGCAAGCATCCGGAATGACGTCCAGAAAAAATATTATCGGTTGGACCGTTTCCACCACTTCGGCGGGCCAACGGTTGAACGAACCGTTCAAAAGGGATCCCCGATGAAACGAAACGTTGAACGCCCGGTGACGCGTGTCCGGAGAACGGGGAGAGCGCCCGGAACCCGTTGACAGCACCGCGTCCGATTCGCTACGATGGCCGCCTCCCGGGAAAGCCGCCGTCCGGCGGGAAACAGCATCCCCGGCAGATGGAGAACGCCCGTGAGGGACTATGACATCATCGTGATCGGCGGCGGACACGCAGGCTGCGAAGCCGCCCTGGCGGCCGCCCGGATGGGATGCGACACCCTGCTGTTCAACATCAACCTGGATTCGGTGGCGCTGATGTCCTGCAATCCCGCCATCGGCGGGCTCGCAAAAGGCCAGCTTGTAAAGGAAATCGATGCCCTCGGGGGCGAGATGGGGCGCATCGCCGACCGGACAGCGGTGCACTTCCGGCTCCTGAACGCCTCCAAGGGGCCGGCCGTGCGATCCTCCCGGTTCCAGTGCGACAAGCAACTCTACCGCCTGGCCATGAAGGCGGTGGTGGAGCGGGAGAAACGGGTTCATCTCCTCCAGTCGCTGGTGACCGGCCTGTGCGTGGAAGAAAACCGCGTGACCGGCGTCATCGACCAGGCCGGCGTGACCTATGGCGGCCGCGCCGTCGTCATTGCCACGGGGACCTTCCTGAACGGCCTCATTCACATCGGCACCTCCCGGATCCCCGCCGGCAGGGCCGGGGAGATCGCCTCGCTGGATCTGGCGGAGTGCCTGAAGTCCCATGGCTTTGAAACGGGCCGGATGAAGACGGGAACGCCTCCCCGCCTCCGGGCCTCCTCCATCGACTTTTCCCGGCTGACCAGGCAGGACAGCGATCCGGAGCCGGAGGCCTTCTCCTATACGACGGAAGCGCTCAGGAAAGAGCGCCTGCCCTCCTATTTCACGGCCACGACAGAGGAAACACGCCGGATCATCGGCAATAACATCCGCCTGTCCCCCCTTTATTCGGGGACCATCCGGGGAATCAGCGCCCGCTACTGTCCGTCCCTCGAGGACAAGATCGTCCGCTTCGGGAGTCGGCAGAGCCATCCCGTGGTCCTCGAATTCGAAGGTCTCGACACGGAAGAGGTGTATGCCAAGGGGCTCGGCAATTCGATGCCGCCCCATCTCCAGGAGCGGATCGTCCGCAGCGTTCCCGGGCTGGAGGCGGCGGAGATCATGCGCTATGCCTATGCCATCGAATACGACTTCATCCAGCCCACACAGCTCCTGCCGACCCTGGAGACCAAGAGGCTCCGGGGGCTCTACCTGGCGGGCCAGATCAACGGGACCTCCGGGTATGAGGAGGCCGCCGCCCAGGGTCTGTGGGCCGGGATCAACGCCGCCTGCGCCGTCCAGGGACGGGAACCCTTCATCCTCCGCCGCTCCGAGGCTTACATGGGCGTGCTGATGGACGACCTGGTCACGAGGGGGGTGGACGAGCCCTACCGGATGTTCACCTCCCGGGCGGAATACCGGCTGCTCCTGCGGGAGGACAACGCCGCCATCCGCCTCATGGGCAAGGGACACGAACTCGGCCTGGTGCCGTCCGACGTTTACCGCGATCTTCAGGAAAAGGTCCGCCGGATCGAGTCCGGGATCAAGCGCCTGACTTCGACCAGAATCTACCCCGTGGAAGAAACCGCGAGCAAGCTTCAGGCACTCGGATCATCTCCCCTGCGCAATCCGGTCTCCCTCTTCGACCTCCTCAAGCGTGAAGAGATCCGGTACGACGACCTGGCCGCTTTCGACGGCTGGGAAGCCATTGCGGATCGAACGGTGAAGAGGCAGATCGAGATCGAGGCGAAGTACGAAGGCTACATCCGGCGCCAGCGTGAGGCCGTGGAAAAGATGAAGGCCCAGGAGGAGAAGTCCATCCCGCCGTCCATCGACTACGACCATGTCCCGGGCCTGTCCAATGAGCTCCGGGCAAAACTGAAAGCCATCACCCCGGCGACGATCGCCCAGGCGGGACGAATCCCCGGGATGACCCAGTCAGCCCTGGCCTCCATCCTGATCATCATGAAGAAGATGAAGGGGCCCCCCGCAGACCGCCGTGACGACCCGTCGCCCCGATCCTGACGGGACGGCCGTTGCCTCCCCCTGGTGAATACGCGCCGGAAGGGCCCGGCCCGACCTCTGTGCCGCGTGCAGCCCCGAGCGTGTCCTGTCGCGCCTCGTCATCGAGGACAAGAACAGCGGGCTCTGGATTATCAAGGAGATCACTCCCGCTTCCATTCCGCTGAAAGAGCGCCAGGCAAAGATCCTGTACCGCCTGGAACGGGACGGGCTCCCCGTCCACCCCTATTCCAGGGATAAGCACGACTCGCGGGTTTCCCGCAAGCATGGGCGCTGCCGGATACTCCGCCCGTTCGTGAACGGCGTTCCCCCGGAACATCCCGGTTACACACTGGAGGCATGGCGGGGAAGGTCCATGGAGATGGTGCGGCTGGAGGTAGACTACCTGGGCATGCTCCTGGCGGAAGAGCCGATCCTCCGGGAGGTATGGGAACTCCCGCGCTGAACCGGAGGCAGGACGGCCGTCCGGCTACAGAGAGCGAACCAGCGTGAAGATCCCCAGGAGACCAAGCATGGCAAATACAACGGAGCGATACGAGCGCTCGCCGAGTCTGCCGTAGAGGGTGTGTCCCAGCCAGGTGCCCGCCAGGATGGGAATGATGGAGTACACGAAAAGCTGGAGCACCTGCCCCGTCATCAACCCTTCCCTCGCCTGGAAGAAGATGACGACAATCCCCGAAAACAGAAAGAATCCCTGCAGGGTCGCCTTGAGGTCATCCTTGCTCCAGGGCTGGAGCGTGACATAAACGATGACAGGCGGTCCCGAGGCACTGATGGCCCCCCCGAACAGCCCCCCCAGAAAACCGAACCCGTAGGGCCACACCCCTCCGAGTTCCCGGGTACGCGGTGAGGCCAGGAAAAATCCCCAGAGGCTGTAAAGCAGAAGGACAAGCCCGACAAACCGCTGGATCCAGAGGGCATGCAGGTGGACAAGAAGCATGACGCCGAGGGGAATGCCGGGAAGGCTGCCAAGGAGGAGGGGCAGGAACTTCCGCCAGTCGAAGTGGCGCCAGAGGGGAATGACAAGTCCGACTGTCAGGAGCGCGCCGAAAAGACTGGTCACCGGCACCGCCGTCCGCACGTCCAGCCAGAGCATGACAAGCGGCAGCGACAGAAGGATTGAGCCGAAGCCGGTGAATCCTTGAACCAGTCCGGCGAAAAAGGCGATCAGGAGAATCCAGAAGACGGTCTCAGGCGGCATGATCCGGTTCCGCGTGGTGTTGCATGCGCCCGGTCACTTCAGCCGCGGCGACCAGGACGGCGAGGCCCCCCCCCCGTCCTGGAGTGTCCGGACATTTGTCCCGTTGACATTCATCACCAGGATTCTCCCTCCTCCCGAGCGGGAGCTGAAGACGATGTAGCGGCCGTCGGGCGACCAGGAGGGCGATTCGTTGTCGCCCCGGTCGAAGGTGAGCTGCAGGAGGTTGGACCCGTCCTCGTCGATGGTGAAGATCTGGAACCGGCCGCCGGCCATACCCTCGAAGGCGATGCGCTTTCCTTTGGGGGACCAGGACGGGGATGTGTTGTACCTTCCCTCGTAGGTGAGCCGGCGGACGTTGCTGCCGTCGGCATTCATCAGGTAGATCTGGGGGGAGCCGGCCCGGTTGGATACAAAGGCAATCCGCCCGCCGTCGGGAGACCAGGCGGGGGAGATGTCGATGGACGAACTGAAGGTGATCCGGCGGGACATATAGGTGGCCGTGTCGAGGATGTAAATCTCCTCGTTTCCGTCTTTGCTCAGGGTAACCAGCAGCCGGCGGCTGTCGGGGGACCAGGAGCCGGACAGGTTGATCCCCCGGTAGTCGAGAATCTTCCTGATTCTGCGGGTCACCACGTCAAGGATGTAAAGGTCCGGGTTGCTTTCCTTGTAAGACGTGAAGGCCAGCTTGCTGCCGTCGGGAGACCATCGCGGGGAATGGATGATGCTCTGATGGCTCGTCAGACGCTGCCGCTCGGTACCGTCGAAAAGGACCGAGTAGAGATCCGCCTTCCCCTTCGACTTCATGACGAAGGCGATTCTCGTATCGAACACACCCCCTTCCCCGGTGAGGGCGACCAGAATATCCGACGCGAGAAGCCTGAGCAGCACCTCGGGCTTGTCCTTGTTTCCCGTGTAGCCCTTGGCCACGATGACCTGCCCTTTTACGACATCAAAAAGACGGGCCTCGATGTCGAGGTCCGCTCCTGTGACCTTGAAGGACCCCTTGACCAGGAACTCGGTGCCGATGGCAGACCAGTCGTCATACCGGAATGTACCGGGGAGAAGACCCGCCTTCCGGGGATCCTCCAGAAAGGCCTTCCGGGAGATAACGTTGAAGAAACCCGTCACATCCAGGTAACGCCCCAGCCGGTCCGCCAGATCCTGCGACAATCGGTCCGATCCGGGACCGGCCGTCCCGGGCCTGAAATCGGCCACGGCGATCGGGTACTTATGGAAAGCGGGGGAATCGATGTCCAGGTAGACCAGCGCCTGGACCGGAGCGGGAGCAAGGAGCAGGAGGAAGAGTAGGAACGCCGATATCGTAATTTTTGCGCGGGGATGGACCGGTTCGTTCATGGGTCACCTTTTCAGCTCGGACGAATGAAATCGGATCCCGATCTCGACTACCCGGTCGGGAATCCACTCCGGCAGGGGGGGGAACGGGGATGCCTTTTGCACCGCCTTCATGGTTGAATCATCGAAATACCGGTTTCCGGAGCGCTTTTCAAAGTCCAGTTCGGCAATCTCCCCGCTGCGGAGAATGCGGACCAGGACCACCGCCTCCAGGGCCTTCCCTTTCGTCAGATCGGCCGGGAGCGCCCACTGGCTGCGGATCCGGTTCCAGAGAACGGCATAGTAGATCCCCATGCGGTTGTTCAGGTCGGCCTCGGACATCTGCCCGGAAGTTGAGAAGCGGGTCGACATGGCCGGGCGGGACGCCTCCGCACGCTCCGATTGCTCGACTTTTTTGCGAAGCTCTTCGATCCTGCGGTCCAGGGCCGCCTTCTGCTTCGCCGGCTCTGTCTTCTTCCTGGGAAGGATGACCGGTTCCTTCTGCAGGATTTTCGGTTGGGCGGGCGGAACCGTGCGCAGGACCTCCCGGGTGAGATCGGGCCCGGAGGACTTGGGCGTGATGTCCGCCATGCTGACCAGGGAAACGGAGTGGACCGGGCCGAAGGTGAGCCGCGTGGGGGAAGACAGGGGACCGAGGGCAATCATGAGAACAAAGACGAGAGAGTGCAGGAATCCGGACAGGAGGATCATGCGGTTCAGGCTGCTCCCCCCATGCTGCCGGAAGAGCCCTGTGGCTGTCATCGCTCCTCCTCCGGGGGTTCCGTGATCATGCCGAGTTTGTCGACGCCGCCCTTTCGCACCGCCGCCATGACCTGGACCACGAATCCATAGGGCACCGTCTTGTCCGCCCTCAGATAGAGGTCCCGGTCGATCCGGTTGGCAAAGATGGCCTCGAGCTTGTCACTGAGCTCCGGCAGGGGCACCCGGGTCCGGTTGATCACGATCTCCTGGTTGCTCCGGATGGTCAGGACGAGTTTTTCCTCCGTCACATCGACGCTCTTCGCCTTCACCTGGGGAAGGTTCACATCAATGCCCATCTGGAGCATCGGGGCCGTCACCATGAAGATGATGAGAAGCACCAGGACTACGTCCACCAGCGGCGTCACGTTGATCTCCGCCATGGGCTTGTGGTCCGATGCGGTCCTGCGGAAACGGTTCATCACGGATTCAGGATCTCCCGGAATGACGGTCCACCAGGTTCAGGAACTCCGAGGCGAAGTGCTCCATGTCCTGGGTCATGCCTCGAACGCGGTTCACGTAATAATTGTAGAAAATGACCGCCGGGATGGCCGCCGCCAGACCGGCCGCCGTAGCGATGAGGGCCTCCGAGATGCCCGGTGCGACGACGGCGAGTGTCGCCGATCCGCGGGCTCCGATTCCCTTGAAAGTGTCCATGATCCCCCAGACGGTGCCGAACAGTCCGATGAAGGGGCTGGCACTCCCGGTCGTGGCCAGGAATCCGATGGCACTCTCCAGCTTTGCGCCCTCCATGCCCAGGGCCTGCCCCAGGGCACGCTCCACGTGATCGACCCCGCGCCGTTCGATCGATACGGGAGAGGCTTCGGAACCCGACGAATCGGAACCCATCTTGCCAACCCGGCCCAACTCCTCGTATCCCGACAGAAAGACCCCCGCCAGGGTGGAATCGGTGTGCTTCTTCGCCAGGGGGTAAACCTCCGAGAGGCGGCGGCTGTTGCTGTAACTCTCCAGAAAAGCCTCATTATCCCTTTTAACTTTTCTGAACTGGCGGTACTTCATGAAAATGATGGCCCACGAAACAACGGAGAACAAAAGGAGAAGGACGAGGACAAATTGCACCATCAGTCCCGCGCCCAGGATCATTCCGAGAAGGGTACCATGAAATGTGCTTCCCGCGGCGGCGGCGGCAGGGGACATTGCTCACTCCTGAGAGGGTATTTGAAACTGGATGGACCGTAATGGAATTTCGCCCCCTTGTCAAGGGCAGTAGTCTCGGAAATCCATGTGGTTCAAAGGATTTCCGGAGGGAAGGCCACGACCTCGTCGATGGTCGCGGCATCACAGAAAACCATGGCCAGCCGGTCGACCCCGAGGGCGATTCCCGACGCCTCGGGCATCCTTTCCAGCGCCCGGAGAAACCGCTCCGGCTGGGGGGGAGCGGTTCCGACCCGGCGCTCCACCTCCGCCCGGGCCTCGTCGAAACGGCGCCGCTGCTCCACGGGATCCGTCAGCTCGGCAAATCCGTTGGCCAGTTCCATCCCCGCCATGTAGAGCTCAAAACGCTCCGCCACGGACGGATCGTCCCGGTCCGCTCTCGCCAGGGATGCATGCGCCATCGGGTAAGAGTGGAGAAACAGGGGGGTTTCACGGCCCAGGAGAGGCTCCACCTCGAAGGCCAGAACCTCTTCGAAGCGCTCCTGCCGGAGGGCCTCTTCGGGAGAAATCGAGGCATGAGCGGCAAAGGCATCCCGGACGGAAAGCCTCGGCCAGGGAGCCGAAAGCCTGAATGGTTTCCCCCGGCAGGAAAGAACGTCGCCCATCCCGAGGTCCTCCGCCACGGAGCGGACAAGGGCCTCGCACTCGTCCATCAGCTCCCGGGAATCGATGCCCCGCCGGTACCACTCCAGCATGGTGAATTCGGGCAGATGGCGGTCCCCCCTCTCGCCAGCGCGAAAGCATCGGCAGATCTGGAAGATCCGGGGATACCCGGCGGCCAGGAGCCGCTTCATGCAAAGTTCGGGAGAGGGGTGAAGGAACCAGTCCCCGCTCGGGACGGGTTCGATGTGGGTCTCCGGCGCGGGGGCCGGGATCCGGGCGGGAGTTTCCACTTCCAGATAGTCCCGTTCCAGAAAGAAACGGCGGAGAGCCTCGATCATCCGCGCCCGGATATCAAGGGCCCTCCGCCGTCCGGCCAGGAGCCAGGATTCTTCTTGCTCCACGGGAGATCAGTCTTTCACCCGGGTGAGGTACTCCCCCGAGCGCGTGTCGATGCGGATCTTTTCCCCTTCCTCGATGAAGGAGGGGACCAGGACCACGTAACCCGTCTCGACGGTGACGGGCTTCGCGTTTCCCGACACCGTGTCGCCCTTGATCCAGGGGTCCGCCTTGGTCACCACCAGGTCCACCGAGTTGGGCAGCGTCACCCCCAGGGGCCGGTCCTCGAAGAAAAGGACTTCCGCCTCCACGTTTTCCAGGAGGAAGTTCTTCGCCTCACCCACCTGGTCCTCCGTGACGAATACCTGCTCGAAGGTGGTCGTGTCCATGAAGCAGTACTTGCCCTCCTCCATGTAGAGGTACTGCATCGTCTTTACCTGGAGATCCGCCGGATCGAACATGTCCACCGACCGGAACGTCCGCTCGAACTGGCTTCCGGTGATCATGTTCTTGAGTTTGCACCGGTAGAGAGCCTGTCCCTTCCCGGGCTTCACGAAATTAAATTCAGTGATGACATAGGGATCGCCGTCGATCTTGATCCGGAGCCCCTTCCGCAGGTCGCTGGCCGTATACATTGCTGTCTCTCCTTGTGGAAATCCAAGGGGTTATTCACCGCTCGGGATTGGGATTCATAATGCATTTGACAGACCTTGTCAAAAGAAAACAAACCCTTGGGGGATTACGGCTCCGGGCGGAGGCCGGCCGTCGGCCGATGGAGGAGAACCTTGCCCCCCTCGCCGGGGAGGTCCTGCACGTATCGGGGCAGGCAGAGACCCGACAGGTCCCTCCAGAGCCGGTCCATGATCTCCATGCCTGCCGCCGTGGAGGTCCGGAAGTGGCCCGTTCCCTTCACTGCATCGCAGTGGAAGAGGTAATAGGGGCGAACGGAGATGCGCTGGAGACCCTCGAAAAGATCCCGGAGGACCTCGCAGCGGTCGTTGACTCCCTTGAGGAGAACCGACTGGCTGGAGACGGGGATGCCGCAGGTGAGGATCCTGTCGCATGCGGCTGCCGATTCTTCTGTGATTTCAAGTGGGTGGTTGAACTGGGTATTGAGCCAGAGAGGGCGGTGGCGCTGGAGGATCCGGCAGAGGTCCCCGGTGATCCGCATGGGCAGGACGACGGGCACACGACTGCCCAGGCGAAGGACCTCCACGTGCGGGATCGCCCGCAGCGAGCCCAGGAGCCAGTCCAGCTCTCCATCGTCACTGGTCAGGGGATCTCCTCCCGAGAGGATGACCTCCCGGATCGCCGGAGTCCGGGCGATCCACTCCAGAGCACGGCGCAGGCGGGACAACCGGCTCCCGGATGCAGGGCGGCCCCAGAGCCGCTTTCGGTTGCAGTGGCGGCAGTGCAGGGCGCAGCGCTCCGCCGCCAGGAGGAGGCAGCGGTTCCCGTAGCGGCGGATGAGCCCCGGCACGGGCATGTGTTTTTCCTCGTCCAGGGGATCCGGATCTTCCCCGGACCGGTCTTCCAGTTCCCGGGGGTCCGGAAAGGCCTGCCGGGCCAGGGGATCCCCGGCGTCGCCGAGACGCAGGAGAGACATATAATAAGGAGGGATCCGGCAGGGATAAAGTCGCAGCAGACGTTCCCATGCAGGTCCCGCCACGGTCTCCCTGCCCAGGATCCGGGCCAGCCCGTCCCGTTGAAGGGCCGACCGGGCCAGCTGCCAGCGCCAGTCCGACCAGTCCGAGACAGGAACATCCTCCCGGAATAATGCTGATTCCAAAGGTTTACTCCCCGTCGCCGGAGGTCGGGAACAGGGCGCCCCGGCGGGTGAATTTGCTTGACGAATCGGAAAAATCCATATAGTCCAACACCCCTCTATACGTCAACTGATCACGGGAACCCATGGAAGAAAGCGAACTTCTGAAGATACGACGGGAGAAGGTGGCCGAACTGGCCGCCCGGGGAATCGATCCGTACCCCAACGGGATCCGGGTGGGCGACACCGCCGCGGCGCTTACCGAACGATTCGGAGCCCTGGACAAGGATGCCTTTCAGGGAATCGAGGAAACATTCAGCCTGGGGGGCCGGATCATGGCCATCCGGGACTTCGGCAAGGGTGCCTTCGTGTCCCTCCAGGACCGGACCGGCAGGATCCAGGGGTTCATCCGCCGGGACGCCGTCGGGCCCGAGGCCTTCGACCTCTTCAAGTCGCTCGACGTCGGCGATATCGTCTCTCTCTCCGGCAGGATCATGAAGAGCCGGACGGGAGAACTGACCATCGAGGCGAGGGAGCTGCGGCTCCTTGCCAAGGCCGTGCGGCCCCTTCCGGAGAAATGGCACGGCCTGACGGACATCGAGACCCGCTACCGGCAGCGCCACCTGGACCTGATTGCCAATCCGGAATCGCGCGAGGTTTTCATCAAGAGGAGCCGGATCATCCGCCTGGTCCGCCGCTTCATGGACGACCACGATTTCCTGGAGGTAGAAACGCCCATGATGCAGCCCCGGGCCGGAGGAGCCGCCGCCCGCCCCTTCAAGACCTTCCACAACGCCCTGGGAATGGACCTGTTTCTCCGCATCGCCCCGGAGCTCTATCTCAAGCGGCTGGTTACGGGGGGACTGGAACGGGTTTACGAAATCAACCGGAACTTCCGCAACGAAGGCGTTTCCACCTTCCACAATCCCGAGTTCACCATGATGGAATTCTACCAGGCCTACGCCACCTTCGAAGACCTGATGGACTTCACGGAGGAGCTGTTTGTCTTCATCGCCGGGAACCTCTTCGGCGGAACCCGCTTCCCGTATCAGGGAACGGACGTGGACATGACCCCTCCCTGGCGCCGGGTGCGCGTCCGGGACGCCGTCATGGAGAGCCTCGGCGTGGATCGGGAAACCCTGGAGGATCCCTCCCGGATTGCTTCCTTCGCCCGGTCGCTTGGAATCGAGATCAAAGACGGCGATCCCGCCGGCAAGATTCTCATGGCCGTCTTCGAGGAAAAGGTGGAGGCAGGCCTGGTTCAGCCGACTTTCGTGACCCATTACCCCGTGGAGGTCTCTCCTTTGTCCCGCCGGAACAACGACGAGCCGTCGCTGGTGGACCGGTTTGAGCTGTACATCTGCGGGAAGGAGATCGCCAATGCCTTCTCCGAGCTCAACGATCCCGCCGACCAGCGGGAGCGGTTTCTCCAGCAGTTGCGGGAGCGGGAGGCCGGCGACGAAGAGGCCCACGAAATGGACGAAGACTATGTCCGGGTCCTGGAATACGGCATGCCCCCGACGGCGGGGGAGGGAATCGGGATCGACCGGCTCGTCATGCTCTTCACGGATTCGGCCTCCATCCGGGACGTGATCCTGTATCCCCAGATGCGCCAGAAAGACGCCTGATCCGTCGGGCACCCTTCTCTCCGGACCATCCATCATGCCATACGAATCGTATATCAGCCTCCGTTACCTAAGGGCCAAGCGCAAGCAGGTTTTTGTCTCGGTCATTACGCTGATTTCCATCACCGGGATCTTCCTGGGGGTGGCGGCCCTCATCGTGGTCCTGGCGGTCATGAACGGCTTCGAGACGGACCTGCGCAACAAGATCCTGGGCATCAATTCCCACGCCGTCATCATGCAGTATACAGGCCCGATGCAGAATTACCGGACCGTCCAGGAGGCCGTCAATTCCACTCCCGGCGTGGTGGCCTCGACGCCCTTCATCTACAGCCAGGCCATGCTGAAGAACGGGGACGGCATAAGCGGCGTGGTCCTCCGGGGGCTCTCCCCGGAAGACGCCTTCCGCGTCATCAGCCTCGGGAAGATGAAGGAGGGAAGCGTCGAGGCCCTCCTCCCGGACCGCCGGAATGCGGCCGCGATTCCCAGGGACCGGGCGGACCTGCCCGGCATCCTCGTCGGCAAGGAGCTGGCCAAGCACCTGGGGCTCTATCTCTACGAAACCGTCAGCGTCATCTCGCCCATGGGCACATCCACCCCCATGGGGATGGTCCCGCGGATGAAACGGTTCCTCGTGGTGGGCATTTTCGAATCCGGTTTTTACGAATACGACTCCACCCTGGCCTATCTCTCCCTCAAGGACTGCCAGGCCTTTCTGGGGATGGATGACCGCGTTACGGGGGTCGAGGTCAAGGTGAAGGACATTTACCGAGCGGCGGAGATCGCCAAGAACATCGAGAAAAAACTCGGTTTTCCATACTGGGCACGCAACTGGATGGAAATGAACAAGAACCTCTTCGCGGCGCTCCGGCTGGAGAAGAAGGTGATGTTCATCATCCTGAGCCTGATCGTTCTCGTGGCGACCTTCAACATCATCACGACGCTCATCATGGTCGTCATGGAAAAGAATAAGGATATCGCCATCCTGAAATCGATGGGGGCCACCTCACGGAGCATCATGAAGATCTTCATCCTCCAGGGGGTGACCATCGGCTTCATCGGCACGATTCTGGGGTGCGCCGGAGGGCTTCTCCTGGCATGGAACATCGAACCCGTGTCCTCCTTCATCGAGCGCTTATTCGGATTCAAGATACTGCCCGGCGAAGTCTACTATCTCAGCGAGCTTCCGTCCCGGGTCAATTATTCGGATGTGGGTATTATCGTAGTCGGGACGCTCCTGATCTCGTTCCTGTCCACCCTGTACCCCTCGTGGCGGGCATCCCGGCTGGATCCGGCAGAGGCCCTCCGTTACGACTGAGACGCGGGCGGACGTCCGCACATAGAAAACGGCTGCAATCTCCATGATCGAAGTCAGGAACCTGGAAAAGACATTCATCAAAAACGGGCAGAGGATCGAGGTCCTCAAGGAGATGGATCTGGTCATCCCCGGAGGGGAGTCCCTGGCCATCCTGGGGGTCTCCGGGGCGGGGAAGAGCACCCTGATGCACATCCTGGGAACCCTCGACCATCCGACGGCGGGCAAGGTCCTCTTCGACGGGGCGGACGTCTTCTCCTGGAACGAAAAGGAACTGGCGTCCTTCCGCAACCGGAGGATCGGCTTCGTGTTCCAGTTCCACAACCTGCTGCCGGAGTTCACAAGCCTCGAAAACACGATGATGCCTGCCCTCATCTCCGGCCTATCCCAAAAGGAGGCCCGGAAGCGGGCTGAATCAATCTTGATGGATGTGGGACTTGGTGATAGGATGGCGCACAAGCCGGGAGAGCTTTCGGGCGGCGAACAGCAGCGGGTGGCCGTGGCCCGAGCGGTCATCATGGAACCGGAGGTCATCCTGGCTGACGAACCCACCGGAAACCTCGACACGGAAACGGGACGGAAGGTCGAGGATCTGCTGATGAATCTGAATCGTCAACGAAACATAACCCTGGTCGTGGTGACCCATAACCGGTCCCTGGCGAAACGGATGTCCCGAAGCGTTGGCCTGAAGGACGGAAAGGTGCTCCAGCATGACGAAAACTCGATCTGACTTCGTCCGATGCATTCTCGGATTCTTCATCGCTGTCTCCCTCTTTTGCAATCCGCACCCTGTCGCCGCGCAGGAAACCAAAACCATCGCGCTGCTTCCCTTTGAGGTCTTCAGCGGAACACAGCGGGACCTCCTCCAGGAATCCATCTTCAGCGCCCTGTACGCCGATCTGGCCAGAACCAGGGGCATCCGGCCCGTGGACAGGGATACGATTCTCAAACGGGTGGCAGGCATGCCGCTGAACGAGGAAACGGCCCTGGCGGCCGCAAAAGATACGGGGGCACTGTACGCCATCCTGGGCAGCGTGTCCGAGTTCGGCGAGCTCATCAGCGTGGATGCGAAAATCATCGATGTGCAGAAAGGGCAGGCCTTTCCGGGTGTTTTCGCCCAGGGGCGGGGATTGGAGGGTATTCCCGCCATGGTCTCCCGGCTCAGGGGAGATCTCCTGCTCCGGATTGGAGAAGTACAGCGGATCGCCCGGGTAGACTTCAAGGGCAACCAGAAAATCGAAAGCAGCGCCATCGCCCAGGTCATGAAAAGCGCCAAGGGCAACGTCTACTCCGAGGCCGATCTGTCCGGAGACATCAAGGCGATTTACGGGATGGGGTATTTCGATGACGTGAAGGTCGAGGTCTCCTCGACTCCGGAAGGAACGGTCATCACGTTCCACATTGTGGAAAAGGCACTCATTTCGCAGATCCAGTTCACGGGGAACAAGGCCATCGATAAAGATGAACTCCTCTCGAACATGAGCGTAAAGACGAGGCAGGTCCTCAACGCGGAAAAGCTGGCCGCCGATATCGCCAAGATCAAAACCCTCTATGAGGGGAAAGGCTACTACAACGCCGAGATCACGTATAAAGTTGAAAAAGCGGGAGAAAAAGACACCCGCATTGTTGTGACCGTCCAGGAAAACAAGAAGATCTACGTGGAGAAGATTTCCTTCGAGGGGAACCGGACCTTCACGGACAAAGAACTCAAGAAACAGATGAAGACTACCGAGTGGGGCATCCTCCACGTCTTTACCGATTCGGGTCTTCTCAAGAAGGACGAACTCCGGCAGGACGTCGCCCGGATCAGTGCCTTCTACCTGAACAGCGGATTCATCCAGGCCCAGGTGGCGGACCCGGTTATCACCCATGACGCCAAGGGCATCTACATCAAGATCCCCATCAACGAGGGAAAGCGCTTTCGCGTGGGAACCGTCGCAATCGCGGGCGACCCCCTCGACGTCACCCGCCAGAAGCTGATGGATAGGCTGGAGATCAAAAAGAAAGAGTTCTACGACCGATCGGCCATCATCAGGGATATCGACACGCTGACCAAGGCCGCCAACGACGAGGGGTTCGCCTATGCTGACGTGCAACCCCAGACGGACATCCGGGAGAAAGATCTGTCCGTGGACGTGACCTACAGGATCCACAAGGGGATCCTGGTCTACTTCAACCGCATCACCTTCACGGGAAACACGAAGACCCGGGACAAGGTCATGCGCCGGCTCCTGTCCATCGTCGAGGGGGACCTCTACAACAGCACGAACCTGAAGAACAGCTATACCGCCCTGGAGCGGACCCGCTACTTCGAGGAAATCAATTTCCAGACAGAAAAAGGGCCCGCGGAGAATCTGACGGACGTCCGCATCCACGTGAAGGAGAAGGCAACGGGAATGTTCAGCATCGGAGCCGGCTACAGCGGCCAGGACCACCTGGCTTTCGTGGCGGAGATCTCCCAGCAGAACTTCCTCGGCCGGGGACAGACCCTGAAGTTAAAAACCAGCTTTTCCAGCACCAAGACCTGGTTCGAGCTGCAGTTCATCGAGCCCTGGCTCTTCGACCTGCCCCTCTTCAGCAACTGGAACGCCTGGCATTCTGAGAAGGAGTGGGATTACTACAACGTGAATTCAACGGGCGGGGGATTCACCCTGGGATATCCCCTCTGGGAATTCTTCAGCGGCAGTTTCGGCTTCACGTATTCGATCGATACCATAAAGGATATCAACGTGTACGCGCCCCAGTACATCCAGGCTTACGCGGGAGAATACCGGACAGGCATCGTCAGTGTCGGCCTCAACCGGGACACGTCGGATGACAACTTTTTCCCGACCCGGGGTTCCCGCAACGGTGTTTCCGTCGGCTACGCAAGCAAACTCCTGGGAGGAACGACAAGTTACGTCAAGGCCGTGGTACAGTCGCAGTGGTTTTTCGGCCTTCCCCTGGACACGGTCTTCAGCGTCCGGGGACGGGCCGGTTACCTGGCTCCGAGCGAAGGGGAGAGCATTCCCCTGTTCGAGCGGTTCACCCTGGGCGGGATGAACTCCCTGAGAGGTCTCAAGGACGTGGGACCAAAGGATGCGACGGGCTATTACGTCATCGGGGGAACAACGTTCCTCTGTTTCAATGTCGAGTACCTTTTCCCTCTCGTGAAGGAAGCCGGCATCAAGGGGGTCGTCTTCTACGACACCGGCAACGCCTGGGATACGTATTCCTTCGGGAGCGACTTCCGGCATACGACGGGAGCGGGAATCCGCTGGTATTCGCCGCTGGGTCCCCTGCGCCTTGAGTGGGGCTATGTGCTTGACGCCAAGGAAGGCGAATCCGCGTCGCGATGGGAGTTTGCCATCGGCATGTTCATGTAGCGAATAAAAAAGCTGAAAGAGAGGTATCACGAATGAAGAAAGCGGTGTTTGGTGTCATTGCGGGATTGCTTCTGCTGGCTCTGTCGTCCGGGGCGGCCTGGTCTGCGGAAAAGGTCGGCTTTGTCAACATCCAGGAGGCCATGCTGACCTCCAATGCGGGCAAACAGATGGGCGACGAGATGCGCAGGCTCATCGCCAAGGACAAGGCCGTCATCGAAGAAAAAGAAAAGGAGCTCAAGAAGCTTCGGGAGGATCTGGAAAAGCAGCGGACCGTCCTGACGGAATCGGCCCTGCGGGAGAAGGAGATGACCCTGCAGAAGAAATACCGGGACTACCAGGTCGTTGCCAAGGATTTCGAGGATGATCTCCGGGCCAAGGAACAGGATATCTTTAAAAAGCTGTTCCCGGAAGTCCTCAAGATCGTCCGGTCCATCGCCGAAAAAGAAAAATATACAATGGTTCTGGATCCATACGTTCTCCAGCTCCCGTACTTCAACGCGAAGGAAGACATCACGAAGCGCGTCGTGGAAGAGTTCAACAGGACCTTCAAGGACAAGAAGAAGTAAGGGAACCGGCGTCGACCGGAACACAGCGTGAATTGGACCGTTCAGGAGATCGCCGCCCGATTGGGCGGCGTTGTTCACGGGGATGCGGATGCCCTGATCGCGGGCGTGCGGGGTATCGAAGAAGCCGGAGACGGCGACCTGGCATTCATCGCCAACCGCAGGTACCGATCTCGACTGAAAACCACCCGGGCGACCGCCGTTCTTGTTGCACCGGGAACGGAAGAACCCGGCCGGACCCTGATCGTGGTCGCCGACCCCTACGTCGCCTTCGGCCAGGCGCTTGCCCTTTTCCATCCACGGGAACCGGAACGACCGGGCATCCACGAGCGGGCATTCGTCGACCGGGACGCCAGGGTTTCCCCGCAGTCCAGCATCCATGCCGGGGCAACGGTAAGCCGCGGTGCCGAGATCGCGGCGGGAGCCGTGCTCTACCCGGGGGCATATGTAGGTGTCGACGCGTCGATCGGCGAGGAATCGGTTCTGCACCCCAATGTGACGGTGTATGATCGGTGCCGGATCGGGAAGCGGGTCATCCTTCACGCGGGCGTCGTCGTGGGGGGCGACGGATTCGGCTTTGCGCGGCCCGGCTGGGAAAACATAAAGATTCCCCAGGTCGGAATCGTCCAGATCGACGACGATGTCGAAATCGGCGCCAATACGACCATCGACCGGGGAACCATGGGCCGCACCTGGATCCGGAAAGGCGCCAAGATCGACAACCTGGTCCAGATCGCCCACAACGTGGTCATCGGAGAATATGCCATCGTCGTCTCCCAGGCGGGCGTTTCCGGCAGCACAACCGTGGGCCGGGGCGTCATGATCGGCGGGCAGGCCGGCCTGGTGGGACACATCCAGGTCGGAGACCACGCCATGGTGGCTGCCCGCGCCGGGATTCACAAGAACGTCCCCGCCGCGACCATTGTGGCCGGAGCACCCCATATGCCCCACCGTGAATGGCTGCGGCTGGAGGCGACGATCCCGAAACTCCCGGCCATGAGGCAGCAGCTTCTCGACCTGGCCAAAAGGCTGGAAGCACTGGAAAAGAAACTGGAAGGACGGAATTCATGAGCATTCATCCCACGGCCGTGATCGCCCCCGACGCCCGGATTGCCGAGGATGTCGAAATCGGCCCCTACACCATCGTCGGACCCAGCGTCACCATCGGACGGAACACGGTCATCGGCCCCCATGTCGTGATCGAGAGCCACACGGATATCGGGGAGGGCAACCGGATCTTCCAGTTCGCCTCCATCGGCGGGATTCCCCAGGACCTGAAATACAGGGGGGAAGAGACCCGGGTGGTCATAGGAAATCACAACATCATCAAGGAATTCGTGACCATCAACCGCTCCACCGTGTCCGACATCGGCGTCACCATCATGGGGGATCGCAACCTGATCATGGCGTACTGCCACATCGCCCACAACTGCAAGCTGGGCAATCACGTCATCATGGCCAATGCGACGAACCTGGCGGGACATATTCATGTGGAGGACTGGGCCATCATCGGCGGGATGTCGGGGGTCCACCAGTTCATTCGCATCGGCGCCCACGCCTTCGTCGGAGGAGCCTCCGCCGTAGCCCAGGACGTGCCGCCGTTCATCACCGTCTCGGGCAACCGGGCCCGTCCCTATGGGCTGAACCTGGTGGGCCTCAAACGGCGGGGCTTTTCCGAGCCGTCGATCAAGGCACTTCGGGAATCCTATCGGCTGGTTTACCGATCCTCCCTGCGGCTGGTCGAAGCCATCGAGCGGATCCGGGCGGAGGTGGAGGACCTTCCGGAGGTGCGCCAGTTTGTTTCCTTTCTGGAAAACTCCCAGCGGGGCATCTGCAGATAGATTGCCGAACGGGAAGGAACATCGTTTCTCACTCGAAGGTGAGACGGACCTTCACGGGGATGGAAGCGCTCGACGCGGGCAGATGGATCCAATTCAGAGAGGCTTTCCTTCCGATCCGTTCCCCGGCAACCGCTGAAACCGGAGAGACGGCAGCGCCGATGGAACACTCCTCGAAAATTCTGATCCTGACGGGCGAGGCATCGGGAGATCTCTACGGAGCCCAGCTCGCCTCGGCCATGAGGGAGATCGATCCCACCCTCGCCTTTTACGGAGTGGGGGGCATGCATATGCAGGCGTCGTCGGTCACTCTCCTGGCCGACGTCTCCGAGCTGGGAGTGGTCGGGCTCACGGAGGTTCTCGGAAAACTCGGCCGGATCAGGACCCTGTTCTCCCGCCTTAGCCGGTTTCTCGAGACGGACCGTCCCGCCCTGGTGATCCTCATCGACTACCCGGGATTCAATCTTCGCTTCGCCCGGGTAGCGAAAAAAGCCGGAATCCCCGTCCTTTACTACATCAGCCCGAAGATCTGGGCCTGGGGAGCCGGCAGAATCCGGTCGATCCGGGAAACGGTAAGCAGAATGGCCGTCATCTTTCCTTTTGAAATGCCGCTGTACGAAAAGGCCGGGATCGATGCGGCCTATGTCGGGCATCCGCTCCTCGACACGGTCAGGGCGGATGGGTCCGTTTCGGAGATCCGGCGGCGGCTGGGACTGGCCCCGGAACGGAGAACCATTGCCCTGCTGCCGGGAAGCCGGCAGGGAGAAATCGACCGCCTGCTGGATCCCATGCTCCGGGCGGCGGATATTCTCAGGATGAAGCTGCCGGACCTGCAGTTCGTACTCCCCCTGGCGGACACGCTCCCGGAAGAGCTCCTCCGGAGCCTTACGGAAGCAAGCGCCGTCCCCGTTCACCTGATCCGCCGGGACACCTATGGAGTCATCGCCGCCTCCGACGCAGCCATTGTCGCCTCCGGCACGGCAACCCTGGAGACGGCGCTGTTGGGCATTCCCATGGTGATCGTATACAAAGTTTCCCCGCTGACCTACCCGTTCGCCCGCCTGGTCATCCGGATCGACCACATCGGGCTGCCCAACATCGTCGCCGGGCGGACAATCGTCCCCGAACTGATTCAGGGCGCGGCATCGCCCGAGCGGATTGCGGAGGAGGTCCTGCCTCTTCTGACGGACCATCGCCGGCGGGAAACGATGACGGACGCCTTCCGCGAGGTCCGGGAAAAACTCGGAACCGGAGGCGCCGCCAGGAATACAGCCCTCATCGCCTGTACCATGGCCCGGGGGGAAAAAGGAGCCCCATCGTGATCGTCTTCAAGCGTCTCTTCCGCCTTGCCAAACCTCACACGGCCAAGCTGATCCTGGCCATGTTCTTCATGCTCATCGTGGGAGGACTGACGTCCGTCCTGGCCTTCCTGGTCAAACCCGCCCTGGACGACATCTTCGTCGAGCGGAACGCCCGGATGCTCCAGTGGATCCCCCTGGCCGTCATCGGGATCTACCTGGTGAAGGGAGCGTGCACCTATGCCCAGGCGATCATCATGAACTGGATCGGACAGCGGATCGTCACGGATCTCCGGAACCGGCTATACAAACAGATTCAGCAGCAATCGCTGTCGTTTTTCACGAAGAACCCCACGGGCGTCCTGATGTCGCGGATCACCTTCGACGTCAACTACATCCAGGGGGCCGTGTCGGAGGCCATCACGAGCCTCCTGAAGGACAGCTTCACCATCCTCTGCCTCGTCTTCGTCGTCTTCTGGAGGGACTGGAAGCTGGCCATCATCGCCATGGTCGTCTTCCCCCTGACGGTCTATCCGATCTCCCGGTTCGGCCGGAAGATCCGCAGCGCCGTGACGGGAGCCCAGATCACCATGGGAAGCCTCACGAGCCTCCTCCAGGAAACCATCACGGGGGCGCGGATCGTGAAGGCCTTCTCCATGGAGGACTACGAAAACAAGCGGTTCGAAAAGGAAAGCGAAAACCTGTTGAAGCTGTTCATGAAGGCCGTTACCGTCAACGCCCTCTCCAGCCCCCTGATGGAGTTCCTGGGCGGCATCGGCATCGCCATCATCGTCTTTTACGGCGGCTGGCAGGTGATTCACGGCTCTTCCACACCGGGGACCTTCTTTTCCTTTCTGACCGCCCTGATCATGCTTTACGAGCCCATCAAGCGCCTCACAGCAACGAACAACCAGATCCAGCAGGGCATCTCCGCCGCCGAGCGGGTCTTCGCCATCATCGACGCCGTCCCGGAGATCCGCAACGCCCCCGATGCAACGGAACTTCCAAGGATCACGCAAGGAATCGACATCCAGAATGTGACATTCCGGTATGAAGAGGACCCGGTTCTCCGGAACATCGATCTCTCGATCCGGGCCGGCGAGGCCATCGCCCTGGTGGGCATGAGCGGCGGGGGGAAAACCACCCTCGTCAACCTGATCCCCCGCTTCTATGACGTCACGGAGGGAAGAATTCTCATCGACGGGCACGACATCCGGGAAGCGACCATCGACTCCCTGCGGGGGCAGATCGGCATCGTCACCCAGCAGACGATCCTCTTCAATGACACAGTCCGCAACAACATCGCCTACGGAAACCAGCAGGCCTCGCAGGAGGACATCGTCCGGGCCGCCCGGGCTGCCAATGCCCACGACTTCATCATGCGGCTCCCCGAGGGGTACGACACCCTGATCGGTGAACAGGGGATGAAGCTCTCCGGCGGAGAGCGCCAGCGGATCTCCATCGCACGGGCGATCCTGAAGGACGCCCCCATCCTGATCCTCGACGAGGCGACCTCGTCCCTCGACACCGAGGCGGAAATCGAGGTTCAGGAGGCCCTCGAGAACCTGATGAAGGGCAGGACGACGCTGGTCATCGCTCACCGGCTGTCGACGATCCGAAACGCCGACCGCATCATCGTCCTCGTCAACGGTGAGATCGTCGAAGAAGGAAACCACGAAACCCTCCTGGAGAAGCAGGGCGAATACCGGCGGCTCTACAACATGCAATTCCGGGAAGGCTGACGATTCCGCGAGATGCAGACCGAACCGACCAGGAACCTTCACGATCGGATCCAGTCCCTCTGGTATGGGGAAGACGCCTCTCCGAGCCTCCTTATGGGTCCGGTCCTGGGTGTCGCCTCCGGGGGATACGGATTCGGGATACGGATTCGGAACGCCCTGTATGACCGGGGAATCCTGGGGATACGCCATTTGCCCGTTCCGGTGGTCAGCGTGGGGAACCTGACCGTCGGCGGAACCGGGAAGACCCCCCTGGTGATTCACCTGGCGGAGTTCCTGAAAGAGCATGGAAGCAAACCGGCGATCCTGAGCCGCGGATACGGAGGCCGGCCCAGGGGACCTGTCGAGATCGTCTCCGACGGAAGGCATGTGCTCTCCGAGCCGGCCGTCTGCGGCGACGAGCCGTTCATGATGGCCCGCCGGCTCCGCGGTGTGCCGGTATTGACGGGGCCGGAGCGGTACCGGACGGGGCGCGAGGCCGTGGACCGCTTCGGGGCGGATGTCCTGCTTCTCGATGACGGTTTCCAGCACCGGCGCCTCCATCGGGACGTGGACATTCTCGTCGTCCATGCCCGCAGACCCTTCGGGAACGGCCACCTGCTGCCCCGGGGACCCCTGCGCGAGCCCCTGGAATCCCTGCGGCGGGCACGCTGGATGATCCGGACGGGCCCCGCGACGGACGACGATGGAGAAGAAAATCCACAGGCCTTTCCCGGTTGCGGGCGGCCGACCCTCCGGGCCCTGCACCGGCCGTCCCGCCTGGTGCGCGCCGCAGGCGGGGAGACACTGCCGCTCGATTCCCTGTCGGGAAAAACATTCTCGGCCTTTGCCGGGATCGGCTCCCCGCAGGCCTTCCGGCATACGCTGGAGACGCTGGGGTGCAAAGTGGCGCCGTTCCTGGCCTATCCGGACCACCACCGGTTCAGCCGGGAAGATCTGGAGGAGATCCGCCGGTCCGCCGCCATGGCAGATGGAATCGTCACGACCGAAAAAGACGCCGCCCGGCTGGCCGGAATGGAAGACTCTCTTCCCGGGCTCCTGGTACTCGAAGTGGACCTGCATATGGAGCCGGACGACGGCATTCTCGGCCGGGACATCCTGGAGATCCTGGAATCGCGGCGTTGCATGAAAGAACAGGAACGGACATGAGCGCGGAATCCCGGGCGGATAACCTGTTGCACTTTTTCCAGCAGATCCCGCTGGGGATCCGGAAGGCCTTCTTCGTCCGGCTGGCCCTCCTCGCCTATGCAGCCGACTCCCGGCATCGCCTGATCGCCCTGCACAATCTCCGCATGGCCTTCCCGGAAAAACCGGATGACGAACTGGGCCGGATTGCCCGGGGAGTCTATCGCAACATGGGGATCGTGGCGGCGGAATTCTTCGACCTTCCGAAGATCGGCCGTGAAAACCTGGCGGATTGGGTGGAACTGGAGGGAGTGGAACATGCCTTCCGGGCTCTCGAAAAGAACAGGGGGCTTCTTCTCTTCGGCGCCCACTTCGGGAACTGGGAGCTGGAGGCCGTCACCGCCGCTCTGGTCATCAAGCCCATGATGGTGATCTACCGGCTCATGGACAGCCCGACCCTGGAAATCCTGGTGTCGAAGGTCCGCTCCTGCACGGGCAACATCCTCCAGGACAAGGACCGGGCCATGCGGCCCATGTTGCGGATCCTGAAGCAGAACGGCATCATCGGTCTTCTCCTGGACCAGAACGTGGCCTGGCAGGAAGGAGTCTTCGTCGACTTTTTCGGCCGCACCGCCTGTACGTCCGACGGCCTTGCCCTGCTGGCCCTCCACACGGAGGCTCCCGTCCTTCCGGGATACATGGCCCGCCTCGAAAACGGGAAATACCGGTTCGTTCTCGGCGAAGAGGTCCCCCTGGCCCGGACGGGAAACCGAAAGGAGGACGTGCTCGAAAACACCCAGCGCTTCACGAGCATCATCGAAGACACGGTCCGGAAGTACCCGGACCAGTGGTTCTGGGTCCACCAGCGCTGGAAGACGAAACCCTGGCAGGCGCCGAGGCGGACATGACAGACCAGACCGTTTTCCAGTCTCCGCTTCCGGTCGTTCACCGCCGGCCTTTTCCGGCCCGGGAGATCCGGCGCCTCCTGGTTCGCGGGACCAACTGGATCGGCGACGCCATCCTCACCCTCCCGGCCATGGCGGCCATCCGTGCAGGCATGCCGGAAGCGCACATCACCGTCCTGGCGAAACCCTGGGTGGGAGAGGTCTACCGGATCTGCCCCCATGCCGATGAGGTTCTCACCTTCCGGGAACCGGGGATCCACGCCGGGGTGTCCGGTCGGTTGCGCCTCGCCCGGGACCTGAGCGGCATGGCATTTGACGGGGCCATCCTCCTGCAGAATGCCATCGAAGCGGCCATCGTGACCCTGCTGGCTGGAATTCCCGTGCGGGCCGGTTACAACACGGACGCCCGGGGGCTGCTCCTGACTTCTTCCGTGCGGCGGTCCCGGGAGATCCTCCGGGTGCACCAGAGCCGGTACTACCTGGAAATGGTCCGGGCCCTGGGCCTTCCGCCACCGGACCCGCCGCCTCCCCTCCTGGTGCCGCCTGCGGAGTACCGGGACCTTGCGGAGAAGGTCCTCGTGGAGCGGGGGTGCGATCCCGAAGCCCCCCTGGCAGGCATCGCGCCCGGGGCGGCCTATGGGCCGGCCAAGCGCTGGTTTCCGGATCGCTTCGCCGCCGTGGCCGATCGTCTGGCGGCGGAATTCGGAGCACGGGTCCTCGTCTTCGGCAGTTCCGGGGACCGGGAGAGCGCCGGGGCGGTCCAGGCGGCCGCGAAGGCGCGGTTTGTCAACCTCGCGGGGGGTACCTCCCTCCGGGAGGCCCTGGCCCTCATTTCCCGATGCCGCGTCTTCGTCTCCAACGACTCGGGCCTGATGCATGTGGCCGCGGCCATGGGCGTCCCGACGGTCGCCGTCTTCGGCTCCACGAACCCCGTGACGACGGGCCCCATGGGCCCCCGGTTCTCCATTGTCCGCAAGCCCATGGACTGCAGCCCCTGCCTGAAGGAGACCTGCCCGCAGGATTTCCGCTGCATGGAGGCCATCTCCGCCGAAGACGTCTGGAACGAGGCACGATCGCTTTTCGAGGGAGGCCGGCGATGAGGGGACAGCGGGCGGTCTTTCTCGACCGGGACGGAACGATCAACGAAGAGGTGGGGTACCTGGACCGCATCGAGAAACTCCGGATCCTTCCCGGAGCAGCCGAGGCAATCGGAATGCTCAACCGGGCGGGGATGAAGGTCGTCGTCGTGACAAACCAGTCGGGCATCGCCCGGGGATTCTTCGACGAGGCCTTCGTGGAGGAAACCCACCGGCATCTTCTGGATCTTCTTCGCGGACAGAGAGCCCTTATCGACGCCTTTTACTTCTGTCCGCACCACCCGACGGAGGGCCTGGGGGCCTACCGCATGGACTGTGCCTGCCGGAAACCCAGGCCGGGACTGCTTCTTCGGGCCGCTGCCGAGATGGGAATCGCCCTGGAGGACTCCTTCATGGTCGGGGACATGCCCAAGGACGTGGAAGCGGGAACCCGGGCGGGCGCAAGGGGAATCCTGGTCCGGACGGGTTATGGGCGGGACGTGACGGCACCGCCGGAAGCGGCCTACATAGGAGAGGATCTGATGGATGCCGCCCGCTGGATCCTCGGCGAGGTCGGCCGGCCATGAACATCCTTCTGGTCAAGCTCAGCTCCATCGGAGACGTGGTCCACACGCTTCCCTCGCTTGCGGCCCTGAGAAAGCGGTACCCCGAGGCCCACATCACCTGGGTTGTGGAGGAAGAATCTCTTGACATCATTCAGGGAAATCCCCAGATAGACAGGATCCTCGTCTCGGGAAGAAAGCGCTGGGCCCGCCGTCTCGGGAGCGTCCGCAACGTCGGCGAAACCCTCGGGGAAATCCACCGGTTCCTTCGGGACCTGAGGGACCGGCCCTATGATGTGATCATCGATTTCATGGGGCTCTTCAAGAGCGCCATCCTCGTGTTCGCGAGCCGCGGGAAGCGAAAGCTCGGCTACGACAGCATGCAGGAGATGAGCGGCCTGTTCTACAGTGAAAAAATCCCTGAGGACATGGGCAAGCACGCCGTGGACCGCTACCTGGACTTCGCCCGGCACCTGGGAGCGGATACGGCGGAACCGGAATTTTTTCTGGATATCCCGGTGGACAGCGCGAACCGGGCCGACGCTCTGCTGAAGGAAAGCGGCGTGGATCCGGAACGCCCGTTTGTAGTCCTGAGCCCGATGTCCTACGCCGGAGAGACCCGGTTGTGGGAGGATGACCGGTTTGCAGATCTGGGGGATCGAGTCCGGGTGGAGCTGGACCGGCCGGTGGTGATCACGGGGCACGAAACCGGGGGACGGATCGGCCGCATTGCGGCAGCGATGGAAACAAGGGCACTGAACCTGGAGAACAGGACAACCCTGAAGGAACTGGCTCACCTGTATCGCCGGGCCGCCGTCGTGGTGACGCCCGATTCGGGTCCCATGCACATTGCCGCGGCGGTGGGGACGCCCGTGGTGGCCCTCTTCGGAGCCTCCGAACCGGCCCGGACGGGGCCCTATGGGAGGATCCACACGGTGATCCGGTCGGAGCTGCCCTGCAGTCCCTGCTTCCAGAAGACCTGCAACACCCGCCGCTGCATGAAGGAGATCTCCGTGGACATGGTCCTGGAAGCCGTCCGGAAATATGCCGGCCCGGGGGAAGTTCGATGAGAACAAGGCGATGCCGGCATGCCCGGTTCCAATACCTCCTGGCCATCCTGTTGCTGATGGGCATCGTCTGCGGAGCGGACGGCGCATCCGCCGACCCGTCCGGCCGGGAGACCGGCGGGATCTCCTCCTCCGTTCCGGCGGCAACGGGACGGATCCGGATCGAGGGGGTGCGCGTCCGCCCCGGCCAGTGGGTCAGTGTCGGAGAAACGGGGTTTCACCCGGATCAGACGCTCGTTCCGGGCAGCCCTCCCGCGAAATCGAAGCCGGCGGCCCCGGAAACGGAACCACAACGGAATGCGGAACCATCGTCGGGCATGATAACGCCTCCGCTTCCGGAAACCAGCCTGAATCGCATCGATTATCCCGTCCGGCTTTCCGAGGCGGGCATGCTGGGAGGATTCGGTTTCGGGAAGATTCCGGAGGGAAGCTACGAGCCGATCCTCATGGCGGCCCACTTCGGCCTCGACATCAACCGTTTCCTCGGCATCCCCGGAACACACCGGGGGCGGTTCACGGTTTTCGCCGAGCCGCGCTTTACACCGGTCCACGAGCCCGCCGGGGATTACGAGCTGGGACTGGGTATCGGGATCCAATACGTCTATCCCCTCCTGAGAAACCTGTTTTTCTACGCGGCGGTTTCCAGCGGCCCACACTTCATATCCGTTCGCACGGAGCAGCAGGCAAGGGGTTTTGTAATGGACAGCGAGGCGGGAGGCGGTTTCTATGTCCCCTTCAGCAGGAACTCGGCGCTGAACATCGGCTATCGGATCCGGCACCTTTCCAACGGGGGCACAAGGACTCCGAACACCGGCATCAACAACCATTTCCTGGTCATCGGGTACACGGTTTTCCTGGGTGCACCGGAAGAGAAAGAGAGGAATGAATGACCATCAGCAAGGAACTATTGGAAATACTGGCCTGCCCCCGATGCAAGGGGGACATCCGGCTCAACGAGACCGGAGATGGGCTGATCTGCGATGCATGCAGACTGCTTTACGAGATCCGCAACGGGATCCCCATCATGCTGATCGACGAGGCAAAGCCTCTTCCATGATGATTGTCCGCAGGCGGGAAATCAGCGGGTAAGCCGGGAAATGGCGAACAGGGCGATGAGAATCATGACGCCGATCGCCCCGCCGACCAGAACTCCCACCTGACCCATCTCGCTCAACCCCCCGTACCAGACCGCAAACCGTTCGGAGTACTGAGCAAAGAACGCATTCACAGTATCAGCATAACCTGTTATTTTCTCAAGCATAAACGCTCCCAGAACGGTTCTTTCGTCGCGGAGCCTTCCCGGAGAAGGATGCGGAAATATGTGTGGCCCCGGTAAGAAAAACGCTGGGAATCTCTTAGCACATCCATCCGCGTGAGACAAACAGGAGTCGTGCCAGGAGCCATCCGTCCCGTTCCCCCCCCGGCAGCCCCCCGCGTGTTCCATTCCTTACAGGATCCTCTTTGCGATCCCGCACCGGTTTTTTGAATCGGGATCCGCTCAGGGCCGCAGCAGTTCCAGATCCCGGAAGCGGCCATCCCGAAGGGAAATGCTACCCGGCCGGAAGGAAACGGGTTCCCGAAAAATGGGGCCATCGAAAACAAAGGTGTGGAACTCGCCGTTCTCCCCGGCAGGATCGACACCCGGCGGAAGGTCGGAGAGAAACTCACGGTCAAGGAGACGGCCGGCGAAAGATCCGTCCAGGGCATCCGTGTCCACGCAGGTAACAATGGCCCGCCAGCCATCCTCGACAAACCGTTCCGCCAGGACTTTCGTATCCTTTCCCCAGAGGGGAAACAGGGGGACCATCCCGGAGCCGGTGAGCCTTGATTCCCGGTAACGGCGAACATCTTCCAGGAAAAGGTCACCGAAGGCGATCCCGGAGAGGCCGCGCCGGCGGTATTTTTCAAGAACGGCCGCCATCGCCCGGTCATAGGAGTCGTTCCCGGCTTTCTCCTCCAGAAACACCGCTTCCAGGGGAAGTCCGATCAGCCGGGCCTGATCCTCCACCAGGAGCCGTGGAATCCCGTGCATCACCACCCGGTCCGTTTCCGCGACGAAGGTCGTCAGCAGTGCCTCTGTCCTGAACCGGCCGCCCACCGCCAGTTCCCGGAGCGCCAGCGCGCAATCCTTCCCGCCGCTCCAGGAAAGGATCACCTTGTCCGTCATCCCATTCCCTCCCTTGCGAATGACCGATTTCTATCCTCAGCGTCACTCCACCGGGATATCCCGTGTCCGGCATGCATTTCAGGTTACCATGATCATCCGTTGGCCGCAAAAGGTTCCCGGTGATTGCACTCCAAGCGGGGAAGCGAGGTTCCGGCGGCACCGGAGCATCCGGGGCATGCATCCCGTCGGCCGCAGGTACGGCTCAATCCGGGGAAGCATCCGTCGCGGATTCATTCATCACTGGGCAATGTCCAGCGCCCCATGATAGAGAAATTCCTGAACCGGGAGACATTCTGATGTTGCAGTGTTTTTCACGGAATCATCGGCTCCTGCCGGGGCTCCTCATCTTCATGGCCGCCTTGCTGCTGACGGGCTGCAGCCAGGAATCCCTGATTTTCTATCCGGAAACTCTGCCGAAAGACTTCCGGTTCTCCTTTTCAGAGCCATTTCGCGAAGTCCGACTGCAAGCCGGGGGAATCGAGCTGCACGCCCTGCATTTCAGGACTCCCGCACCCCGGGGCGTGGTCCTCTACTTTCACGGCAATGCGGGCAGCCTTCGCACCTGGGGGGAGATCGCCCCCGAATTCACCCGTCGGGGATACGACCTCGTGATACCCGACTACCGGGGTTTCGGCAAGAGCGAGGGTCGCCTCGACGGAGAACAAGATCTCCTGGAGGATACCCTCCGGATATACGACCACGTGCGAAACGAATACCCCGAACAGGCCATCGTCCTGTACGGCCGATCCATCGGCACCGGCCCGGCCGCTTGGGTGGCAACGCAGCGGAAACCGCGGACGCTCATCCTCGAGTCGCCCTATACCAGCCTGGTAGACTTGGGAGCCTATCATTACCCCTTCCTTCCCCGGCTTATGATCCGCTCCTTTCTAAAATATACGCTCCCGACAGAGAAGTGGATCCGGTCCATTTCCTGCCCGGTGTTTCTGTTTCACGGAACGGCCGACGATATCATTCCATTTCCCATGAGCGAGCGCCTGGTCGCCCTCGCCGCAGGCAGGCACATCCTGATCGCCGTTCCCGGCGGCGGGCACAACGATCTGGACCGTTACCCGCAATATCATCGGGAACTGGACCGGATATTAAAGGGGGTTTCAGCGCGGTCGGAACGGTAATAATTCTTTGCCCCGGAGACTCGAAAGCCCCGAGGGCTGGGACCCATCGGGGCTTTTTTCGAGGAAC